>NZ_JBXAGX010000006.1:0-195298 GCF_058794515.1 Roseateles sp. GW823-FHT07B05
GCAGCCTAGTTTCCGACTCTCGTTGACAGCAGTTTCCGACTTCGCTGCCAACTTTCCGACTTGCTCTGACAGAGCCAATGTGTGGGTGCTGGACGGCGAGCACCGGCTGGTGGTCGACAAGATCAACGCCTGAGGGGCCGAGCGCCGGGCCGCCCCAAGCCGGCCCGTCTGGCGATGTGCTTGCGGCTCGACGCCGCAAGCATCGCCGTCCCCTCGGGGGAGCGACCAAGCACACCCGCGTTCAGCGGCGTGCGCGTGGGCGAGGGGTCAAAGGCTCAGTCGGCGTAGATGCCGGCCGCCTTGATGACGGGGCCCAGCTTGTTGATCTCGGCCTCGACGAACTTCTTGTGCTCTGCCGGGGCAACGCGGCCGTCGGCCACGATGACCGCGCCCAGCGCCGCCTGGCGCTTCTGGAAGTCGGCATCCTTCAGCGCCGCACGCAGCGCCGTGTTGACCTTGTCCAGCACCGCCTTGGGCGTGCCCTTGGGCGCGTACAGGCCGTGCCAGATCGTCAGGTTGAAGCCCTTCAGGCCGGACTCGTCGGCCGTCGGCAGCTTGGCCAGAGCGCCGCTGGTGAGCCGCTTGGACGACATGACGGCGAAGGCCTTGACCTTGCCGGACTCGATCTGCCCGGTGGTGTTGGTGGTCTGGTCGCACATGATGTCGACCTGACTGCCCAGCAGGTCGTTCATGGCCGGCGCGGTGCCCTTGTAGGGCACGGTGGTCATGTCGGTCTGCACGGCCTGCTGGAACAGCAGCCCGCACAGGTGCGAGGCCGAGCCCACGCCGGCGTTGGCGAGGTTGATCTTGCCCTTGTTGGCGGCCATCCACTTGGCGAGGTCGGCGTAGCTGTTGGCCGGCAGGTCGGGGCGGCCGATCAGCGTCATCGGCACTTCGTTGACCATGCCGAGGTACTCGAAGTCCTCCAGCGTCTTGTACGGCAGCGTGCGGTACAGCGCCGTGGCGCTGGCGATGCCGATGTGGTGCAGCAGCAGCGTGTAGCCGTCGGGCGAGGCCTTGGCCACCTTGTTGGCGCCCAGCGTGCCACCGACGCCGCCGACGTTCTCGATGATGATGGTGGCGCCCAGCGGCTTGCGCAGCGCCTCGGCCAGGTCGCGGCCGACCTTGTCGGTGGGGCCGCCGGCGGTGAACGGCACGACCAGCGTGATGGGCTTGTCCGGGTACTCGGCCAGGGCAGGCAAGGCGGCCAGGGTGGCGAGCAGGCTGGCGGCCAGCTTGAATGAAGTGCGCATCGATGTCTCCAGCGGTTAGCGACGGTCTTCGATGAGTTTGCCGTCGTTGGGCAGGCTGCCCTCCGGCAGCAGTTCTATCTCAACCCGCAGTTTGGTCAGGTCGCGAGCGGTCAGCATCAGGCTTTCCACGGGCGCCGGGGTTGTGGGTTTCCACATTTCCACCTGCAGCACGACCTGATCCTGCGCCAGCTCGCCGCTGACGACAAGGCGTGCGCGCCGCACCTCCGGGTGGCGCTTGACGAGGTCGGCCACCTGGCCCGCATGCACGAACATGCCGCGCACCTTGGCCGACTGGTCGGCCCGCCCCAGCCAGCCGAGCAGCCGCTGGTTGGTGCGCCCGCAAGGACTGGCACCGGGCATCACGGCGGACAGGTCACCGGTGGCGAAGCGGATCAGCGGGTAGCCGGGCGACAGCGTCGTCACGACCACCTCGCCCACCTCGCCATCGGGCAGCGGCTCGCCCGAGCCCGGCCGCACGATCTCGACGATGACGCCTTCCTCGACGACCAGCCCGTCGCGCGCCGCGGTCTGGTAGGCGATGAGGCCCAGGTCGGCCGTGGCGTAGCACTGGTAGGCGTCCACGCCGCGCTCGGCGAACCACGCGACGAGCGGCGGCGGGCAGGCCTCGCCGCTGACGAGCGCACGCTGCAGCCAGGGTAGCGCCTGGCCGGCCTCGGCCGCCTTCTCCAGCAGGATGCGCAGGAAGCTGGGTGTGCCGGCGTAGGCCTCGGGTTGCAGGTCCAGCACGGCCTGCAGCTGCAGCTCCGTGTTGCCGACGCCGCCGGGGAAGCTGGCCGCACCCAGCGCGCGCAGGCCGGCTTCCATCATGGCGCCGGCCGGCGTCAGGTGATAGCTGAAGCTCACGTGCGCCAACTGGCCCGCACGGATGCCGGCCGCATGCAGCGCCCGGGCGACACGCCAGGGGTCGGCGCCATCGGCGTCGGGTTCGGGCTCGTACAGCGGCCCCGGCGACTGGAAGATGCGGCGCGTCACGCCGGCCGCAAACCCGCCCAGCCGCAACGCGCGACGCGCCGCCTGGGCGGCCGCCAGGCTGCTCTTGCGCGTCAGCGGCAGCGCGGCCAGCGCGGCGCGCGACGTGATGGCGGCGGCATCGATGCCCGTCAGCAGCTCCATGTACGCCGGGCTGCTGGCCTGCGCGTGGGCCACCTGGAGCGGCAGCGCAGCCATCAGCGCGGCCTCCCGATCGACCGGATCGCGCGCCTCCAGCGCGTCGTAGAACGCCGCCGTCACTCGTCGTCCTTCCAGCGCGTCAGGCGCCGCTTGATCTCGTCCTGCAGCTTGCGCGTGTCGATGGGCGATGTCAGCGTGAAGGTGTCCCACTCGGGCGTGCGCGCCGGGCGCCTGGCGAGTTGCACCTTGACCGCCGTGCCGTCGACGGCCAGCTTCAACACCGCATCGGCGCCCAGCATCCACGCGTCGCCGCGTTCGGCCAGCACGCGCTGGTCACGCACGAAGCGCTTCATCGTCTGCAGCGCCGCATCCGCATTGAACGGCGGGGGCGCAATGTCCCACGAGTCGTCGCTCATGCCAGCCACCTTTTCCTTCGCTTGTAGCTCTTGACGTCCTTGAAGCTGCGCCGCCCTTCCCCGCCGACCCCGAGGTAGAACTCCTTGACATCCTCGTTCTCGCGCAGCGCGGCGGCGGCGCCGTCCATGACGACGCGGCCGTTCTCCAGGATGTAGCCGTAGTCGGCGTAGCGCAGCGCCATGCTGGTGTTCTGCTCGGCGAGCAGGAAGGTGGTGCGTTCCTTGGCGTTGAGGTCGCGCACGATCTCGAACACCTCCTCGACGATCTGCGGCGCCAGGCCCATCGACGGCTCGTCCAGCAGCACCATCTTCGGGTTGGCCATCAGCGCGCGGCCGATGGCACACATCTGCTGCTCGCCACCCGACGTGTAGGCGGCCTGGCTGGTGCGGCGCGTCTTGAGCCGCGGGAAGTAGGCGTAGACCTTCTCCAGCGTGGCCGCCACGGCGGCGCGGCCGTCCTTGCGCGTGTAGGCGCCGGTCATCAGGTTCTCTTCGATGGTCAGGTGCGCAAAGCAGTGGCGCCCCTCCATGACCTGCACGACGCCGCGGTCCACCATGCCGGCCGTCGACAGCTTCTCGATGCGCTCGCCGCGCAGCTCGATGCTGCCCTTGGTGACCTCGCCGCGCTCGCCTTCCAGCAGGTTGGAAACGGCGCGCAGCGTGGTGGTCTTGCCGGCGCCGTTGCCACCCAGCAAGGCCACCACCTGGCCCTCGGCCACCTGCAGGCTCACGCCCTTGAGTACGAGGATCACGTGGTTGTAGATGACCTCGATGCCGTTGACGTTGAGGAGCGGTGCAGTCATGGCAACTCTCGGATCAGCATGGACGTTCTCGCGGTCAGTGCCCCTCCCCGCGGGGGAGGGGCCAGGGGTGGGGCTTCAGCACCCCGCCCTCTTGGAGGGCGGGGAAGGGGTGGGAGCGGGGCTGTACCAGCTCGAAGAGCTGAGCCGCGCAGCGGGTCAGCTCTGGCATTCGGCCGGCGTGCGGCGCGTGATCTTCTTTTCGCTCGCGTACTTGTCCGCCGCGGCCTTCACCATGGGCTTGAGGATGGCCTCGTCCGCCTGGTACCAGTCGGAGCTGAAGTTCCACTGCTTGCCGTCCCAGGTGTGCACGCGCACGGAGGTGGAGCCCTGGTGGTCGGTGCAACTGGTGCTGATGGGGCGGATGACGCCGGTCAGGCCCAGCGCGGCCAGCTTCTTGTCGTCCAGCGCCAGGTTCTCCAGGCCCCAGCGCACCTGCTCGCCGGTCATGACCTTGCCTTTGCCGAAGCGCTCCTGCGCACGCCGCACGGCCTCCACGCCCAGCGCCTGGATGACAAGGCCGCGCGTGTAGAGCACCGAGCCGACCTCGTCCTTCGGGCCCGTGCCCTGGCCCTTGTCGTGCACCAGCTTCAGGATGTCCTGGATGACCTTCGGGCTCTGGCCCGAGGTGTTGAGGTTCAGCGCGTTGTAGCCCTTGGCGCCTTCGCCCACGTCCTTCACGTCGGGTTCAGCGCCCGACCACCAGACGCCGTACATCTTCTCGCGCGGGTAGCCGGTGGCCTGGGCCTCTTTCAGCGCGGTGGAGTTCATGACACCCCAGCCCCACAGCAGCACGTAGTCGGGCCGGGCCTGGCGCACCTGCAGCCAGGCGCTCTTCTGCTCCACGCCCGGCGCGGTGACCGGGATCTTGATGAGGTCGAAGCCGTGCATCTTCTGGCGCTCGTCCAGCAGCGGGATGGGCTCCTTGCCGAAGGGGCTGTCGTGATAGACCAGCGCGATCTTCTTGCCCTTGAGCTTGTCCAGCCCGCCTTCCTTCTTGCCCAGGTGCTGGATCAGCGCGTCGGCCGCCGTCCAGTAGCTGCCCATCAGCGGGAAGTTCCACGCGAACACGCCGCCGTCGGCCGATGCCGACAGCCCGTAGCCCAGCGTGATGAGCGGGATCTTGTCGTTGGGGACCTTGTCGGTCAGCGCAAACGTGATGCCGGTGGCCTGCGGGTCGAACAGCGTGGCGCCCTTGCCTTTCAGGCGCTCGTAGCACTCCACGCCCTTGTCGGTGGCGTAGCCGGTCTCGCATTCCTCGAACGTGAGCTTGACGCCGTTGACGCCGCCATCACGCGCGTTGATGAGCTTGATGTAGTCCTGCTTGCCGTTGGCCCACGGCGTGCCGTTGGGCGAGTACGGGCCGGTGCGGTAGACCAGCAACGGGAAGAACTGCTCCTTGGCCTGGGCCATCGCGGCGGGCGCCGCGAGCAACTGCAAAGCGGCCAGTGCCGCGCACGTGATGAGGGTCTTCATGAGCGTTGTCTCCTGTCGTCGTTGTGGTCAGTGCGGATCAATGCGGGAAGGGCCAGAGGCGCAGCTTCTCCTTGGCCGTGGCCCAGAGTCGCGCGAGGCCGTGCGGTTCCTTGATGAGGAAGAACACGATGAGGGCGCCGAAGATCATCAGCGCCAGGTGCGATGCCGTGGCCGTGTCCATCGGCAGGCCGGTCCAGTAGGGCAGCTTGTCCAGCAGCAGCGGCAGCACGACGATGAAGGCCGCGCCGAAGAAGGCGCCCGAGATAGAGCCCAGCCCGCCGATGATGACCATGAACAGCAGGTCGAACGAGCGGTTGATGCCGAACGCCGCCGGCTCCCACGAGCCCAGGTGCACGAAGCCCCACAGCGCCCCGGCCACGCCGATGATGAAGCTGCTGACGGCGAACGCGCTGAGCTTGGCGTGCATGGGCCGGATGCCGATGACGGCGGCGGCGACGTCCATGTCGCGCATGGCCATCCACGAGCGGCCGATGTGGCCGCGCACGAGGTTCTTGGTGACGAGCGCGAACAGCACCACCACCGCCAGGCACAGCAGGTAGCGCGACTGCGGCGACTCGACCGGCACGCCGAACAGGTTCAGGTTGGCGACGCTCACCGAGCCTGACGTCGAGTCGTTGGTGACCCACTTCAGCCGCAGGCAGGCCCAGTCGACGAAGAACTGCGCGGCCAGCGTGGCCACCGCGAGGTACAGGCCCTTGATGCGCAACGACGGGATGCCGAACGCCACGCCCAGCACCGTGGCGCCCAGCCCGCCAGCCAGCAGCGACACGATGAGCGGCATGCCGTCAAAACGCGCCTGGCAGTTGTAGGCCACGTAGGCGCCAACGGCCATGAAGGCGCCCGAGCCCAGCGAGATCTGGCCGCAGTAGCCCACCAGCACGTTGAGCCCCAGCGCCGCCAGGCTCAGGATGAGGAAGGGGATGAAGATGGCGCGCAGCAGGTACTCGCTGGACACCATCGGGATGACGATGACCGCCACGGCCAGCAGCAGCGCCATGCCGATGCGATCCTGCCGGATGGGCAGGATCTGGCTGTCCGCCGGGTAGGTCGTCTTGAACTGGCCGTTTTCGCGGTAGAGCATCGCCTAGGCTTTCGGTGGGATGACGAAGAGTTCGGGGGGCGCCCAGTTGCTTGCACAGAGCCATTCGTCAGGCAACTCCGCGACGGCGGCCGCTGGCGCCTCGATATCCCAGGTGTGCTCCCAACCGCCGGTGCTGTAGTCGTGCACTCGCGCCTGACCTTCCCACTTGTTCAGCCAGGCTGTCACGGCCTCGAAATCGGCCGCCGTATCCACGTGATCCACATAGATCGTGATGCGTTTGAGGGGGTGAGGGCTATTCACGTCAAACCCGATCAATGATCTTTTCGCCGAACAGCCCCTGCGGCCGCACCAACAGCACGCCCAGCACCAGCACGTAGCCGAACCAGTACTCGATCCCGCCACCGAGTGCCGGCCCGAGGTAGGCCTCCGACAACTTCTCGCCCACGCCGATCAGCAGCCCGCCGACAATGGCGCCCGGCACGCTGGTCAGCCCGCCGAGGATGACGACCGGCAGCGCCTTCAGCGCCACCAGCGACAGCGAGAACTGCACGCCCAGCTTGCTGCCCCAGATCATCCCGGCCACCAGCGCGACGAAGCCGGCCACGCTCCAGACGATGACCCAGATGCGCGACAGCGGGATGCCGATGCTCTGCGCGGCCTGGTGGTCGTCGGCCACCGCGCGCAGCGCACGGCCCGTGGCGGTCTTCTGGAAGAACAGGCTAAGGCCCGCCACCAGCGCCGCCGCGATGAGCGCCGCGTACAGGTCTTCCTTGCTGACGAGGATGCCGCCCTCGAAGGTCTGCTCGAACAGGAACATCGGGTCCTTGGGCAGGCCGATGTCGATCTTGTAGATGTCGTTGCCGAAGATCATCTGGCCGGCGCCTTCCAGCAGGTAGGCAATGCCCAGCGTGGCCATCAGCAGCGTGACGCCCTCCTGGTTGACGAGCCGCGACAGCGCCAGCCGCTCCACCAGCCAGGCCACGACCACCATGACCGCCAGCGCGCCGACGAAGGCCAGCACGTTGACGAGCACCTTGCTGTCCATGCCGGTGAACCGGGGCAGCCACTCGGCGAAGCGCGCCATCGCCAGCGCGGCGAACAGCACCATCGCGCCTTGCGCGAAGTTGAAGACGCCGCTGGCCTTGAAGATGAGCACGAAGCCCAGCGCGATCAGCGAATACAGCATGCCGGCCATCAGGCCGCCGATCAGCGTTTCGAGGAACGGTCCCATCACGCCACCTCCGCTTGCATCGCTGCCGCGGCCACGGCCGGCCCGGGCGCCTCGCCACCGAGGTAGGCGCGGATCACGTCGGCGTTGCCGCGCACCTCGTCCGGCGTGCCGTCGCCGATCTTCTTGCCGTAGTCCAGCACCACCACGCGATCCGAGATGTCCATGACGACGCCCATGTCGTGCTCGATCAGCACGATGGTGGTGCCGAACTCGTCGTTGACGTCGAGGATGAAGCGGCACATGTCCTGCTTCTCCTCCACGTTCATGCCGGCCATGGGTTCGTCCAGCAGCAGCAGGCTGGGCTCCATGGCCAGCGCGCGGCCCAGGTCCACGCGCTTTTGCAGGCCGTAAGGCAGGCGGCCGACGGGCGTCTTGCGGTAGGCCTGGATTTCGAGGAAGTCGATGATGCGCTCCACCGCCGCGCGCTGCTCGGTCTCTTCCCGACGCGCGGGGCCGAGGTGCAGCGCCTGCCAGAACAGGCCGCGCTTCATGCGCAGGTTGCGGCCGGTCATGATGTTGTCCAGCACGCTCATGCCCTTGAACAGCGCAAGGTTCTGGAAGGTGCGGGCCACGCCCATCTCGGCCACCTGGCGCGGGCTCATGCCGCGGTAGGTCTTGCCGCGCAGCGTGACCGCCCCCTGCTGCGGCTGGTAGACGCCGTTGATGCAGTTCAGCATCGAGCTCTTGCCCGCGCCGTTGGGGCCGATGATGGCGCGGATCTCGTGCTCGCGGACGTCGAAGCTGATGTCCGTCAGCGCCTTCACACCGCCGAAGGCCAGCGAGATGTTCTTCACGTCGAGGATGACGTCGCCGATCTTCTTCATGCGGCGACTCCCTTGACCGCCGGGAACGTGCGCGCCTCGACGATGCGCAGGTCCGCCGCCACCATGGCCGTGCGGCCGTCCTCGAACTTCACCTGCGTCTCGATGTACTGCGACGCCTTGCCGTCGTACAGCGCGTCGATGAGCACACCGTACTTGTCGGCGATGGCTCCGCGCCTGACCTTGCGCGTGCGCGTCAGCTCGCCGTCGTCGGCATCCAGCTCCTTGTGCAGCACGAGGAAGCGACTGATCTGGCTGCCGGCCAGCAGCTCGTCCTGCGCGAGGTCGGCGTTGACCTTCTCCACGCACTCCAGCATCAGCTGGTAGACCTCGGCGCGCTGCGCCAGGTCGGTGTAGCCGGCGTAAGGCAGGTTGCGGCGCTCGGCCCAGTTGCCAACGGCCTCGAAGTCGATGTTGATGAAGGCGCAGACCTTCTCGCGGCGGTCGCCGAAGCACACCGCCTCCTTGATGTGCGGGAAGAACTTCAGCTTGTTCTCCACGTACTTGGGCGCAAACATCGCGCCGTCGAAGGCGCCGCCCTGCAGCCGGCCGACATCCTTGGCGCGGTCGATGATCTTCACGTGGCCGCCCGGCGTCAGGAAGCCGGCGTCGCCGGTGTGGAACCAGCCATCCGCCGTCAGCGCCTCGGCCGTCGCGGCGTCGTTCTTGTAATAGCCCTTCAGCAGGCCCGGCGAGCGCACCAGCAGTTCGCCGCCGTCCGTGAGCCTGATCTCCACGCCCTCGATGGGCACGCCCACCGTGTCGGCGCGAGCCTCGTGGTCGGGCTGCAGGCAGACGAACACGGCCGTCTCGGTGGAGCCGTAGAGCTGCTTGAGGTTGATGCCGATGGCGCGGTAGAAGCTGAACAGGTCGGGCCCGATGGCCTCGCCCGCCGTGTAGGCCACCCGCACGCGCGAGAAGCCCAGCGTGTTGCGCAGCGGGCCGTAGATGAGCACGTCGCCCAGCGCATAGGCCAGCCGGTCCAGCAGGGCTATGGGCTGCCTGTCCATGCGGCGCGGGCCGACGCGGCGGGCCAGCGTCATGCAGCGGTCGAACAGCCAGCGCTTGGGTGCCGATGCATCCTCCATGCGGATCATCACTGTCGTCAGCAGCCCCTCGAACACGCGCGGCGGCGCGAAGTAGTAGGTCGGGCCGACTTCCTTCAGGTCGATGCTGACGGTGCTCGCCGACTCCGGGCAGTTGACGACGTAGCCGCAGGCCAGCCACTGCGCAAAGCTGAAGATGTTCTGGCCTATCCAGGCCGGTGGCAGGTAGGCCAGCACCTCCTCGTCGGCGGTCAGCCTGTCGAAGCGCTGGCCGGCCTGGGCGCGGTCGATCAGCGTCGCATGCGTGTGGATGACGCCCTTGGGGTTGCCCGTCGTGCCGGACGTGAAGAACAGCGCCGCCACGTCGCCGGGCTGGCCGGCCGTCACCTCGCGCGCGAAGACGTCGGCCGGCGCCGCGCGGCCCTGCTCGATCAGCGCGTCCAGCGACGCCAGGCCCGGCTCGTCGTAGTGGCGCAGGCCACGCGGGTCGTCGAACCAGATGTGCGCCAGCTGCGGGCACCGCTCGCGCAGCTCCAGCATCTTGTCGACCTGCTCCTGGTCCTCGACCACAGCGAACGCGATCTCGGCGTTGTTGATCGGGAAGACGAACTCCGCCGCGACGGCGTCCTGGTACAGCGGCACCGGCACGGCGCCCAGCGACTGCGCGGCCAGCATGCTGGCGTACAGCCGCGGGCGGTTCTCGCCGACGACGACCAGGTGCTGGCCGCGCTTCAGCCCCGCCACGGCCAGGCCCTGCGCCAGCTGCTTCACCAGCGCGGCGAGCTGTGCCCAGGTCAGCGTCTGCCAGACGCCAAAGGCCTTTTCGCGCAACGCCGGCGCGTCGGGCCGGCGGGCCGCGTGGTCGAGCAAGAGCCGAGGAAAGGTCGTCAAGCCTGTCTCCAACGCGAGGGCTCAGGCCCCCGTCTGTTGGCCCATTCTGGTCAGTACTTTGACGCCCATCTGTCGGTACGACGACAATCTACGGGTCTTCACGGCCCAGACTTTCCCGCATGGCGGACATCCCCCTGCGCCAACGCGCCCGCAAGCCCACGGCGGCCGAGCTGAACGCCATCCCGTGGCTGAAGCTGCTGGACGGCGCGCAGCGCTCGCGCGCCATCGTCACGCTGGAGGTGGGCGACGCCGAGCCCGGCGAGCGGCTGTGCCGCATCGGCCGGCCGGCGACGTTCTGGTTCGGCGTCATCGACGGCCTGCTGAAGATGAACAACGACGACTCGACCGGCCAGGCCGTCACGTTCACCGGCATCCCGCCGGGCGGCTGGTTCGGCGAGGGCACGCTGCTCAAGCGCGAGGTCTACCGCTACAACATCCAGGCGCTGCGGCCCAGCGTCGTGGCCGGCCTGCCCATCGACAGCTTCCACGCGCTGCTGGACGGCAGCATCGCGTTCAACCGCTTCGTGCTGCACCAGCTGAATGAACGGTTGGGCCAGTTCATTGCGGCACGCGAGACCGACCGCATTCACGACCCCGACGTGCGCGTCGCGCGCAACCTCGGCGCGCTCTTCCACCCGACGCTGTACCCAGGCGTGGGCAACTGGCTGCGCATCACGCAGCAGGAGCTGGGCTATCTGGTGGGCCTGTCGCGCCAGCGCGTGAACCAGGCGCTGCACCGGCTGGGCGACGCGCGCCTGATCCGCATCGAATACGGCGGCCTGCGGGTGCTGGACCTCGCCGGCCTGCGGCGCTTTCCGGACTGATCAGGCCGCGAAGGCGATGGCCTCGGGCTCGCCGCGCGGCAGCGTGGCCCAGCGGTCGGTGGTCAGTTCGTACAGCAGTGCCGCGGCGCTGCCGGGGCCGTCGGCCAGCGTGCCCTTGGGGCGCAGGCCCAGGCCTTCCAGCGTCTTGCGCGTGGGCGCGTTGTTGGGCAGCACGGCAGCGACGACGGACGGTTCCTGGCGCTGCTCGAAGGCCTGCGCGAACGCGTACTGCGACATTTCCGACGCCAGCCCGCGGCCCCAGGCCTGCGGGGTGATGCGGTAGTAGAGGTAGAGCCCGGCGTGGCCGGCAACACTGCGATGCATCAGGCCGCCGAAGCCGATCAGCGTGTCGGGCTGGTCGCGCTCGGCGATGGCCCAGTGGCCGAAGCCGCGCTGCTGCCAGTGCGCCATCCAGGCCTGCAACTGCACCTGCGTCGCATCGCGGCCGTGGGGCGTGGCCGCGGCGCAGAAGCGCGTCACCGCGGGGTCGGCGTACAGCGCCACCAGGGTATCGAGATCACTGTCCCGCGGCGGGCGCAGCACCAGACGACGGGTCACCAAGGCGGCCGGGACGGCGGCAAGGGGTTCGCGGGGCTCACTCAAGACCATGAAACTGCTTGGGACTCGGTAAAAACCCTAGGTTAACGACGACACGCCGCCGCGGGAAGCCCGCAGGCCGGGTGTCGTCGCATTCCCGTCACAAATGCACGGTAAAGAAAGGCGAAGCCGCGCCGCCCCGACGCCATCGGCCCCGGGGCGGCTGCCCGGGGCGTCAGCCGATCAGCAGCGCGTTGACGCGCCGCACGTAGGCGGCCGGATCTTCCAGGTGGCCGCCCTCGGCCAGCACGGCCTGGTCGAACAGCACCTGGGCCAGGTCGTCGAAGCGCGCGTTGCCCTCCAGCTGCTTGACCAGCGCGTGCTCGGCGTTGATCTCCAGCGTCGGCAGCGACACCGGCGCCTGCTGGCCGGCCTGCTTCAGCAGGCGCGCCAGGTGGCCGGACACATCGCCCTCTTCCACGACGATGCAGGCGGGCGAGTCGACCAGGCGGGTCGTCACGCGCACGTCCTTGGCACGGTCCTTCAGCGCGTCCTTCAGCTTGTCCAGCAGCGGCTTGAGGCTCTCCGCGGTTTCCTCGGCCTTCTTCTTCTCTTCTTCGTCCTGCAGCTTGCCCAGGTCCACGGCGCCCTTGGCGACGGACTGCAGCGGCTTGCCCTCGAACTCGTACAGGTGGCTCAGCATCCACTCGTCGACGCGGTCCACCAGCAGCAGCACCTCGATGCCCTTCTTGCGGAAGATCTCCAGCTGCGGGCTGTGCTTGGCCGCGGCCAGGCTGTCGGCGGTGATGTAGTAGATGGCCTCCTGGCCTTCCTTGGCGCGCGACACGTAGTCGGCCAGGCTGACGTTGGCATCGGCGTGCGTGGAGGCGAAGCGGAACAGCTTGGCCAGGCGCTCCTGGTTGGCGTGGTCTTCGCCGATGCCTTCCTTCAGCACCTGGCCAAAGTCGGTCCAGAACGCGGCGTACTTGTCCTTCTCGGCCTGGTCTTCGCTGTTGGCCAGCGACTCCAGCATGCCCAGCACGCGCTTGGTCGAGCCCTCTCGGATGGCCTTCACGTCGCGGCTTTCCTGCAGCAGCTCGCGGCTGACGTTCAGCGGCAGGTCGGCCGAGTCGATGACGCCCTTGACGAAGCGCAGGTACACCGGCATCAGCGCCTCGGCGTCGTCCATGATGAAGACGCGCTTCACGTACAGCTTCACGCCGCCGCGCTTGTCGCGGTTCCACAGGTCGAACGGCGCCTTGGCCGGGATGTAGAGCAGCTGCGTGTACTCGCTGCGGCCTTCCACGCGGTTGTGCGTGTAGGCCAGCGGCGCCTCGCTGTCGTGGCTGATCTGCTTGTAGAACTCTTCGTACTGCTCAGCCGTGACCTCGCTCTTGGAGCGGCTCCACAGCGCCGAGGCCTTGTTGACCGGCTCCCACTCGTCGGTGATGACCTGCTTGGCGTTGTCCGCGTCCCACTCTTCCTTCTTCATCAGGATGGGGAGCGAGATGTGGTCGCTGTACTTGGCCACCGTGGACTTCACGCGCCAGGTCTTCAGGAACTCTTCCTCGCCGTCGCGCAGGTGCAGGATGACGTCGGTGCCACGGCCGGCCTTGGTGATGGTCTCCAGCTCGTACTCGCCGGTGCCTTCGCTGCTCCAGCGCACGCCCTGGTCTTGGCCCAAGCCGGCGCGGCGGGTCTCGACGGTGATGCGGTCGGCCACGATGAAGCCCGAGTAGAAGCCGACGCCGAACTGGCCGATCAGCTGGGCGTCCTTCTTCTGGTCGCCTTCCAGCTTGGCCATGAACTCCTTCGTGCCGCTCTTGGCGATGGTGCCCAGGTGCGACGCGGCCTCGTCGGCGCTCATGCCGATGCCGTTGTCGCTGATGGTCAGCGTCTTGGCTTCCTCGTCAAAGCTGATGCGCACTTCCAGGTTGGGCTGGTCCTCGAACAGCGCCGCGTTGTCCAGCGCCTCGAAGCGCAGCTTGTCGCAGGCGTCGCTGGCGTTGGACACCAGCTCGCGCAGGAAGATCTCCTTGTTGGAGTACAGGCTGTGGGTGACGAGATGCAGGATCTGCTTGACTTCGGCCTGGAAGGCGTGGGTTTGCTTGGTCATGGTGGAGAAGTCCGTGAACGAAAACGCGGCCCAGATGGGGCCGCGTGCATGGGGTTCAAGAGGGGTCAGTACGACACCGCCTGGCGCGGCACATCGATCTTGACGAGGGCCTTGGACAAGGCGCCGGTGGCCGCGCGGGCATAGTCCAGCGCCCAGGCCGCATCCGCAAAGCCGGCCGGGCCCGCCGCGGCGGCGACCTGGATGAGCTTGTCGGCCAGCAGCACCTTGCCGGAGCTGCGCAGCGGCTCGCAGCCCAGCGCGACGAACTGGTCGTCCAGCCAGCGGCGGGCGGCCTCGAAGCAGAGCACCTCGGCGCCGTCGAGCCGCAGCTCGACCGGCGCGCCGGTGTCGAAAAGGACGGTGATGCGGGACTGCATGGCCCGCATTGTGTCAGCGGCGCGCCTTGACCGCCTCGCTCAGCACGTCCAGCACGGCCAGCGAGTCATCCCAGCCCAGGCAGGCGTCGGTGATGCTCTGGCCGTAAGCCAGCTTGGCCGGATCGTCCTTGCCCGGCGTGAACTTCTGGGCGCCGTCGTTCAGGTGGCTTTCCACCATGACGCCGAAGATGCTGTTGCTGCCTTCGCGCATCTGGCCGGCGATGTCGCGCGCCACGTCCAGCTGGCGCTGGTGCTGCTTGCTGGAGTTGGCATGCGAGCAGTCCACCATCAGGCGCTGCGGCAGCTTGGACTTTTCCAGGTCGGCGCAGGCCTCGGCCACGCTCTGCGCGTCGTAGTTGGGCGCCTTGCCGCCGCGCAGGATGACGTGGCAGTCGGCGTTGCCGCGCGTCTCGACGATGGCGACCTGGCCGTTCTTGTGGACGGACAGGAAATGGTGGCCGCGCGCCGCGGCCTGGATGGCGTCGGTCGCGATCTTGATATTGCCGTCGGTGCCGTTCTTGAAGCCGATGGGGGCTGAGAGGCCCGAGGCCAGCTCGCGGTGCACCTGGCTTTCAGTCGTGCGCGCGCCGATGGCGCCCCAGGAGATCAGGTCACCGATGTACTGCGGCGAGATCACGTCCAGGAACTCGGAGCCCGCCGGCATGCCCAGGCGGTTGATCTCCAGCAGCAGCTGGCGCGCGATTCGCAGGCCTTCGTCGATGCGGTAGCTCTCGTCGAGGTAGGGGTCGTTGATGAGGCCCTTCCAGCCCACCGTCGTGCGCGGCTTCTCGAAGTAGACGCGCATGACGATCTCCAGCGTGTCGGCGTACTTCTCGCGCTCGACCTTCAGGCGGCGGGCGTACTCGATGGCGGCCTGGGGGTCGTGGATGGAGCAGGGGCCGATGATGACCAGCAGCCGGTCGTCCTTGGCCGCCATGATGTTGCGGATGCGCTGGCGGGTCTGGCCGATCAGCGCCTCGACCGGCGTGCCGCTGATGGGGAAGAAGCGGATCAGGTGCTCCGGCGGCGGCAGCGGCGTCACGTCGACGATGCGCTCGTCGTCGGTGGCGCTGGTCTTGTCGTCCTGGGAGTACCAGCGCTGGGCTTCGGGCTGGACGGAAGAGACTTTGGCGTTCATCGGGGCACCTCTGAAATGAAAAAACCGCCGGGCTGGGCGGCCTCGGCGGTTTTTGGGGAGTTCTCTGTTCAGCGCGCGCGCTCAGGACTCTCCACCGCCGGGGCGGGGAAAAAACCAAAAGCGAAAGTAAGCGGCGCGGGACATGGGAGTGGAATCTAGCACGGCGGCGCGGCGGAGCTTTCGGCAGCGGGCAAGCGCGGCTTGACGGCCACATCAGCCCCCGCCGCCTTCCACCAGCCCGCGCACCCGCAACTGCTCCGTGGCGTCGAAGCGCGCGGCCAGCCAGCCGGCCCAGGCGGCCTCCCGCTGCGAGGCGGACAACGCCACCGCCGTCTGGAGACGCCCCCATTCGGCGCGTGCCTCGGCCACCCGGGCGTCCCAGCGCGCCCATTCGGCCTGCACCGCCGCCACGCGCTGCGCCGACTGCGGATGCTCGGCAACCGGCGCCACGGCGTCGTCGGGCCGCCACTGCCCTGCCTCCCGCGCCAGGATGTCTCGCCACAGCCGCTGCTCCTCGTCGCCGTAGAAGGCATCGGCCGTCGCCCGGCCGAGCTGCATCCGCCGCACTGACTGCCGCTCCTCCAGCGCCGGGCGCCAGCTCGACGGGTCGGCCGGCAGCACGACGCGCTGCCACGGGTGGCGCTGCAGCGCCACGTACCGGCCCCACAGCGCCTGCAACTCCTGCAGCGCAGGCGGCGGCAGGTCGCGCGCGGCGGCCGCGAGCAGGCGCGCGCCGATCACCTCCGGCGGCCACTCCCCCACCGTGCTGAGCCAGTAGTCCAGGCGCCGGCGCAGCGCCCGGTCGACGACCAGCCGCCCCTGCGCATCGGCGCGCCAGCCGCCGTCGGCCTCGGTGCCTTGCAGCGACGGCGGCAAGGCCGCGTCCGCCGCAGGCGCCGCCTGCACGACGGCGGCTGACGCCGGGCCGGGCGGTGCCAGTGCGGTTCCAGCCACGGCTGGCGCCGGCACCGGGGCGACCGCCGGCACGACCGCCGGCGGCTGCTCGCGCGGCGACCAGGCGACACACCCTGCCGCAGTCGCCACGGCCAGGGCCAGCGCGGCCGCCCGCCTCACAGCCCGGCGCCCTTCAGCCGGTTCGCGTGGGCGCGGTAGACCGACACCGGGTCGGACGAGAACAGCCCGCGCAGGCCGAACACATGGTTGATCTCGTCGATGTGGTTCCACGCGTAGTCGTCGCGCAGCACCTGGCCCCAGTGGTTGGAGCAGCGCGACACCAGGCCGTCGTTGGGCTCGAAGCCGAAGAACACGCTGCTGGCGACGAGGAAGCCGTCGCTGACGTCCAGCAGGTTGGTGCCCACCGACGTGCCGCCCATCGAGTAATAGCGGATGCCGTTCACCACCGCCGGGCCGCTGCCGCAGCTGCTGGTGGGCGCGCCCTGCGGGAAGCGGCGGTTGAAGTCGGCCGCGCCGGCGGTGGACAGCGACTTCAGCGACGCCAGCGCGTTCTGCGGGTTGCCGGCGCTGCCGGACAGCGTCGCGATGACGCTGGACAGGCCGTTCACCACGGCCGCCACGGCGCCAGTCGTGCCCGTGCTGCCGGTGATGGCCGCCACCGCGTCCGCCACCTTGCTGCCCTGGTGGGGCGTGCCCATCGTTGTCACGCTGGCCACCAGGCCGGGCGCGACGGCCGCCACGTAGCGGACGGTGTTGCCGCCGTGGCTGTGGCCGATCAGGTTGAACCTGGTGTGGCCGTAGCGGGCCTGGAGGGTCTGCAGCTCCTTGAGCAGCTGCTCGCCCCGCACCTCGGTGCTGTTGCTCTGCGACACGCTGGCCGTGTAGACCACCGCGCCGCCCGAGCGCAGCTCGGCGGGCACGCCGTAGAAGTACTGCACCGGCCCCAGCGCGTCGAAGCCCAGCAGGCCGTGCACGAGCACGATGGGGTGTCGGGTCTGGGTGTAGGTGTCGGCCGAGGCCGCGATGCTGGCGCAGCCCGCGACCACGACGACCATGCAGCGGCGCATCAGCGCGCGCCAGTTCGATTGCCAATTCATTGCCTGTCTCCGGTGGATGTTCTTTGGGGGAAACAGGACGCGCACCGCGGGGGGAACTGCAAGACCGGGGTTCACGTCCCCTGGTCCAGCCGACTGACTGGATCAGCGACCGCGAGTGTGCAGAGCCGGGCGGCAGCGCGCCTCGGCGTTGCTCCGAACCCGGTTCGGAGGACAGACAGCCGCCCCGCTTGTGCGCGAGGGGCGGTGCATGCTCAGGCCGTGCCGCCCACCGTCAGCCCGTCGATGCGCAGCGTCGGCTGGCCCACGCCCACCGGCACGCTCTGGCCTTCCTTGCCGCAGACGCCGACGCCGGTGTCCAGCGCCATGTCGTTGCCGATCATGCTGACGCGGGTCAGTGCGTCGGGGCCGTTGCCGATGATGGTGGCGCCCTTGACCGGGTACTGGATCTTGCCGTTCTCCACCCAGTAGGCCTCGCTGGCGCTGAACACGAACTTGCCGCTGGTGATGTCGACCTGGCCGCCGCCGAAGTTGGTGGCGTACAGGCCCTTCTTGATGGAGGCGACGATCTCCTGCGGGTCGTCCTTGCCGCCCAGCATGTAGGTGTTGGTCATGCGCGGCATGGGCACGTGGGCGTAGCTCTCGCGTCGGCCGTTGCCGGTGGGGGCGGTCTTCATCAGGCGCGCGTTCATCGCGTCCTGGATGTAGCCCTTCAGGATGCCGTCCTCGATCAGCACGTTGCGCTGGCTCGCGCAGCCTTCGTCGTCGACGTTCAGCGAGCCGCGGCGGTCGGGCAGCGTGCCGTCGTCCAGCACGGTCACGCCCTTGGCGGCCACGCGCTGGCCGATGCGGCCGGAGAAGGCACTCGACCCCTTGCGGTTGAAGTCGCCTTCCAGCCCGTGGCCCACGGCCTCGTGCAGCAGCACGCCGGGCCAGCCCGGGCCGACGACGACGGTCATCTCGCCGGCCGGCGCGGGGCGGCTTTCCAAGTTGGTCAGCGCCGCGTGCACGGCCTGCTCGACGTAGGTGGCGATCATCTCGTCGGTGAAATAGGCCAGCCCGAAGCGGCCGCCGCCGCCGCCCGAGCCCACCTCGCGGCGGCCGTTGCTCTCGGCGATGACGGTGATGGACAGGCGCACCAGCGGGCGCACGTCGGCGGCCAGCGTGCCGTCGGCGCGGGCGATCAGCACCACCTCGTGCTCGGCCGCGAGGCCGGCCATGACCTGCACGATGCGCGGGTCCTTGGCGCTGGCCATCTTCTCGGCGCGCTCCAGCAGCGCCACCTTGGCGGCGCTGTCGAGGCTGGCGATGGGGTCGGCCACGCCGTACAGCTCGCGGCTGCCGGCCACGCGGCCCTGCGCCGGCACCTTGACCTTTTTGCTCTGGCCCGCGGCGGCGATGGTGCGCACGGTGCGTGCGGCGTCCAGCAGCGAATCGAGCGAAATGTCGTCAGAGTAGGCGAACGCCGTCTTCTCGCCGGCCACGGCGCGCACGCCCACGCCCTGGTCGATGCTGAAGGAGCCGCTCTTGACGATGCCCTCCTCCAGGCTCCAGCCCTCGGCGCGCGTGGTCTGGAAGTACAGGTCGGCATCGTCGACCCGGTGCTCGGTGATGAGGCGCAGCGCCTGGCTCAGAGACGCTTCGGTCAGACCGAAAGGCTCCAGCAGTTGCGAGCGGGCGGTGGCCAGGCGGGCCAGGGTGGGTTCGACGGCGATCATGGGCTGATTCTAGGAAGCCGGCGGTCAGACCTTGGAAGACATGGATATGTCTTGTTACGCGCGCCGCGTCGGCCCGGCGTGCACAGTGGTCGTTGTGGAGGGGCCTCGCCACCCAACCCTCCCAAGGAGCACGCCATGAAGACCTCGCACAAGACCCTGATCGCCCTGCTGGCCCTGGCCGGCGCTAGCGCCTTCGCCCAGACGCCGGGCACCAACACGCCGCGCGTGGACCAGCGCGAAGCCAACCAGCAGGCCCGCATCGCCCAGGGCGCCGCCAACGGCAGCCTGACGGCGCACGAGACGCAGCGCCTGGAAAAGGAGCAGGCCCGCATCGACAACGCCGAAACCAAGGCCAAGTCCGACGGCACCGTGACCGCCAAGGAGCGCCGCCGCCTGCACGCCATGCAGGACGGCGCCAGCCGCGACATCCGCCGCAAGAAGCACAACGAGCGCACGCCCGGCCAGTGAGGCCAGCCGCCACGCGTGGCTAGCTATTCGTCGCTGGTGCGCTTGAGCTTCAGCCCGGCGTCGTAGAGCCGGTTGCGCGGCGCGCCGCTGATCTGCGCAGCCAGCGCCACGGCCTGTTTCAGCGGCAGTTCGGCCGCCAGCAGCGCCAGCGTGCGCTGCGCCTCGGCCGGCAGTTCGTCATCGGCCGACGCCTGGGCGGCGAGCGCGTGCAACACCAGCACGAACTCGCCGCGCTGGCGCTGCGCATCGGCCGCCAGCCACGCCGGCAGCGTCGCCGCCTCGGCCGTGTGGATGCTCTCGAACTGCTTGGTCAGCTCGCGGCACACCGTCACGCGGCGCGCCGGCGCCAGTTCGGCCAGCAGCGCAATGACGTCGACGATGCGATGCGGCGCCTCGAAGACGACCTGGCTCTGGCCCTCCACCGCCAGCACCGCCTGCAGCGCCGTGCGGCGCTCGCCGGCCTTGGTGGGCAGGAAGCCGGCGAAGGCAAAGCTGGTGGCCGCCGTATCGCCCGCGACGGACAGCGCCGTCACCGTGCTGCTGGGGCCCGGCAGCGGCAGCACGCGGTAGCCGGCCGCCACCACCTGCTGCACCAGCACGGCGCCCGGGTCGGAAATCGCCGGCGTGCCCGCGTCGGACGCATACGCCACGCGCTCGCCCGCCGCCAGCCGTGCGATGACAGCCGCGCTGCCCTCGCGCTCGTTGTGCTGGTGCAGCGCGATCAGCGGCTTGTGCAGGCCCAGGTGACGCAGCAGGCCGCCACCCTGGCGCGTGTCCTCGCAGGCCAGCGCGTCGGCCAGTCCCAGCAGGTGGATGGCGCGCAGGCTCAGGTCCGCCAGATTGCCGATGGGCGTGGCGACGAGATAGAGCGTCGCGGCCGGATACTGCTGGCCGCCGGCCGCGGCCTGGGCGGCCTGGCGAAGCAGGGAGGCGTCAATGTTCAACTGGGGCTCTCGATCAAAACCGGCGACGAAGACGCGCGGCGACGCGGCGGAAGACGCCGCGCTGGCGCACCTGGAGCGCGCCGGCCTGCGCCTGCTGGAGCGCAATTATCGAGTCGCCGCCGGCCCCAGCCGCCACGCCGGCGAGGTGGACCTCATCATGCAGGACCGCGACGGCACGCTGGTCTTCGTGGAGGTGCGCGCCCGCGCCGACACCTCCCACGGCGGCGCGGCCGCCAGCGTCACCGCGCGCAAGCAGCAACGCTTGATCTACGCCGCCCAGCACTACCTGCTGCGCCACGCCAGCCCGCCGCCGTGCCGCTTCGACGTCGTGGCCATCGACGGCGAAACGCTGACCTGGCTGCAAGGCGCCTTCGACGCGGCCTGACCCAGCCCGGCGCGGGCGCATTCAACGCGGACCGGCGCCGGGCCGCCCCAAGCCGGCCCGCAGGCGATGTGCCTTTGGCTCAATGCCAAAGGCATCGCCGTCCCCTCGGGGCTGAGCCCGGACACAGTGCACCCAGTGGGCGCGCTGTGCCTGGCGAAGCGCCGCGGCTCATGCCGCAGCGCGGTCCCAGGCTGGACTTGCGCGCGTTCAGCGCGGGCAAGGCCGGACGAGGGGCTTCTATGATCACGCCCAATGATCGAACAACGAATCCAGCAACAGTTCTTCGAAAGCGCCGACCTGCTCTACCAGGCCGCCGAGCAACTGGCCCGGCCCCTCGCGATGGCGGCGCAGATGGTGGTGGACGCCATCACCGGCGGCAACCGCATCCTGTGCGCGGCGCAGGGCCTGGCCAGCATGGACGCCGACTACCTGGCCGCTCGCCTGGCGGGCCGCTTCGAGCAGGAGCGCCCGGGCCTGGCCGCCTGGAGCCTGGCCGCCCAGGCCCGCGAGGCCGCCGGGCTGGACCTGGCCCGGCTGCTGCAGGCCCACGGCCACCCGGGCGACGTGCTGATCATGATCGAGCCGCTGCGCGAGCAGCGCGACGCCTGGCAGCCCGCGCTGGCCGTGGCCCACTCGCAGGAGATGAGCATCATCGCGTTGACAGCCCAGCCGCAGGGCGCCGCCGACGAGTGGCGCGGCGTGCTGCAGGACACCGACATCCAGATCCGCGTCAGCCACGGGCGCGAGCCGCGCGTTGTGGAAGCCCAGCGCGTGCTGCTGCATGCGCTGGCCGACGCCGTCGACCTGCAGCTGCTCGGCAGTGATGAATAACCTGATTGGAATTCCGACGATGAAGAAGTTCACCCTGACCCTGACCGCCGCCGTGCTCGCCAGCACGCTCGCCACCGGCTGCGCGCCGCTGCTGATCGGCGGCGCCATGATGGGCGGCGTCACGGTCGCCACCGACCGCCGCACGTCCGGCACGCAGCTGGAGGACGAGACCATCGAGGTCAAGGCCGGTGCGCGCATCCGCGAGCAGCTGGGCGACAAGGTCCACATCAACGTCAACAGCTACAACCGCGTCGCGCTGATCACCGGCGAGGCCCGCAACGAGGCCGACCAGGCCGAGGTGGAACGCCTCGTGGCCGGCGTCGAGAACGTCAGCAAGGTGCTCAACGAAGTGGCCGTCACGATGCACAGCTCGCTGAGCACGCGCTCCGCGGACGTCGTGCTCAAGGGCAAGGTCAAGGCCCAGCTCATCGACGCGCGCGACCTGCAGAGCAACGCGTTCTACGTCGTCACAGAGCGCGGCGAGGTGTTCCTGATGGGCCGCGTGACCGAGCGCGAAGCCAACCGCGCCACCGAGATCGCGCGCCAGGTCAGTGGCGTGAAGAAGGTCGTGCGGGCGTTCGAGATCATCAGCGAGGAAGAACTCGCCCGCACGCTGCCCAAAAAGCAGTAAACATTCGCCCCTCGTCCAGCGCTGAAGCGCTGACCGGTCCCCCGAGGGGACGCCGATGCTCGTGGGCCGTGGCCCACGAGCACATCGGCTCAAACCCGGCTTGGGGCGGCCCGGCGCCCGGTTTGAGTTGAGGTCAAAGACGCTTGATCAGCGACGACGTGTCCCAGCGGTTCCCGCCCAGCGCCTGAACGTCGGCGTAGAACTGGTCCACCAGCGCCGTCAGCGGCAGGCGCGAGCCGTTGCGGCGCGCCTCGTCGAGCACCAGGCCAAGGTCCTTGCGCATCCAGTCGACCGCGAAACCGAAGTCGAACTTGTCGTCGACCATGGTCTTGCCGCGGTTGTCCATCTGCCAGCTCTGGGCGGCACCCTTGCCGATGACGTCCAGCACCTGATGCATGTCCAGGCCCGCGTTCTGGCCGAAGCGCACCGCCTCGGACAGGCCCTGCACGACGCCGGCGATGCAGATCTGGTTGACCATCTTGGCGAGTTGGCCCGAGCCCGGGCCGCCCAGCAGCGTGACGGCCTTGGCGAAGGCCAGCGCCAGCGGCTTCATCGCGTCGAACGGCGCCGCCTCGCCGCCACACATCACGGTCAGCGCGCCGTTGACGGCACCGGCCTGGCCACCAGACACCGGCGCGTCAACGAACGGGAGGCCGCGCTTCGCGCCCTCGGCATGCAGCTCGCGGGCCACCGCGGCCGAGGCCGTCGTGTGGTCGATGAACACCGCGCCGGCCGCCATGCCGGCGAAGGCGCCCTGCTCGCCCAGCACCACCGAGCGCAGGTCGTCGTCGTTGCCGACGCAGCAGAACACGAACTCCGCGCCCTTGACGGCCGCCGCCGGCGTGGCCGCGAAGGCGCCGCCGTACTCCGCGGCCCAGGCCTCGGCCTTGGCCGTCGTGCGGTTGTAGACGGTGACCTGGTGGCCGGCGCGCGCCAGATGGCCGGCCATGGGATGGCCCATGACGCCCAGGCCCAGGAAGGCGACGCGGCGGGAGGGAACGGGGTCGTAGGCGCGAGTGGTCATGCTCAGAGGATGGTCAAGTGTTCGGTGCCGGTCGACAGGTCGCCGCTGCGGGCGCGCTCGCTGTTGAGCTTGATCTGCAGCCGCAGGTCGTTCACGGAGTCGGCGTTGCGCAGCGCGTCTTCGTAGGTGACCTTGCCGGCCTCGTAGAGGTCGAACAGCGCCTGGTCGAAGGTCTGCATGCCTTGCTCGCGCGAGCGCTTCATCAGTTCCTTGATCTCGCTGATCTCGCCCTTGAAGATGAGGTCGGAGATCAGCGGCGTGTTCAGCAGGATCTCGACGGCCGCGACGCGGCCCTTGCCCTCGCGGCGCGGCAGCAGCCGCTGGCTGATGAGCGCGCGCAGGTTCAGCGAGATGTCCATCAGCAGCTGCTGGCGGCGGTCTTCGGGGAAGAAGTTGATGATGCGGTCCAGCGCCTGGTTGGCACTGTTGGCGTGCAGCGTGGCCATGCACAGGTGGCCGGTCTCGGCGAAGGCGATGGCGTGGTCCATGGTCTCGCGGTCACGCAGCTCGCCCATCAGGATGACGTCGGGCGCCTGGCGCAGCGAGTTCTTCAGCGCGGCTTCCCAGCTGTCGGTGTCGATGCCCAGCTCGCGCTGCGTGACGATGCAGTTCTTGTGCGGGTGCACGAACTCGATCGGGTCCTCGATGGTCACGATGTGGCCGTAGGTCGTCTCGTTGCGCTCGTCGATCATCGCGGCCAGCGACGTGCTCTTGCCCGAGCCCGTGGCGCCCACGACGATCACCAGACCGCGCTTCTGCTGCACCACCTCGCGCAGCACCACGGGCAGGTCCAGCGACTCGATGGTGGGCAGCGTGGACGGGATGGTCCGCAGCACCAGGCCCACCTGGCCCTGCTGGATGAAGGCGTTGACGCGGAAGCGCCCGATGCCGTGCGGCGAGATCGCGAAGTTGCACTCCTTGGAGCGCTCGAACTCGGCGGCCTGCTTGTCGTTCATGATGGCCCGCGCCAGCTGCAGCGTGTGCTGGCCGGTCAGCGGCTGCGGCGAGACCTTGGTCATCTTGCCGTCCACCTTGATGGCGGGCGGGAACTCCGCCGTCAGGAACAGGTCGGAGCCCTTGCGCGACAGCATCAGCCGCAGCAGGTCGTTGATGAATTTCGAGGCCTGATCGCGTTCCATGATCTATCCGATACGAAGTAGTACCCGTGTTCGGGCCGAGCGCCGGGCCGCTCCCAAGCCGGCCCGCGATGCAATCCGATGGGCGCCTGGCGCGCATTGGATTGCACCCCCTCGGGGGGTGGTTCGGCGTCTCCGCCGAACCGGGGGTGAACAGTTCTAGCCAGGGAAGTTCTCAGGGAACTTGGCCTTCGAACGGGCCTCGGCGGGCGAGATGATGTTGCGCCGCACGAGGTCGGTGAGGTTCTGGTCCAGCGTCTGCATGCCTTGCGAGTTGCCGGTCTGGATGGCCGAGTACATCTGCGCCACCTTGTTCTCGCGGATCAGGTTGCGGATGGCCGAGGTGCCCAGCATGATCTCGTGCGCCGCGACGCGGCCGGTGCCGTCCTTCAGCTTGCACAGGCTCTGCGAGATGACGGCGACGAGCGACTCCGACACCATCGCCCGCACCATTTCCTTCTCGGCCGCCGGGAACACGTCGACGATGCGGTCCACCGTCTTGGCGGCCGACGAGGTGTGCAGCGTGCCGAACACCAGGTGACCCGTCTCCGCCGCGGTAAGTGCCAGGCGGATGGTTTCCAGGTCGCGCATTTCGCCGACGAGCACGCAGTCCGGGTCCTCCCGCAGCGCAGAGCGCAGCGCGTTGGCGAACGAGTGCGTGTGCGGGCCGACCTCGCGCTGGTTGACGAGGCTCTTCTTGCTCTCGTGCACGAACTCGATCGGGTCCTCGATGGTCAGGATGTGGCCGTACTCGTTCTCGTTGAGGTGGTTGACCATGCCGGCCAGCGTCGTGCTCTTGCCCGAGCCGGTCGGGCCGGTCACGAGCACCAGGCCACGGGGCTTGAGCGCCAGGTCGGCAAACACCTTGGGCGCGGCCAGCTGCTCCAGCGACAGGATCTTGCTCGGAATCGTCCGGAACACGGCGCCGGCGCCGCGGTTCTGGTTGAAGGCGTTGACGCGGAAGCGCGCCAGGCCCTGGATCTCGAACGAGAAGTCGACCTCCAGCGTCTCCTCGTACACCTTGCGCTGCGAGTCGTTCATGATGTCGTACACCATGTCGTGGACCGCGCGGTGGTCCAGGGCCTCGACATTGATGCGGCGCACGTCGCCATGCACACGGATCATGGGCGGCAGGCCGGCCGAGAGGTGCAGGTCGGACGCCTTGTTCTTGACCGAAAATGCCAGCAGCTGAGTGATGTCCATGATGCTTCTAAAAGTTCTCGGCTGATTATGGCGATCTCAGATTCCCTCCAAGTCACCAAAACACGGATCACTGCGGCATGTGTCGCAGCTGGCAGGCCACCCGACGCGGTGCGGCTGCTCGTCGTCAGCAAGACCTTCCCGGCCGCGGCCGTGCGCGAGGCCTTCGACGCCGGCGCCCGCGCGTTCGGCGAGAACTATGTGCAGGAAGGCCTGGCCAAGGCCGACGAGCTGGCCGATCTGCGCGATCGGATCGAGTGGCACCTGATCGGCCCGCTGCAGTCCAACAAGACGCGGCCGGTGGCCGAGACCTTCGACTGGGTGCATTCGGTGGACCGGCTCAAGATCGCCGAGCGGCTGTCCGAACAGCGCCCGGCGGGCCTGCCGCCGTTGAACATCTGCTTGCAAGTCAACATCAGCGGCGAGGCCAGCAAGAGCGGCCTGCTGCCCGGCGACGTCGCCGCGCTGGCCCACCGGGTCGCCGCGCTGCCGCGGCTGGCGCTGCGCGGCCTGATGGCCGTGCCCGAGCCCGGCACGGGCGCGCTGGCCCAGCACCAGGCGATGGCGGCGCTGTTCGCGGCGTTGCAGGCCGACGGCCTGGCGCTGGACACGCTGTCGCTGGGCATGAGCGCCGATCTTGAGGACGCCATCACCGCCGGCTCGACGATGGTGCGCGTCGGCTCGGCGATCTTCGGCGCGCGCTGATCCCGGTCAGCGCGGGCGGATCACCACCTCGGCCGGCGCCAGGCCTTCTGAACGCACGCGCAGCGTCACCGGCCCGGCCGCCCCCGGCTTGAGCCTGACGATGGCCAGCGCCAGCGCGTTGAACGCCCGGCGTTCGGTGGACTTGAAGCCGGTGTGGTCGGTCGCATCGCCGTTGTCGGTGGCGACGATCTCGCCCGGGCCGTCCAGCGTGAACGTCAGCAGCGGCTTGCTGCGCGGCACGGCCTGACCGGCGGCGTCGGCAACGGTGGCGGTCACGAACGCCAGGTCGCGGCCGTCGGCGGCAATGGCCGGGCGGTCGGCCGACAGCCGCAGCGCCTCGGCTGCGCCGGTCGTCGCGACGCGCTCGCTCGCCCACGGCTTGCCGGCCTTGTAGGCCACGACGCGCAGTTCGCCCGGCTCGTAGACCACGTCGTTCCAGCGCAGCCGGTACTCGCCCGCCGCCTTGGCCTTGCGGCCCAGCGAGCGGCCGTTGAGGAACAGTTCGGCCTCGTCGCCCGACGTGTAGACATGCACCGGCGTGACCTGGCCCACGCGCTCCGGCCAGTTCCAGTGCGGCAGGATGTGGGCCATGGGCAGGTCGGGCCGCCAGTGCGACTGGTAGAGCCAGAAGCGGTCCTTCTTGAAGCCTGCCAGGTCCAGGATGCCGAAGTACGAGCTGCGCGACGGCAGCGTCAGCCGGCCCAGCCGGGCCAGGTCCTCCCGCGCGCGCTCGCGCTCCTCGCCGGCAGGGAAGTTCAGCAGGTTGGTGGCGTCGTCGTTGAACGGCGTGGGTTCGCCCAGGTAGTCGAAGCCGGTCCAGACGAACTCGCCGGCCACAAAGCGCTGCTGGTCCTGCGCCTTGAACTCGGCGTCGGCCGTCGTCGCCCACGGCGGCGCCACGAGGTCGTAGCTGCTGACCTGGAAATTGGCGCGGCCCAGCGCCGGGTTGTCGTCCACCGGGAAGACATACTCGCCGCGCGAGCTGACGGTGGACGAGGTCTCGCTGCCGTACAGCGGCTGGCCCGGGTTGGCGGCGTGGAAGCGGGCGTACTCGTGCGGCTTGTAGTTGTAGCCAAACACATCCACCGTCTTCTGGAAGCCGTTGTGGCCCGCCTGCACGACGTGCGCCGCCGCCGACACGAGGCGGGTCGGGTCTTCCTGCCGCACCAGCTCGGCCAGCCGGGCGGACACGGCGGGGCCGTCCGGGCGGCCCAGCTCGTGGATCTCGTTGCCGGTGCTCCACAGGATGACGGACGGGTGGTTGCGGTCGCGCCGCACCCAGGCGCGCAGGTCGGCCTCGGACCAATCCGCGAAGTGCTGGTGATAGTCGTTGCGCTTCTTGGCCTGGGTCCAGGTGTCGAACAGCTCGTCGATGACGAGAAAGCCCAGCCGGTCGGTCAGCGCCAGCAGCTCGGGCGCGGGCGGGTTGTGGCTGGTGCGGATGGCGTTGACGCCCATCTCGCGCAGCAGCTCCAGCTGCCGCTCGGCGGCGCGCACGTTGAAGGCGGCGCCGAGCGCGCCCAGGTCGTGGTGCATGCAGACGCCCTGCAGCTGCACGCGGCGGCCGTTGAGGTGGAAGCCGTCGTCGGCCGTGAACGCGATCTGCCGGATGCCGAACGGCGTCTCCACGCGGTCCCGCACGCGGCCGCCCTGCTTCACGACGGTGACGGCGACATGGCGCTGCGGCGAGGCCACGTCCCACAGCGCGGGCCGGGTGAGCCGCAGGTCGAAGTCAAGCGCCGTGCGCTCCCCGCGTTGCAGCGTGCGCGGCTGCTCGCGCGACGGCACCAGCGGCGCGCCGACCGGGCGGCCATCGGCATCGGCCCGGTAGATGTCCACCGTCACGGCCACCCTGACCGGCACCGCGCCGTCGTTGGCGACGGTCACGCGCGTGGCCACTGTCGCCCGCTCGGCCGTCACCTGCGGCGTGCGCACGAACACCTCGCCCGCCGGCACGTGCACGGCGTCGGTGCGCGTCAGCCAGACGTGGCGGTACAGGCCGCCGCCCGGGTACCAGCGCGATGAATCGGGCGGGTTGTCGAGGCGGATCGCCAGCTGGCTGTCGGCGCCCGGCGTCAGGCAGCCGGTCAGGTCCACCTGGTAGGACGTGTAGCCGTAGGGCCAGCCGCCCACCAGCCGGCCGTTGCAGTAGACGGCGGAGTTGGCCAGCGCGCCGTCGATCTCCAGCACCGTGCGCTGGCCCGCCGCGCCGGCCGGCACCGTCTTGCGATACCAGCCCACGCCATGCCAGGGCAGCTTGCCGGTCTCGCCGGGCAGCGCCTGCTGGAAGCCGTGCTCCACGCCCCAGTCGTGCGGCAGGTCCAGCAGCCGCCAGCCGGCATCATCGAAGCCGGGCTGCGCGTAGGCCAGCGCCTCGCCGGGCGCCGTGCCTGCGGGCCGCGTGGCACCGGGCAGTAGCCAGGGTTTGAAGTCGGCCACGCGCGGCGCCACGGCCCCGACCGGGTCGCCCTGCGTGAAACGCCAGCCAGGCGACCAGTCCAGCCGCTCCCGCGCCTGTGCGGGCAGGGACAAGGCCAGGGCAAGCAGGATCAGCGGAGCGGCGGCGGACATGGAGGGCCTTCTGGAGAGGGAGCGCGGCGCATGCTAGGCGCCACCGGGGGCCGGCAAGCGCTCAAGCCGGTGAGCGAATGGCCGTCGGGGCACACTCCGGGCTCATGTCTCTTCGCCTCCTCCTTGCGCTGGCCGTCTGCCTGCTGCCGCTGTGCAGCCGCGCCGGCCCCGTGCCCGACACACTCGCCCAGCGCGCGCTGGCCTGCACCGGCTGCCACGGCAAGGAGGGCCGCGCCGCGCCCGACGGCTACTACCCGCGGCTGGCGGGCAAGCCGGCCGGTTATCTCTACAACCAGTTGCTCAACTTCCGCGACGGCCGGCGTGACTACGGGCTGATGAGCGAGCTCATCGCGCCGCTGTCCGACGCCTACCTGCAGGAGCTGGCCGGCCACTTCGCGGCGCTGGACCTGCCCTACCCGCCGCCGCAGCCGCCCACGCTGGCAGCGCCCGAGCTGGCCCGCGCCGAGCAGCTGGTCCGCCACGGCGACGCCGCCCGCAAGCTGCCCGCCTGCATCGCCTGCCACGGCGAGCGGCTGACCGGTGCGCAGCCGGCCGTGCCGGGGCTGCTGGGCCTGTCGCGCGACTACCTGAACGGCCAGCTGGGCGCCTGGCGCAGCGGCCAGCGGCGCGCGCAGGCGCCGGACTGCATGGCCCACGTCGCCAAGACGCTGACCGACGCCGAGATCAACGCCATCACGCAGTGGCTGGCCGGCCGCCCGCTGCCCGCCGACCCGCACCCGGCCGCCGCGCTGCCGGCCCCCGCCCCGCTGCGCTGTGGAGGCCTGCCATGAAGCGCGCCCTGCTCGCCGCCGTGCTGCTGGCCGTGGCCGCGCCCTTCGCGCTGCTGGCCTGGCAACGCCACCTGCCCGACGACACGCCCCGCGCCACCGCGCCGGTGGACCTGAAGCGCGGCGCCTACCTCGCCGCCGTCGGCAACTGCGCCGGCTGCCACACGGCCCGCGGCGGCGAGCGGCTGGCCGGCGGCCGCGCCATCCCGACGCCGTTCGGCACCGTCTTCTCGCCCAACCTCACGCCGCACGCCACCGGCCTGGCCGGCTGGAGCGCCGACGACTTCTGGCGCACGCTGCACCTGGGCCAGGGCCGCGACGGCCGGCTGCTGGTGCCGGCCCACCCCGTCACCAACACCACCCTCGTCACCCGCGACGACGCCGACGCGCTGCATGCCTGGCTGCAGGCCCAGCCCCCGGTGGACGCCCCCCGCCGCGCGCACGAGCTGCGCGGCCTGTACGGCAGCCAGCTGGCCATCGCCGCCTGGCGGGCGCTGTACTTCCGGCCCGGCACCTACCAGCCCGACCCCGCGCGCGACGCCGCCTGGAACCGTGGCGCCTACCTGAGCCAGGGCCTGGCCCACTGCAGCGCCTGCCACGCCGGCCGCAACGCGCTGGGCGGCGACCAGGGCGCCGCCGACTTCCGCGGCGGCCTGCTGCCCGGGCTGGGCTGGCAGGCGCCGTCGCTGCTGGACCCGGCCGAGGCCGGCGTGCAGCGCTGGACGCCCGAGACCGTGCAGCGCCTGCTGCGCGACGGCCATGCCGACGGCCACACGGCCCAGGGCCCGATGGCCGAGGTGGTGCTGGGCAGCACCGCCGCGCTGGACGACGCCGACCTGGCCGCCATGACCGCCTACCTGCGCTCGCTGCCCGAGCAGCCGGTGCCCCGGCCCGAACCGCCGGAGCCGGACGCGCGCCGCGGAAAGCTGGGCGCCCGCCTGTACGCCGACCACTGCGCCAGCTGCCACGGCGAGCGCGGCGAGGGTGGGCGCGACGACGCCGGCCGCCTGGCCTACCCGGCGCTGGCCGGCAGCCGGCTGGTCACGCAGGCCAGCGCGGCCAACCTGGTGCGGCTCATCGAGCGCGGCGGCTTCGCGCCGGCCACGCCCGGCCACCCCCGCCCCTACGGCATGCCGCCGTTCGCGGGCCAGCTGAGCGCCGAGGAACTGGCCGCACTGGCCAGCCATCTGCGGCAGTCGTTCGGCCACCGCGCGGGCGAGGTCGATGCCGTCGAAGTGCTCCGTTTGAAGGCCGCCGCCGCCGCGCGCTGAGCCGGCAGGCCCCCGGGCGGGGGAGCCGTCGTGAACGACTTCACGGCCGCACTCGGCAGCCTTGAAGCAAATCGTCACAGGTCGCGACACACTGCGCGCCGGCCCGTCGTTGGGACCGTCCAAAACGGACGTGCGGGCCTACAGTCCGCAGCGGCACCCATGCGCGGCGGATGCCGCCATACCGAAGATCTCGAAGGAACGGAACGAATGAACTTTCTGACGCAACTGCGCATCGACCAGCGCCTCTTCGTGAGCTTTGGTCTGCTGATCCTGCTGCTGGTGGGCATCGGCACCTATGGCGCATCCAATGCGAAGCGCCTGGCCAATGACCTGGACCGCACGGCGAACTCCAGCCTCGTGAAGATCGGCTCGGCCAACGGCCTGGAGAGCCAGGTCAACATCATTGCCCGCGCCGTGCGCGACCTGCTGCTGCTGGACACCGCCGGTGCCATCAAGAAGCAGAAGGCAGCCATCGCCGGTGCGGTGGACGAGTCCGAGAAGCAGCTCAAGAGCCTGGAAGACAGCGTCTCCGACGACGCCGAGAAGGCCGTCGTGTCGGACGTGCGCGCGCAGAAGGTCAAGTTCCTGGCCGCGCTGGAGAAGTTCCAGAAGATCCAGGCCGACGGCAGCCCCGACGAGGCCCGTGAAAGCCTGATCACCGACCTGCGCCCCGCCCAGGCCGCGCTGCAGGACGGCATCAAGAAGCTGGTGGACATGCAGTTCGAGAACGGCAAGCTGCTGGCCACCAACGGCGTGCAACTGGCCGGCTGGTCGGTCATGCTGACCATCGGCCTGGTGGTGTTCGCTGTCGTCGTCGGCATCGGTGGCGCCATCGTCATCGCCCGCTCCATCGTCGGCCCGGCCCGCAAGGCCCAGCTGGCCGCCGAAGCCATCGCCGCCGGCGACCTGACGCAGAACATCCAGGTCGAAGGCCGCGATGAACTGAGCCAGATGCTGCAGGCCATGCAGAACATGCAGCAGGCGCTGTCCGGCGTCGTGCGCGACGTGTCGGCCGCGGCCAGCGAGGTGGCGTCCAACTCCGGCTCCATCGCCGACAGCAACTCCAACCTGGCCGAGCGCACCACGCGCTCCGCCGCCAGCCTGCAGAACACCGCCGCGTCGGTGGAAGAGATCGCCTCCACGCTCAAGGGCGCCAGCGACCTGACCCGCCGCGCCGCCGGCATCGCCGTGACGGCCCGCCAGGCGGCCAGCAACGGCGGCTCGGTCGTCTCCAAGGTCGTCGAGACCATGGAAGAGATCAGCGCCAGCTCCAAGAAGATCGGCGACATCATCGGCGTCATCGACGGCATCGCCTTCCAGACCAACATCCTGGCGCTGAACGCCGCCGTGGAAGCGGCCCGTGCCGGCGAACACGGCCGCGGCTTCGCGGTCGTCGCTGCCGAAGTGCGCGCGCTGGCACAGCGCTCGGCCGGTGCCGCCAAGGAAATCAAGGTGCTGATCCAGGAGTCGACCGTCAAGGTCGAGAACGGCACGACGCTGGTCAACAACGCCGGCGTCACCATCCGCAGCGTCGTCGACGAGGTCAACAACATGGGCCAGCTGATCGAGGAAATCTCGCACTCGGCCCAGGAGCAGGCCACCGGCGTCGGCGTCGTCAACGGCGCGATGAACGAGCTGGACAAGGCCACGCAGCAGAACACCAGCCTGGTCGGCGAACTCAGCCGCTCGGCCGACGCGCTGCGCGACAGCTCCACCCGCCTCATCGAGGCGGTGGGCTTCTTCCGCGCCGCCTGAGCCCCGTCAATCACTCATCGAGGTCCGCCATGTCATTCCTGCGTTCCGTCACCGTATTGGCCGCCAGCCTGATGTTCGCCGTGGCGGGGGCTCATGCCGCGCCCAAGGTCATCAAGAAGGTGCCGCCGGAGTTCCCGTCCGAGGCGGCCAAGAAGGGCATCTCCGCCGGCTCGGTCAAGGCCAAGCTCATCATCGAAGCCGACGGCAAGGTCAGCGACGTGGAAATCGTCGAAGCCGAACCCAAGCGCGTGTTCGACCGCGCCGTGAAGGCCGCGCTGATGGAGTGGAAGTTCGAGCCGGGCGAGAAGACCACCCACGAAGTGAAGCTCGTCTTCAAAAACGAGGACTGAGGCGGGGCTGCTGGCCCCGCTCAGCGGCGCATCGCCGGCGGTACGTCCACCGGCGAGCCGTGCGGCCACCAGTGCACGCCGCCCATGACCAGCATCACCGTGACAACGGCGCCGGCCGCCAGGCCCAGGCGCCGTTTTCTTTGGGCGCGCTGCACGCGCGCATGGCCCACGCCGGTGGCCTCGCGCAGCGCCGCGCCGCGCTGGCCCGATGGCAGGCGCTTGAGGTTCACCGCCTGCTTGCGGCCGTCACGGCCGGTCACAATTTCGAAGCTCAGCGGCTCATCCATCTGCGGCCCCAGGCCGTCGGTAGGGAAAGCCCCCAGCGCCACGAACAACTCTTCTCCGCCGCCCACCGGGCGGATGCTGCCGTAGCCCGCCGCGTGGTTCCAGGCGCTCAGCACACCATCGAATCTCATACTGCCCTCTCAAGCCTGAATGTTGGGGCGGCCGGCGCCAGGCGCCGCAACCGGATGTAAACCCCGACAATCCCGCCTCCCCGACCCTTCCGACCCCGCATGCCCATCCACTGGTTCCCCGGCCACATGAACTCCACCCGTCAGGCGATCAAGGATCGCGTGAAGGCGGGGCTGGACGTGGTCATCGAGCTGCTGGACGCACGCCTGCCGGGCTCCAGCAGCAACCCGCTGCTCGCCTCGCTGACGACCGGCCGGCCGTCGCTGAAGGTGCTGAACAAGCAGGACCTGGCCGACCCGGCACAGACCGAAGCCTGGCTGGCGTACTACAACGCACAACCCCACACCCGCGCAATCCCACTGGATGCGGGGGAGAAGGCGCCGGCGCGCGCCCTCGTCAAGGCCTGCCGCGAGCTGGCGCCCGGGCGCGGCGACATGCACAAGCCGCTGCGCGTGCTGATCTGCGGCATCCCCAACGTCGGCAAGAGCACGCTGATCAACACGCTGGTGGGCAAGAAGGCCGCCAAGACGGGCGACGAGCCCGGCATCACCAAGATCGAGCAGAAGATCGTGCTGGAGAACGGCTTCTATCTGTTCGACACGCCCGGCATGCTGTGGCCCAGGATCTCCATCGAGCAAAGCGGCTACCACCTGGCCGCCAGCGGCGCCATCGGCCGCAACGCGTTCGACGAGGCCGAGGTGGCGCTGGAGCTCATCGCCACGCTCAAGCGCCGCTACGCCGACCGGCTGCAGCAGCGCTTCGGCCTGGCGGAGCTGGGCGAGGACGACGCGGTGCTGGAGGCCATCGGCGTGAAGCGCGGCGCCAAGATCCGCGGCGGCGCGGTGCAGCTGCACAAGGCCGCCGAGGCGCTGCTGATGGACTTCCGCGGCGGGCAGCTGGGCCGCATCACGCTGGAGACGCCCGACGAGATGGCCGCCTGGCGCCGCGCGGCCGCCGAGGCCGAGGAACGCAAGGCCGCCGAGCGCGAGGCCGAGAAGGCCGCGGAGAAGGTCAAGCGCAGCGGCCGGCGCCAGGCAGCCAGCGGAGACGCGTGATTCCCCGGGTGTGAGGCCGGGCCCCGCTGCCTATGCTGGGGCCATGACACGCCTCTCCCTGCTCGACCTCGCCTTCTTCATCGCCGAGAGCGAGGCCAGCCCCAAGCACGTGGCCGGGCTGCACCTGCACCGCATCCCCAAGGGGGGCTCGGCGCGCTTCGCGAAGCAGCTGTACGAGGCCTTCCTCGAACACACCGACGTCCAGCCACCGTTCAACCAGGTCATCCACTTCCTGTCCGCCGGGTTGATGCCCAGTTGGGCCACAGCCGAGTCGGTGGACCTGACGCAGCACGTGTTCTTCCACCAGCTCAAGCGCGGCGCCAACGACCGCGAGGCGCTGTACGCGCTGGCGTCCCGCCTGCACGAGCCGGTGCTGGACCGCAGCCGGCCGCTGTGGGAGGTGCACGTCATCTCCGGGCTGTGGGACCGCCAGTTCGCCGTCTATTACAAGATGCACCACGCGGTGGCCGACGGCATCACGATGACGCGCTGGGGCGTGCAGTCGCTGCGCACGACGCCCGACGACCTCAGCCTCACACCCGTCTGGACGCTGGACCAGTCGCGCCGCGGCGGCGGCCTCAAGGGCAAGAAGCGGCTGGACCAGGCCGTCGCCGGCACCGTGTGGAAGCAGCTCACCGCCAACAGCAAGCGCGCCGTCGGCGTCGGGCGGCTGACCGCCATGCTGGCGCTGGAGGCGGTGAAGCTGACCAAGAACGCCATCTCGCTGCCCTTCATGGCCAGCGGCAACACGCCGTTCACCGGCAACGCGACGCCGGGCCGCCAGTTCGCCACCGCCGCCGTGCCCATGGCCCGCATCGACGCCATCCGCCAGGTCGCGCGCGCCACGCTGAACCACGTCGCGCTGACCTGCCTGGACGGCGCCATGCACCGCTACCTGGCCGACGAGGGCATCACGCTGGACCGGCCCATCACCATCCAGATGCCGGTGAACCTGAGGCGCGAAGGCGAGAAGAGCGGCGGCAACAAGATCGGCATCATCCTCGTCGACCTGTCCCCGCCCACCGACGATGCCTACGTGCGGCTGCGCAACGTCGGCTACTCGCTGCGCAACGTGCGGTCCATGATCGACTCGGTCGCGCCCGAGGCGGTGGAGACGTACACCATCCTCACCGGCCTGCTGGGCCAGATCGCCGGCATGCTCAAGCTCGCCGACGTCGTCACGCCGCTGGGCAACACGCTGGTGTCCAACGTGCCCGGCCCGGCGGAGACGCTCTACCTGAGGGGCGCCGAACTGACCGAGATGCACCCCGTGTCCACGCTGCCGGCCACCCACCTGCTGAACATCACGCTGTTCAGCTATGCCGGCACGCTGTACTTCGGCCTGATCGCGACCGACGCGCTGCCCAACCTGGGCCGGCTGGCGGCTTACATCGACGAGGAGATCGCCGCGCTGGAAGTGGCCGTCGGGCTCTGACGCCTCAGCACGAAGAAGAACGTGGCGGCCGAGCCCTTCTGGTCCATCAGCCCCAGCACCGTGTCGTCGTCGAGGCGGCGGAACACGTCGTGGATAGGCAGGCGGTCATAGACCATCGCCGCGCTGACCTGGCCGCGGTGCGCCAGCTGCCGCAGCCGTGCGCCTGAGCGCCGGGTCGACAACAGCGGCAGCAGCCATTGCAGGGCCCGCCCGATGGCGGGGGACTTGGGCAGCGGCCAGCGGTCCAGCCACCGCAGCGACGGCGCCATCCACAGCGGGTTCAGCGCCAGCGTGCCGCCACCACGCCGCGCGAACAGCAGCGGATGCACATGCTCCGCGCTGTCGAAGCGCTTGCCCCACCAGCCGTAGGCTTCCAGCGCGCCGTCCAGCGCATGGCCGGTCGGAAAGCCCTCGCCGCGCCAGGTGCCGAGCATGAAGTCCGTCGACACCGGTGGCAGCGAGTCGAACAGCCGGAGGGCCGAGGCGGTGTCAGAGGCGCTCATCAGGGCGCCATCATCCCGCCAAACCGGCGCCCCGCGACGGACGCGCCGCGGCCGGGCCGGTCAGCGCCGCGGGCCAGGCACCACGTAGACCGGGCCGCGGCCATAGTCGCGGTCGTCGTAGTGATGGTGGTATCCGCCGTGGCGGTGCGGCACGATGATGCAGCCGGACAGCAGCACGGCGGACGAGATCAGGGCAAGGGCCAGGGCCAGTCGTTTCATGGGTCAGCTCCGGGCCGCAACGCGCGGCCGTCAGCTGCTAACCGCCGCCGGCCGCGGCCGGATGACGGGCGTCACACACGGTTACGCGCGCCATGCAGGCCCGATATGCTGCACTTTCCGTTTTTCAGGGAATGTCATGAAACAACCACTGCTGCTGCTCCTGCTGCCGGCCGCGCTGCTGGGCTGCGCCGGCCCGGCGCCCAAGGAAGAGCCCCCTGCGGCCACGGCCGAGGGCACCGTCTGCGAACGCGACGAGATCACCGGCACGCGCTTCACCGCCATGCGCTGCCGCTCGGCCGCGCAGCGCGAGCGCGACAAGCGCAGCGCGGAAGACCTCGAGGACCTGGCTCGCCGCGGCCAGGCCGTCACCAAGCCCGGCAGCACCTGACCGCCGCGTTATGCTGCGCGCCACCACGGACCTACGCCCCGTCATCATGAAACTGCTGCTGCCCCTGCTCGTGATCGGATTGGCCGGCTGCGCCGCCGCCCCGCAAACCAACGACACCGTCGCGGCAGACCAGGTGTCCTGCGAGCGCGAGACGCGCGTCGGCAGCAACCTGCCGACCAGCCGCTGCCGCACCGCCGCGCAGCGCGAGGCCGACCGGCGCCAGGCCGAGTCCATCGGCGAGAACATCCGCCCGGGCTCCGCCGTGGCGCCCGGCCGCGGCTCCTGATCAGCGGCGGTCTTCGCGCCGCACGCCGGCCAGCGCCAGCATGCCGAGCGCCAGCACCGCGGCGGTCAGCCACAGGGCGGCGTCGAAGCTGCCGCTGGCCTCCACCATGCGGCCGGTCAGCGCCGGTGCGCTGACCTGCGCCACGCCGTAGCTCAGCGTCAGCCGCGCCATCGCCTTGCCCGGGTTGGCAGGCGAGCGCCGCCCCACCAGCGCCAGCGTCAGGCTGACGATGCCGATGAAGGTGGCGCCGTACAGCAGCGCGCCCAGCAGCGCCGCGGCCAGGCTGTGCGACAGCGCCGGCAGCAGCACGCCGGCGATCTGCACGCCGAACGCAATCAGCAGCGCGCCGACGTCGCCGGTGCGCCGCGCGATGCGGTCCCACACGAACACCGCCGGCGTGGCCGCCAGCCCCACCAGCAGCCAGGCCCACGGCCCCTGGCCGGCCAGCAGCGGCTGCTTCTCGACGATGGCCACCGTGAAGGTCGCGTTGATGACGAAGCCCCAGCCGGCACAGAAATAGGCCGCCACCATCAGCGCCATCCAGCGCCGCGACGGCGCCACGCCGGCCTGCGACTTGAGCGCCGGCGGCGGCACGGGCGGGCGCCACCACCACGCCGGCACCAGGAAGGCCAGCCCCAGCAGCGCGAAGCCCTGCCACTGCGCGGCCCAGCCCCAACCCAGGCCGCTCATGCCCATGGCGCCGACGGCCGACACGACGATGCCCAGCCCCAAGCCGATGAAGTACAGGCCCAGCTCGGGCCGGCGCCCGGCGCGGATCAACCAGCCCTGCACCAGGCCCGAGCCCAGCAGCATGCCGGCCGCGCCGCACAGCCCGCCCACGTAGCGCGACACGGCCCAGGCCGCGAACTGCGTGCTCCAGCCCATCAGCGCCGTGATGACGAGGGCCAGCGGCAGCGCCCAGGTGTACAGGCGCCGGCGCCAGACCGGGTCCTCGATCCACGCTGCCAGCAGCGCGCCGCTCATATAGCCGGCGTAGTTGATGGCCGCCAGCAGCCCGCCGTCGGCCACGCCCAGCCCGGCCTGGGCGTGCATCTGCGGCAGCAGCGGCGTGAACGCGAAGCGCGCCAGGCCGATGGTCAGCACCAGAGCGCAGACGCCGCCCAGCAGCACCTGCCAGGCCTGCAGGCGGGAGGGCGGGGCGGCGTCGGGCATGCCCCCAGCGTAAGCGACGACGGCACGGCCCGCGCCCGCGGGGGCTTGCAAACGGCGCCGGCGGGCCCAGTTGCCAGCGATGCCGCTGCTGATCTGCTTCGTCGTCGTCCTGCTTGCCGCCACGGGCATCGCGCTGTGGCCGCTGTGGGTGCGGCGCCGGCGCGAGCGGCTGGCCGCCCGCCCCTTCCCGGCCGCATGGCGGCGGCTGCTGCGCCGCCATGTGCCGCTGGTGGCGCGGCTGCCGGCGCGGCAACAGCTCAAGCTCAAGGGGCTGATGCAGGTGTTCCTGGCCGAGAAGCCCATCCTGGGCTGCCGCGGCCTGCGCGTGACGGATGAGGTGCGCGTCACCATCGCCGCGCTGGCCTGCCTGCCGCTGCTGGGCGCGGCGCGCGGCGTCTACCCGGAGCTGCGCCAGGTGCTGGTCTACCCCGGCGCCTTCGTCGTGGACCGGCCGGTGACGGAGGGGGGCGTGCAGTCCGACCAGCGCCGTGTGCTGGCCGGCGAAAGCTGGAGCCAGGGCCAGGTGCTGCTGGCATGGGACGAGGTCAAGCGCGGCGCGGCCACGCCGGGCGACGGCCACAACGTCGTCATCCACGAGTTCGCGCACCAGCTGGACCAGGCGGGCGGTCGCGCCAACGGCGCGCCGGCGCTGCCGACGGCCGACGCCTACCGGCGCTGGTCGACGGTGATGCAGAACGAGTTCGATGCGCTGCGCTGGCGCTTGGCGAACGGTGAGCCGGGGCTCATCGATGCCTACGCGGCCACCGACCCGGCGGAGTTCTTCGCCGTCATCAGCGAGCTGTTCTTCGAGCGGCCCGTCGAGCTGGCCGCGATGCACCCGGCGCTGTATGCGGAGCTCTGCGGCTACTACCGACTCGATCCGGCGAACTGGACCTGACCCCAAAAAAGCAAACCCCGCCGAAGGCGGGGTTGTGCGGAGCGGATGACGGTCAGAACCCGAGGCTGGCCAGCAGGTCGTCCACGTCGTCCTGCTTGAGCGCCTTGTCGGGCGTCTGCACGCCGCCCAGTTCCTCGGGCTCGGCCGCCGCAGTGGGCGCGGGCAGCGACGAGATCAGGTCCTTGAGCGGCGGCTCGGCGCGCTCCAGCATCTTGCTGACCTTGTTGATGACCTGGCCGGAGAGATCCTGGAAGTCCTGCGACATCATGATCTCGGTGTGCAGCGACTTCTCGCGCGCCGCAAAGCTGGCGGCGTCGGCCGCGTAGGCGGCGCACAGCTTCATCAGCGCGCGGGCGCGGTCCTGGCTGATGTTGGTGGACAGCGCCAGGCGGTTCAGCGCGTCGGACAGCTCGCGGCCCTTCTTGCGCACGGCCTCGGCGTCTTCCTGCGCGGCTTCCACGAGGTTGAGCACCTTGGTGGCTGCCTGCTCGGTCATGCTGCGCACGTACTGCAGGCGCTCGCGCGCGTCGGGCAGCTCGTCCACCACGGTGTGCAGGATCTGGGCCGCATCGGCGCGGATCAGGGTCTGGATGGATGCGTCGGACATGCGGAACTCCCTGGTCGAACCGGGCAACAGCGACCGGATCGGGGCAGTTTAGGAGGCCTGCCCCGCCGCGCACAGCCCCCGGTGGCGGCCGAACGCGGCCTTTGTCACGGCGGCTGCAAACGTATTCAGCTCGGCGAGAGCAGCGCCCGCAACACCGTGACCTGCGCCACATCCAGCCGCCCGGCGGCCTGCGCCAGTGCCAGCTGGCGAAGCGCCACGGCGCGCAGCAGGTCGTCCGCCAGGCCGGCGCCGGCCAGCGCGTCGAGGTGGCGGGCCAGCACGCCGGCGTCGCCGCGCGCCACCGGCCCGGAGATGGCACCGGCCAGGCCGCGCGCCTGGGCGGTGTCCAGCGCGCCGCGGGACAGCGGCAGCAACGCGGCCAGCGTGTCATCCGGCGCCAGCCCGGCGGCCTTCCACAGCGCGCCGGCCTCGGCCAGCACGGCCAGCAGGCCACTGGCCGCCAGGTTGGCCGCCGCGTGATAGGCCGCGCGGGCCGGTGCCGACATCGGCGACGGCAGCGCCAGCGGCACCAGGCCCAGCCGCCGTGCCAGCGCCAGCAGCGCGGGGCGGTGGGTGTCGTCGGCCTCGATGCCCACGTGCGCGCCGGCCAGGCCGGCATCACCGGCCAGCAGCTTCAGCGGGTGGAAGCCGGCGGCGGCCGGCGCGGGCGCCAGCGCTGCCAGCGGCGTGGCGCCGCTGCAGTGCAGCGCCAGCTGGCCGTCGCGCCAGGGCAGCGCGGCAGCGGTCGCGGCGATGTGGTCGTCGGGCACGGTCAGCCAGACCCAGTCTGCCGCGCGCACCGCGGCCGCCACAGCGGCGTCGCCATCGCTGCGGCGCGCGACGACGACGTCTTCGCCCGCCGCCTGCAGCGCCGGCACCAGCGCCCGCGCCAGCCGGCCGAACCCGACGACGGCGTGCTTCATGTCTGCCCCTGGGCCGGCTCGGTAGCGGCCCAGCGCTCGGCCCTCGCAGCCATCAAGGCTTGACGAACTTGAGCGTCATGCGGTCGCTCTCGCCGATGGCCTGGTACTTGGCGCGGTCCTTGTCCTTCAGCGCGTAGGTGGGCGGCAGCGTCCAGACGCCTTCGGGGTGGTCGGCCGTGTCCTTGGGGTTGGCGTTGACCTCGCTGCGGCCGGCCAGCTTGAAGCCGGCGGCCTCGGCAAACTTGATGACGGTGGCCTCGTGCACATAGCCGTTGGGCGCCTTGGCGTCCTGAGCACGCGAGGCCGGCAGGCGGTGCTCCTCCACGCCCAGCACGCCGCCCGGCTTGAGCGCCTTGAAGGCGGCGTTGAAGACGTCCTGCGCCTTGCCGGAGCCCATCCAGTTGTGCACGTTGCGGAAGGTCAGCACGGCGTCGGCGGTACCGGCGGGCGCGATGTCCAGCAGGCCCTTGTTGGCATCGAACGCCGTGATCTTGACCTTGGCGTAGACGCCCATGGATTCCATCTTGGCCTTGAAGCGGGCGCTGCCGCCGTCGGCCGCGTAGAGCTGGCCGGCGTCGCGCAGGTAGGGCGCAAGGATCTCGGTGTACCAGCCGCCGCCCGGCGCCAGCTCGACGACGGTGTCGGTAGGCTTGATGCCGAAGAAGCTCAGCGTCTCGTAGGGGTGGCGCCAGGCGTCGCGGGCCACGTTGCCGACGAGGCGGTTGTCGGCCGCGACGGCGGCCTTCAGCGGATCGGCCGCCTGGGCCTGGGCGCCGACGGCGGCGAGCGTGAGGGTGACGGCGGTGAGCCAGGTCTTCATGAGCGGTGTCTCCTGTTGGGGCGGCCAGTATCCAGGCCCGCGAATACCCGTGACAAAGGTCAGCCCACCGGGCCCGTCACGCCGCCGCGGCCACCTCGCGGCCGGCGCACCAGGCCTCGAAGGCGTCGGCGGGCATGGGCCGGGCCAGGCCGTAGCCCTGCAGCTCGTCACAGCCCTGCTCGCGCAGGTGGGCCTGCTGGGCCGGCGTCTCCACGCCCTCGGCCACCACCGCCAGCCCCAGCCGGTGGGCCAGCGAGATCACCGCGTCGACGATGGCGCTGCCGTCCGGGCCGATGCCGATGTGGTCGACGAAGGACTTGTCGATCTTCAGCGCGTCGATGGGGAACTGGCGCAGATAGGCGAGGCTGGAGTAGCCGGTGCCGAAGTCGTCCAGCGACAGCTTGACGCCGAGGTCCTTGAGCCGGCGCAGCATCTCGATGCCCTCGCCGGGCCGGTCGATCAGCATGCTCTCGGTGACCTCCAGCTCCAGGCAGGCCGCCGGCACGCCGTGGCGGCGCAGGGCCTGGCCCACCACGCGGTCCAGGTCGCCGGCGTTGAACTGGCGGGCGGCCACGTTGACGGCGATGCGCGGCATGGCCAGCCCGTCGGCCCGCCAGCGTGCGAGCTGAGCACAGGCCTGGTCGATGACCCAGGCGCCGATCTCGAGGATCAGGCTGCTCTGCTCGGCAATCGGCACGAACAGGCCCGGCGGCACGAGGTCGGCGCCGCGCTGCCAGCGCAGCAGCGCCTCGGCGCCCATGACGCGGCCGCTGGCGGCGCCCACCTTGGGCTGATAGTGCAGCCGCAGCTCGCCGCGGTCCAGCGCGTGGCTGAGCGCCACCTCGATGTCCAGCCGGGCCACCGCCTGGCGGTTGAGGTCGTGCGTGAAGAAGCACAGCCGGTTGCGGCCCTGCTCCTTGGCGCGGTACAGCGCCGCATCGGCGTCGCGCATCATCGCCGTCGCATCGCTGCAGCCGTCGTCGGGGAACAGGCTGATGCCGATGCTGGCGGTCACGTAGACCTCGTGCCCGCCGGCCAGCGTGACCACCCGCGCGACGGCGTCGATGAGGTCCTGCGCGAGCACGGCGGCCTCCTGCGGGTCGTTCAGCGACTCGGCGATGACGAGGAACTCGTCGCCGCCCAGCCGGCCCAGTGTGTCGCCGCGGCGGATGCGCCCGCCCAGCCGGCGCGCCATCTCCACCAGCAGCTCGTCGCCGGCCGGATGGCCCAGGCTGTCGTTGACGGTCTTGAAGCCGTCCAGGTCGATGTAGAGCAGCGCCGTGCGCCCGCCGTGGCGCTGCGTGCGTGCCAGCGCCTGCTCCAGCCGCGCGATCAGCAGGCGGCGGTTGGGCAGCTCGGTCAGCGGGTCGTAGTTGGCCAGGCGCTGCAGCTCGGCCTCGTCGCGCTTGACGCGGGTGATGTCGGTGAACACGCCGACGTAGTTGGTGATGGCGCCGGCGTCGTCGCGCACGGCGCTGATCGTCAGCCACTCGGGGTAGATCTCGCCGTCCTTGCGCCGGTTCCAGATCTCGCCGCGCCAGTGGCCCTGCTCGGTGATGCCGCGCCAGAGCTGGCGGTAGAACTCGGCGTCATGCCGGCCCGAGTGCAGCAGCGCCGGCGTGCGGCCGATGGCATCTGCCGGCGCGTAGCCGGTGATCTCGGTGAACGCCGGGTTGACGCTCTCGATGCGGCCGGCCGCGTCGCAGATGATGACGCCGTCGCGCGTGCTCTCGAAGGCCTTGGCCCACTGGCGCTGGCGCTCCTCCTGCTGGCGGCGCTCGGTGATGTCGTGCACGACGCCGAAGATGCCGCTGACGCTGCCGTCCGCGTCGCGCAGCGGGCCCAGCGTGCGCAGGTACCAGCGCCGCCCCAGCGCCGTCGTCAGCGGCCCCTCGCTGGCGAGGGTGCGGCCGGACTCGGCGACCTCGGCGTTCAACGCCGCGATGCGCTCGCAGTCCTCGGGCGCCAGGAAGGCATCGGCCCGCGCCCCCAGCACGGCCTCGGCCGGCTGGCCGAGCGCGCGGCAGGTGGCCTGGTTCACGAAGGTGAAGCGGCCCTGCAGATCCTTGGTGAAGACCAGCGCCGGCGTGCTGTTGGTGACGGCCTCCAGCAGGTTCAGCGCGCGCAGCTTCTCCTCCTGCTCGGCGCGTTCGCGCCGGGTGGCCAGCAGCTCGCGGTGCTGCTGCAGGCCGTAGACGGCGAAGGCCAGCAGCAGCAGCGCGGCGAGGTCCGCGGCGACGATCCACAGCAGGTCGCCCCAGGCACGCTGGTACAGGCTGCCGGCGTCGGTGATGGCCAGCAGCGTCCAGCCGCCGCCGGCCGGCACCGCGGCGCCGACGAACGAACGCCCGGCGTCCAGCGTCGCGTCGAAGGCCAGCGGCGCCGGGCGGGCGTGCGCCCCACGGTCCGGCCAGCCCGCGGCGCCCGCCGGCGCGACGACGCGGCCCGCCAGCCCGGCGTCCGGCGTCGCCTCCAGCCAGTGCCAGCCATCGCCATGGCGCCGCGACAGCAGCAGCCGCAGGCCGGTCGGATCGCCCTCGCCAGGGCCCAGCAGCGCCGCCAGCGTCGGCGTCGCGTCGAAGCGCAGCACCAGCCGGTCCGCGCCGCCGCCGGCCGCAGGCACCGCCGGCACGCCCACCTCCACCAGCACGCGCTGCGGTGCGGCATAGGCGCCCTCGTTGCCCGTGGCGACGATGGCGACGTCCGGCCCCGGCGCCGCGACGCGGGCGTCCACGCAGCGCAGCTGCAGGCACAGCTCGCGCAGCTGGCCGGCCAGCACGGGCGGCAGGGCCTCGCCGGGCCGGCCGGGCGCCGGCAGCGGCTCGGCGTCGGCGTGCCAGCCCGCCACGTCGCGCTGCCGTTCCTGCAGCCAGGCGGACCACAGCAGGCCGCGCGCCTGCACGACGGCGGCCAGCGTCTGCGACACCTCGCGGCGCTCGCCACGCGACGCATGGATGGCGCCGGCCACGCCGACGCTGACGATGGCCACCGCCGCCAGGCTCAGCACGGCCATCAGCCGCCGCCCGCCGGGCATCTGCACCGTGGCGGGCAGGCTGCGGTGCCGCCACCCGGCCACGCCCACCCACAGCGCCGACAGCGCCACGAACACCAGCCCCTTCCACTGCCCCAGCGGGCGCAGCACGGCCAGCTCGGAGGACAGGTCGAACAGCAGCCGGTCGGACCACAGCACCCACGTCACGCCGAACACCGCGTACAGCAGCGCCGCCGTCAGCGCGCTGCGGTCTGCGCCGCGCAGCCAGCGCCGCGCCGCGCCCGGCCGCTCGCCGCCGATCACCGGCGGCTGCCAGAACGTCTTGCTCGCCGGGTCTCGCACCTGGGCCGTCCTCTTCGTCATGGGCGCGAATTCTGGGCACCGCCATCCGGCAGGGATCTGACCTGCATCAAGTCGCGCCGCTCGTTTCTCGCGTCAGGCGCGCGGATCGCGGTTCGATTTCACGGCAGCGGCGGGCGTTAAAGTCGCCGCCATCGTTGCGCCAGCAGCGCACGCCCGAACCCATGACCCTGCCCCACGTTGCCGTCCTCGACGACGAAGTCGACATCACCCAGTTGCTGGCCACCTATCTGCAGGCACAGGGTTTTCGCGTCAGCCAGGTGCACAGCGGCCGCGACCTGCTGGCGCTGATGGCGCGCGACCCCGCCGCGCTGGTGCTGCTGGACCTGGGCCTGCCCGGCGAGGACGGCTTCGTCATCGCTCGCCAGCTGCGCGAGCACTGGCGCTGCGGCCTGGTCATCGTGACCGGCCGCGGCGACGCCATCGACAAGGTGGTGGGCCTGGAGATCGGCGCCGACGACTACGTGACCAAGCCCTTCGACCTGCGCGAGCTGCTGGCCCGCGTGAAGGCCGTGCTGCGCCGCCTCGTGCCGGCCGAGCCGGCGCCGCCCGCGGCCGCACCCGCGCCGGTGCAGCGCCCGCAGCTGCAGTTCGCCGGCTGGACGCTGGACACCGCGGCGCGCCGCCTCGTCGACGCCGGCGGCGCGGAGGTGGTGCTGACCACCGGCGAGTTCGAGCTGCTGCAGGTGCTGGCCCGCCACGGCGGCCGCGTGCTGTCGCGCGACTTCCTGCTGGAGCAGACGCGCGGCCGCGAGGCGGCGCCGTTCGACCGCACCATCGACGTGCTCATCGGCCGGCTGCGCCGCAAGCTGGGCGACAACGCCGACGAGCCCCAGCTCATCAAGTCGGTGCGCGGCGCCGGCTACCTGTTCGTGCCCGCCGTCAGCCAGCACTAGCCATGGACGCCACCGCCCTGCACCAGGCCCTGTTCGCCGCGTCGGCGGATGCGCTGCTGCTGGTGGATGCGCGCGGCAGCATCGTGCTGGCCAACCCGGCCGCGACGACGCTGCTGGGCTATGCGCCCGAGGAGCTGGCCGGCCTGCCGGTGGACGCGCTGGTGCCCGACGCCATCCGCCCCCGCCACGCCGCCTACCGCGAGGGCTACGCCTACCATCCCCGGCCGCGGCCAATGGGCACGCAGATGGAGCTGGTGGCGCGGCGCAAGGACGGCTCGGAGGTCATGGTCGAGATCGCGCTGAGCCCGCTGCACGCGCAGGGCCTGCCCTACGTGGTGGCGGCCATCCGCGACATCGGCGCCTATCCGCGCGTGAAGCAGGCGCTCAAGCGCGCCCACTACGCCGAGCACCTGGCGCAGGTGGGCGGCATGGCGGTGGACACGCGCGACCCGCAGCAGCTGCTGCAGCGCGTGCCGCAGGTGGCCGTGCAGGCGCTGCAGGCGGATGCTTCCGCCGTGCTGCTGCTGGAGCCCGACCGCCAGAGCCTGCGCGTGGCCGGCTGCGCCGGCAACCTGCCCGCCGGCCACCTCGGCAGCCGCATGCCGGCCGGCGATGCGCGCCCCAGCCCGGACGGCACGCTGGCCGTGCCGCTGACCGACCGCGGCCAGAGCGTCGGCACGCTGACGGTGCGCCCGCGCGCGGGCGAGCGCTTCGGCGACGACGAGGAGCGCTTCCTGCAGTCGCTGGCCCACCTGCTGGCCACCAGCCTGCAGCGCACGCAGACCGAGGAGGCGCTGAACCACGCGCAGCGGCTGGAGAGCGTGGGCCAGCTGACCGGCGGCATCGCGCACGACTTCAACAACCTGCTGACCATCATCCAGGGCAATCTGCAGGTGCTGGAAGACCTGCCCGCCGTGGCCGGCGACGCCATCGCGCCGCAGCTGGTGGGCGCGGCGACCCGCGCCTCCAAGCGCGGCGCCGAGCTGACCGCCAAGCTGCTGGCCTTCTCGCGCCGCCAGGTGCTGCAGCCCACGCACGTGGACCTGGCCGCGCTGCTGGAGTCGCTGGCCGACATGCTGCGCCGCACGCTGGACCAGCGCATCCGCATCCGCGTCGACGTGGAGCACGGCTGCCCGCCCTGCCTGGCGGACCCGGGGCAGCTGGAGTCGGCGCTGCTGAACATCGCCATCAACGCCCGTGACGCCATGCCCGACGGCGGCGAGCTGGCCTTCTCGGCGCACCGCTGCGACACGCTGCCCGCCGAACTGGCCGGCGGCCGGCCGCGCGACTACCTGCTGATCGCCATCACCGACACCGGCGCCGGCATGCCCGAGGCGGTGCGGGAGCGCGCCTTCGAGCCGTTCTTCACGACCAAGGAGGCCGGCCGCGGCACCGGCCTGGGGCTGAGCACGGTGTACGGCTTCGCGAAGCAGTCGCGCGGCGCGGCGCTGCTGGACAGCACGCCGGGCCAGGGCACGACGGTGTCGCTGCTGCTGCCCGTTCATGCCGATGCGGCCGACGACGCCGCGGCCACCGCCGCGGACGGCGACGCCGTGCCGGCGGGGCTGCGCGTGCTGCTGGTGGAGGACGAGCCGGAGGTGCGCACCGTCGTGACCACCTTCCTGCGCACGCTGGGCTGCGAGGTGCGCGCCGTGGCGACCGCCGAGCTGGCGCTGGCCGAACTGGCGGCCGACGCGGGCTGCAGCCTGCTGCTGTCGGACATCGCGCTCGGCGCCGGCCTGCGTGGCACGCAGCTGGCGCAGCGCGCGCAGCAGCAGCAGCAGCACCCCGGGCTGGCGGTGCTGCTGATGTCGGGCTACTCATCGGAGCTGCTGGACGCCGACGAGGCCGCCGCCCACGAGCTGCTGCGCAAGCCCTTCAGCCGCGAGGACCTGGCACGGGCGATCGCGAGGGTGTTGAAAGCCCCTCGCCCGGGCTTGCCGCGCTGAACGCGGGCCAGCCCAGTCGGTCCCCCGAGGGGACGGCGACGCTCGCGGCATCGAGCCGCCAGCACGTCGCCTGAACGGGCCGGCTTGGGGCGGCCCGGCGCTCGGCCCGAAGGGCCAAGGTGCTGCGCGGCTTACTGCAGCGTCGTGCTGGCCGGCGCCAGGCTGCGCTGCACGTAGGCGCCCAGCGCCTGCACGTCGGGGATCTGCACGTCGCGGCGGCCGCGCTCGGGGAAGGCGATCAGCTGCTCGCGCGACAGGCGCGACATCGCGCGGCTGACGGTCTCCAGCGTCATGCCCAGGTAGTTGCCGATCTCGGCGCGCGTCATGCGCAGCGTGATCTGGTCGCAGCGCAGCCCGCGCTGGGCCATCGCGTCGGCCCAGTAGCGCAGGAACTCGGCCACGCGGGCGTCGGCGGACAGCGTGCACAGGCTCAGCAGCGAGTCGCGGTCACGCGTGATCTCGCGGCTCATCGCCTGGTGCAGCATGCCCAGCAGTTGCGGGTGGCTGGCGCAGGCGGCCAGCAGAGCGTCGTAGCGGATGCTCCAGACCTCGCCCGTGTCCAGCGCCACCGCGTCGCAGCCATGCTGGCCGGCGGCGATGCCGTCGAAGCCCAGCCAGTCGCCCTTGAAGTGCAAGCCCACGACCTGCTCGCGGCCGTCGGCGGCGAGGTTGATGGTCTTGAAGAAGCCCGAATTGATGACGTGCAGCATGCCGAAGCGCTCGCCGGCCTCGTAGACGCTGTCGCCGGCCCGCACGACGCGGCGCGTGATGGCGACATGGTCCTGCAGCAGCTGCAGCGTGCCGGCGATGCGCTCGGCCACGTCGTGCCGGCCCGCAGCCTGGGCGGCAGACGGGGCGCGGGTGCTGGCGGTGGAGGTGGCGGTCATCATGGCGGGGGCTCCTGGGGAAGCAGATTCGATGGACAGGAGCTTAAAAAGCGGCCGACAACCGCCCGACAACGATCAGCACCGCTCGGCAACACTCGGTAAACGGCGTGTAAACGCAGCGCCCGGCTTGATCTTCGTCAGACCCGCCGCGGCGGCGACGCCTTAGCCTGCGGCCGCCATGCTGCCCCACGCCTCACCCTGGTCTGCCGACAACGGCCTTGCGCTGATCGCCGACGCCGAGCGCCTCAAGCGCGCCGCCGCCAGCGACGCCGGCCTGCCCCAACTGCTGCGCGGCAAGCGGCTGGCATTGCTCAGCGACGACCTCGACGGCCCCTCAGCGACCGCCTTCGTGCGTGCGGCGACGGAGCTGGGCGGCCAGGTGGCCCGCGTGCGCGCCAGCGGCCTGGGCGACCGGCACGCGCGCAACCTGGCCTCGCTGCTGGGCCAGCTCTATGACGCCATCGAGTGCCAGGGCCTGCCGCAGGCCGAACTGGGCGAGTTGGGCCGGCACGCCGGCGTGCCGGTTTTCGACGGCATTGCCGACGCCGCGCACCCGCTGCGCCAGCTGGCCGACACGATGGACGGCGAGACTGCCTGCAACCACCGCCACCTGCTGCAGGCGCTGCTGGCCGCGGCGCTGGGCTGACCCCCACGCCGGACGCCGCACGACGGCCCGGCCGACCGCTGAAGCCGCCAGGCCGGGCCGCCGTCAGGGGCGTGCGCGCGGGTTGTTGACGCGCAGCCTGGCCGTGGCACTCTGGCCGTCGGACGTCCGCACGGTGATCTGCACCTCCACGTCGCCGACGCCCGCCGGCGCCGTGCCCTCCAGCCGGCCGGTCTGGTTGTCGAAACGCAGCCAGCCCGGCAGCGGGCTGCCGTTGGCGAGCCGCGCCGTGTAGGTGACCTGGGCGCCGGCAGGCAGGCTGAACAGGCGGGACGTCACGAGCCCCTGCCTCATCTCGCTGCCCTGCACCTGCAGGAGCGGCAGCACCACGGTCAGGCGCGGGGCCGTGGTCACGCCATCCGGCGACTGCACGGGTACGGGCGCCAAGGCCGGGGCCAGGGCCGGGGCCAGCGCATCGCCGGCGACGCCACCGCCCAGCACCGTCACCGAGCCGGCCGGTCCCATGCCGCTGCTGCCGGCCGGCGGCAGCGGCGCCGTGGCGATGGGCTGCGTGACCGAGGTGTAGACCAGCGTCGTGCGCGGCGGCTCGGTGACCTGGGCCTGCAGGTTCTCGGACTTGACCGCGGGCGATGGCTTCACGGTCAGCACCCCGTCCACCAGCGTCAGCGTGTAGTTCTGCGCCGTCGCGCCCGTCACCTGGATGGCGTAGCTGCCGGGCGGCGTGCCGGCGCCGGTGGGCGCGGTCAGCGTCACGTTCTGCACCACGTCGGCGCTGTCCTGGTAGCGCAGCTGGGTGGTGTCCAGCGACCAGGTCAGCACCGGGTCCTGCTCGCCAGCGGTCTTGGCCTGGTCGTCGGCGCGCACGGTCAGCGGCGCCGGCGTCACGGTCAGCACGCCGTTGCGCACGCTGACCTCGTAGTTGGCCGCACTGGCCTGGCCGGTGACGGCGTGGGTGCCGGCCGTTGCCTGGGCGCCGGTGGGCAGGGAGGCGCTGCCCAGCTGCACGACGGCGGCGGCGGTGTCGCCGTAGCGCAGCTGCGTGGTGTCGACGCTCCAGCCGGGCGTGGGGTCGGCGGCGCCGTAGACCTTGGTGGGCGAGCCGAGCGTCAGCGTCAGCGGCGCCTTGTCCACGGTCAGCGTGGCGGGCACGAAGCTGGTGATGCGGTAGTTGGCGTCCACGCTCAGCGTGCCCAGCGTGATCGCGTGGCTGCCGGCGCTCGCCTCGGCGCCGCTGGCCGTGGCGAGCTGCCCGGCCAGGCTGCCGGCGGTGGTGTCGCCGGTGGCCAGGCCCTGGCCGCCGAGCCGGTAGGTCAGCGCGGGCTCGGCGTCGCCGTAGGTCTTGCGCTGGTCGTCGGCGATGACGGTCAGCGGGCGCGGTGTGATGGACGCGCGCAGGTCGGTGGGCTGGCTGACGGCGTAGTTGCCGGCGGCCGCCCCGGTCAGCGTGCCGCTGGCGGTGACGACCTTGCCGGTGCCGACGTTCTTGTCGACGAACTGGCCGGTCTGGGCCAGCGCCACGTCGTCGTCGCCGACGATGCCCACCAGGCTGCCGCCGCTGAGCTGGGCCGTCGTCGTGCCGTCGTAGACCTTGTCGCCCACCACGGTGCCGGCAACGGTGACGGTGCGCGAACCGACGCTGGCAAACAGGCCCGTGGGCTGCACGATGGCGTAGTTGCCCGCGTCGTTGCCGCTCAGCGAGTTGGTGGCGGTGACGGCCTTGGCCGTGCCGGCGTTGCGGTCGCTGAACTGGCCGGCCTCGACCAGCGTGACCGCGTCGCCACCGACCAGGCCCACCAGGCTGCCGCCCAGCAGTGTGGCGGCGGCGCTGCCGTCGTAGGTCTTGTCGGCCACGCGCGTGCCCGTCACCGTGACCGACTTGGGCGTCACGTTGCCGCTCAGCCCGCCGGGCTGCACCAGCGCGTAGTTGCCGGCGTCCATGCCGCCCAGCGTGCTGGCGGCCGTGACGGCCTTGGCGCTGCCGACGTTCTTGCTGGCAAAGCTGCCCAGCTCGGTCAGCGTCACGGTATCGCCCATGACCAGGCCGACCAGGCTGCCACCCACCAGCGGAGCGGCCAGCGTGCCGTCGTAGACCTTGTCGGCCACCGTCGTGCCGGTGACGGTCAGCGCCTTGGGCGTGATGTCGGTGCTCAGGCCCGTGGGCTGCACGAGGCTGTAGTTACCGGCATCCGTGCCGCCCAGCGTGTCGACCGCCGTGACGGCCTTGGCCGCGCCGACGCTCTTGTCGGCGAAGCTGCCCAGCTGCGTCAGCGTGACGGTGTCGCCGCCGACAACGCCCACCAGGCTGCCGCCACTGAGCGCGGCGGCGGTCAGGCCGTCGTAGACCTTGCTGGCCACCGTGGTCCCGGTGACGCTCAGCGCCTTGGGCGTGATGTCGGCCGTCAGCCCGGTCGGCTGCGTCAACGAGTAGTTGCCGGCGTCGATACCGCCCAGCGTGTCGGCGGCCGTGACGGCCTTGGCCGTGCCCGCGCGCTTGTCGGCAAAGCTGCCCAGCTGCGTCAGCGTGACGGTGTCGCCACCGACGACGCCCACCAGGCTGCCACCGCTGAGCGAGACCGCGGTGAGGCCGTCGTAGACCTTGTTGGCCACCGCGGTGCCGGTGACGCTCAGCGCCTTGGGCGTGATGTCGGCGGTGATGCCGATGGGCTGGGTCAGCGCGTAGTTGCCGGCATCCGCGCCGCCCAGCGTGTCGGCCGCCGTGACGACCTTGGCCGTGCCGACGTTCTTGTCGGCGAAGCTGCCCAGCTGCGTCAGCGTGACGGTGTCGCCGCCGACGACGCCCACCAGGCTGCCGCCGCTGAGCGACGCGGCGGCCAGGCCGTCGTAGACCTTGTTGGCGACGGTGGTGCCGGTGACGGTCAGTGCCTTGGCCGTGATGTCGGCCGTGAGGCCGGTGGGCTGCGTCAGCGAGTAGTTGCCGGCATCGCTACCGCCCAGCGTGTCGGCGGCGGTGACGGCCTTGGCAGTCCCCACGTTCTTGTCGACGAAGCTGCCGGCCTGGGCCAGCGTGACGGTGTCGCCGCCCACGAGGCCGACGAGGCTGCCGCCACTCAGCGAGGCCAGCTGCAGGCCGTCGTAGACCTTGTTGGCCACCGCGGTGCCTGTGACGGTCAGCGCCTTGGGCGTGATGTCGGCCGCGAGGCCGGTGGGCTGGGTCAGCGTGTAGTTGCCGGCGCCGCTGCCGCCCAGCGTGTCGGCCGCCGTGACGGCCTTGGCCGTGCCGGCGTTGCGGTCCGCAAAGCTGCCCAGCTGCGCCAGCGTGACGGTGTCGCCGCCGACGACGCCCACCAGGCTGCCGCCGCTGAGCGACGCGACGGCCAGGCCGTCGTAAACCTTGTTGGCGACGGTGGTGCCGGCGACGGTCAGCGCCTTGGGCGTGATGTCGGCGGCGAGGCCCGTGGGCTGCGTCAGCGAGTAGTTGCCGGCGTCGTTGCCGCCGAGCGTGTCGGCCGCCGTGACGGCCTTGGCCGTGCCGACGTCCTTGTCGGCGAAGCTGCCCAGCTGCGTCAGCGTGACGGTGTCGCCACCGACGACGCCCACCAGGCTGCCGCCGCTGAGCGACGCGCTGGTCAAGCCGTCGTAGACCTTGTTGGCGACGGTGGTGCCGGTGACGGTCAGCGCCTTGGGTGTGATGTCCGCGGTGAGGCCGGTGGGCTGCGTCAGCGAATAGTTGCCGGCGTCCGTGCCGCCCAGCGTGTCGGCGGCCGTGACGGCCTTGACCGTGCCCGCGCTCTTGTCGGCGAAGCTGCCCAGCTGCGTCAGCGTGACGGTGTCACCACCGACGACGCCCACCAGGCTGCCGCCGCTGAGCGACGCGGTGGTCAGGCCGTCGTAGACCTTGTTGGCCACCGCGGTGCCCGTGACGGTCAGCGCCTTGGGCGTGATCGTCGCGGCCTGCGTGCCCAGCGTCAGCGTGTAGTTGCCGGCGTTGGCGCCGCTGAGCGTGAGGCCGCCGAACTGCACCTGCGAGGCCAGCGCCACCTGGCTGCTGTCGTAAGTGGCGGTGGCGGTGCCGCTGATCGACACGGTGTCCAGCGAATAGGGCTTGCCGTCGGCCGTGCTGCCGCTGCCGGCCGTCTCAGCCGCCAGCAGCGCTGCCGTGCCGATGGGTGTGGCCGCGACGCCGCCGTTGTAGGCGCGGCTGGCCGCGACGCTCAGGCCGCTGGTGGTCAGCGCCTTGGGCGTGATGTCGGCCTGCACGGAGCCGGTGCTGATGGTGTAGTTGGCGGCGTCCCCACCGCCGAACGTCAGGCCGCCCAGCGTGACGGACTTGCCCGTGCCGGCATGGCGGTCGGCAAACGCGCCGGAGGCCGAGCCGATGACGTACACGTCGTCACCGTTCAGCGCCTTGCCGTCGTTGCTGGCGGCGCCGCCGCCGCTGATGGACGCCACGCCGCTGACCTGGGCGGTGGTGGTGCCGTCATAGACCTTGTTGGCAGCCGTCAGGCCGGCCACGTTGATGGCCTTGGGATTGATGGTGAAGTTGCTGCTGCCGGTGTTGACGGTGATCTGGTAGCCCAGCGACGACGCGAACGTGCCCTGGCCCGTCAGGTTGACCGTGTAGGTGCCGGCCGGCTGGTAGCCCGCGCTGGACGGCACGTAGCCGCTGCTGGTGAAGTTGAGCGAGCCGGTGGTGGCCGAGCCCTGGGTGTCGCCGTCGATGAAGCCGACGATGCTGACGCCGGGCGCGGCGCCGGAGTCGCCGTAGGTGATGGACGAGCCGGCGCCGACCGACACGGTCAGCGTCGGCGCCGTGGTGTAGAGGAACCAGCTGCCGCTGCCGGCGTAACCCGGCGTCGCGCCGGACGTGTAGGTCTGGTTGTAGTGCTTGCTGTAGCTGCTCATGCCCTCCGTCGTGCCGGTGGGGCTGCTGGAATAGACCAGGTAGCGGCCCGAGCCCACGCTCAGCCCGGTGTCGGTGGCGAGGTTGTTGACGAAGTTGCGCCCGGCGGCCACGACGAGGTCGCCCGAGCCGGTGCTGAGCGTCTTGTCGAGCACCACATCGCTGCTGGCGCCCGCGGCCTGCAGCGTGCCGCCGCTGGTGAAGGCCAGGCCGTCGACGCCGTCCACGCTGCCCACGGTGAGGGTGCTGGCCGCGTTCTTCAGCGTGCCGGAGCCCAGCTGGCCGGCGACGGTGCCGACGGCGTTGCCGCTGCCGGTCAATGTGGCCGTGCCCGTGCCGCTCAGGATGAGCTGGCTGGCGCTGACGGTGCCAGAGACGCCCTGCGTGATGGTGCCCGACGTGCCCGTGCCCAGCTCCAGCACGCCGGTGCTGGCCGTGAGCGTGTTGTTGCCCAGCGCCAGCGTGCCGCCGTTGGACTGCACGGCCAGGCGCCGGCCGGTGGCCTCGCCGGAGGAGATCGTGCCGCCCACCGTCACGCCACCCGCGCCGCCCAGCAGGCCGACGTCGGCATCCAGCGTGGCGGCGCCGCGCTTCATGCTGGCCTGCGTGAAGTTCAGCGTGCTGATGCTGGTGGCACCACTTTGGTCGGTGCGGCCGAACTTCAGGTCGGTGAAACCGGTGGACTGCTGGATGACGGCGCCGATCTCGCTGGCGAGGATTCCGAAGCCGTTGTTGGTGGCGCCGAGCGCGGCGGTCAGCGTCGGGTCGGCTGCGGCCACCTGCAGCGTGCCGCCGTTGGCGCCGACGAGCTGGGTGTCGTTTGCCAGCAGCAGGCCGCCGCCCTGGGCCGTGTAGCCGCCGACCTGGAAGACCAGCGAATTCGTGCCGCTGCCGCCGATGACGGCACCGCTCTGGAAGCGCACGCCGCGGCCCTGGCTGCTCGCGTTGAGGCCGGCGTTGGCCACGGTGATGCCGGCGCCGCGCAGGTCGGCCAGCACGATGTCGCCGGCGGCGTTGCTGGTCTTGTCGGTGGACTTCTTCAGCGTGATGGCGACCTGGCCGGTGCCGGCATCCAGCGTGGTGCCGGCGCGCTGGACGATCTCGGACACGCAGCTGCTGCAGTTCGCGTCCACCACGCCCTGGGCTGCGCCCTGGTTGGCGATGAGGCTCAAGTTGCCGTTGTCGGTGGTGATGTTGGCGTCGATGTAGACGCTGCGGCCGGCCTCCAGCGTGAGGCTGCCGCCGGCGCCGCTGGCCGAGCTGGTGATGGCGCGGGCGACGCGGATGTCGTTGTTGGCCTGCAGCGTGACGCTGGTGCCGGCGTTGAGCATGCCGGTGATGGCGGACGGCGTGATGACGATGTCCGTCGACGGGTTGGCCGAGAAGCCCAGCAACCCGCTGGACGTGCTGCCGCCACTGGCCGTGTAGCCGCTGCCATCCGGCACGAAGCGGTTGCCGTTCCAGTTGGCGCCACCGGCGTTGTGGACGGGCGTGACGATGCTGCCGCCGGAGGCGCTCTCGTCCACCAGCGTGGCGGCGTACAGCTGGCTGCTGTTGTTGCCGGATGTGGTGTTGGGCGCCGCCCAGATCAGCGGCCGGTACGCCACGCGCTCGGCGCCGGTGACGGCGGTGGGCAGCATGGCGACCTGGATGTCGCTCGTCAGCGTGCCGGTGCCCACCGTGGAGGTGTTCTGGCCCAGGCTGCTCTGCGCCAGGCCCAGGAGGCTGTTGCGCCACCCGACCTGGCCGGCCGCGCCCTGGGCGCCCGACAGCAGCGTGACGGCGCCGTAGCCATCGATGCCGCAGTAGTCGGCCGCGCTGAGGAACAGCAGGTCGCCGGTGGCGAGGCCGTTGCGGGCCAGCGTCACGAAGTGGGCGCCGACGCCGTCGCCCGCGGCGTTGCCCACGAGGCTGTTGCTGGCGCTGACGGTGGCGCCGGCGGCGGACTCGCCGTAGGCCCGGCCCGTCGTGCCGTTGACCCAGGTGATGGCCCCGGCGCCGGCACCGCCGCCGCTGCGGTCGGCGGTGTTGGTCCATTGGCTGGCGCGCACGACGTAGTTCGTCTGGCCGTTGGCCGTGACCGCCACGACGCCGCTGATCACCGAGCTGGCGCCGAGGTAGCCGTCGTACAGCGAGGTCGTCATGCCGAGGTGGTCGCCGGTGGTCGAGCCGACCAGGCTGTTGCTGGCCGACACGACACCGGCAACGCCGCCCGCCGGCCCGAACGTGACGGCGCCGGCCCCGGTCGCCGCGCCGTTGGACCACCACGGGCTGGCCACCGCGTAATTGCCGGCACCCAGCGTCGTGATGCCGCCGTAGGCGACGTGCTGCGCGGAGTTGGGGTCGATGAAGGCGGCGTAGCTGACGGCGTCGCCCGCGACGGCGCCCACCAGCGAGTTGACCGCGCTGACGGCACCGCCGGCGCTGCCGTCCTGGAGCTGGCCGTTGCTGCCGTTGATCCAGCTGGCCGCGCCCTTGGCGGACGGGGCGCTGAACTGGTCCCACGCGGCGGTGGAGCCCCAGAACGGCGAGGCGACGGCGGCATTGCCATCGCCCAGCGCCTTCACGCCGCCCCAGCCGACGCGGTCGCCGTCCTTCGTCGTCACGCGGTCGGGCCAGTCGGTGTTGAAGCCCTTGCCGTCGATGTAGCGGCTGATGTAGTCGGATGCGTCGGTCATGCCGAGCAGCTTCTGGTTGGCTGTCGGTTCCTGCACGCTGGTGGACGGCGTCGTGCCGACCAGGCTGTTGCTGGCCGAGATGGTGCCGGTCACGCCGGCCGTGCCGCTGCCCCAGGTGACGGCACCGCGCTCGCTCCACCACTGCGAGTTGGACAGCACGAAGTTGCCGTTGGTCAGCTCGGTCACGCCGTCGATGGGCAGGCGGAAGCCGATGTAGTCGCCGGCGTGGCTGCCCACCAGGCTGTTGCTGGCCGACAGCACGCCGCCGCTGGCACCGCCCACCAGCTGGCCGTTGCTGCCGTTCATCCACGTCACCGCGCCGGCCTGGGCCGCGCCGGTGTTGTTCCAGTTCGGGCTGGCCACCAGCACGTTGCCGTTGGACAGCTGCTGGTAGATCGGCGTGACGTTGAGCACGAAGCCGGCGGCAATGCCGTAGACGTCGATCAGCGAGGACAGCGGCTGCGGCTGGGGCACCGAGTAGTTGCTGCCGAAGGTGGCGGTGGTGGCCGTGCCGACGTAGGGGCCGACCGGGCGCAGCGTGGTGGTGCTGGCCGCGTTGCCGCTCACGGTGCCGGAAGAGACCGTGGGCGTCGCCCAGGCCGTGGTGGCCAGCGTGCCCAGGCGGTCGCCCACGGCGGTGATGGCCGTGTGGTTGGCGTTGTTGAAGGTGTCGGCGGTGTTGCCGACCAGGCTGTTGCTGCTGCTCACCGTGCCGGTGGTGTTGCCGCTTCCCAGCCAGGTGATGGCGCCCTTGCCCGAGCCCCAGAACGGGCTCACGACGAGGTAGCTGCCGCCGTTCAGCGCACCGCCCAGCAGGCCGACGTGGTCGCCCGTCGTGGTGAGGTAGGTGGTGACGTCGGTCCAGCTGACGCCGCCGCGGGTCTGGTTGGTGGTGGAGACGCTGGTGACGTCCGACGTGGCACCCACCAGGCTGTTGCTGGCACTGATGGTGCCGGCCAGGCCGACACCGCCGGTGCCCAGCGTGGCGGCGCCCTTGCCGCTGTCCCAGCTGGGGCTGCGCACCACGTAGTTGCCGTCGGACAGCACGCTGACCGCGGCGACGAGCTGGGCATCCCAGCTGCCGAGCAACGTGTAGTACGTGCCGTTGGCGCTGGAGTTGGAGGTGTTGCTGCGGTAGTCGGCGTAATGCACGCTGCCGACGTAGTCACCCGCCTGGTTGCCCACCAGGCTGTTGGACGACGACAGCACCGCCCCGGTGGCGCCGGCGGCGAACGGCTGGCCGTTGCTGCCGTCCACCCACGTCACGGCGCCGTAGGCCACGGTGGTCTGCTGGTTGCCGCTGCGGTTGCCCCACTGCGGGCTCAGCACGATGTAGTTCGTGCGCTGCCCGTAGGCGCCCAGCGCGCCCACCGGCAGCACGCCGCCGGAGCCGACGCTCTCGTAGGCGTCGGAGCCCACCAGGCTGTTGCTGCTGCTGACGACACCCGTGCGGCCGGTGGTGCCGCTGCCCCAGGTCACGGCGCCGGCGTCGGTACTGCCGCCGTTGTCCCAGGTGGGTGAGACGACCGCGTAGTTGCCGCCGGCCAGCTCGACGATGGTCTTGCCGACCTGGTCGTTGACCGTCGAGCCCACCAGGCTGTTGGACGAGGACACCGCGCCGGCCAGGCCCGTCGAGCCATCGCCGAACGCGACCGCGCCGCGGCCGTTGCTCCAGGAGGTCGCGTCGACGAGGTAGTTGCCGCTGCCCAGCCACCGCACGCCGCCCGTGGTGGCCCCCAGCTTGCGAGTGACGGTGACCGTGTTGGACGTGTTGTTGCCGGAGTTGTAGTCGTAGCTGCTGTAGAGCGTGCCGCTGCTCAGCGAGTAGAAGCCGACGCCGTCGCCGTCGCCGCCGATCAGGCTGTTCGTCACGCCCACCGCGGCGCCCGCCGCGCCCGCGCCGAAAACCTGGCCGTTGCTGCCATCCACCCAGGTCACGGCGCCATTGGGGTTGTTCTCCAGGAAGCGGCCCGCATCGGCGTTGCCGTTGCCGCTCCAGGAGGGGCTGTTGACGACATAGTGCTGGCCGCCGCTGCCCACGCGCGTGATGCCGCCGCTGCCGACGAAGTCGAAGGCACTGCTGCCCACCAGGCTGTTGCCGGCGCCGACGGTGCCCACCGCGCCGCCCGCCGCGCCCCAGGTGACGGCGCCGGCATAGGCCGCGCCGCCGTTGCTCCACAGCGGGGAATTGATGACGTAGGCGCCGCCCGGCAGCGCCGTGACGAGCTGGCCCACCAGGTCGCCCGCACCGCCCGGCGGCGTGGTGCGCCGGTTCGTGCCGCCGTCGCTGTACTGCCCGTACAGCGTGGCGCCGAAGCGGTCCAGGTCCACCGGCGTGTAGAGCGGGTTGCCGGGCGTGCGCTGGCCCAGCACGAACACCGCCCGGTTGACGTCGCTGGGCGCGGTTTCCAGCAGCGCCAGCGTGCGGTTGGGCGTTGCGCCGACGAGGGCCGTGCTGGCCGAGATCACGCCGCCGGCGGCACCGGTGGCGAGCTGGCCATTGCTGGCGTTCATCCAGGCCACGGCGCCGCGGCCGTTGAACCAGGTCGACACGCCGATCGCCAGGTTGCCGTCGGTCAGCTCGGTGATGCTGGTGCCCGGCCGCACGATGTAGCTGCCGTTCGCATCCAGCATGTCCACGTCGCCGACGCGGTCGCTGGCCGTAACGGTGACCGCGCCCTGGTTGGACACCGCCAGGCTGTTGTAGCCGTAGCGGGTCATGCTGTCGGAGTTGGACGTGCTGCCCACCAGGCTGTTGCCGCTGTTGACACTGTGCGAGCCGCTGCCGCTGAGGCTCTGCCAGGTGATGGCGCCGGCCGATGCCGCCACGTTGTCCAGCAGCGCATAGGCGCGGCTGGCGGCGGGCGCGGCGCCGCTGCCGTTGCTGTCCTGCGAGTCGTAGGACGTGATGGTCTTGTCGGCCGTCGTCGTGCCGTAGTCGGGGCTGAGCACCAGGTAGTTGCCGTTGCCCAGCACCTTGATGCCGCCGCTGCCGACCTTGTCGCCCACGTTGGTGCCGCGCAGGTTGGCCAGCAGCGCACCGGTCTGGCTGTTGAACAGGTAGGCGGCGCCCGTGGACAGGGTGCCGCCCGTGTTGGCACGCGGCGCGGTGACGGCGACATTGCCGTTGCCCAGCACGCTGACGGTGCTGCCGAAGCCGTTGTTGCTACCGGGCGTGGGGTCGCTCATCGCCAGCGTGGCCAGCGCGGCCGACGCGTTGTCCACGAGGATGTTGCGCGGGTCCAGCAGCAGCTGGCCCGGCCGGCCGTCGCGGCTGGAGAGGTCGGCCAGGCCCTGGAAGACGAGATCCTGCTTGCCCGACACCTCGGCCTGCCCGCCGGCGCCAGCCTGCGAGCCGCCGCGGGCGCTGAGGCCGGCGGCGAACAGCGTCTTCACGTCAGACCAGACGACCACCTGGCCGCCGTCGCCGCGCGCGCCGGCGGCATCGGCGCGCAGCACCGTCGACGCATTGATGCCCACCGTCGTCGCGTTGCCCAGGTCGGCATCGGCGCCATGGAAGCCGCCGCCGATGCGCAGCCGCCCGCCATCGGCGCCGCTGGCATCCAGCGTGGCTGCGCGCAGCTGCAGGCTGGCGGCGCTGAGGTCGATGTCGCCGCCCCGGCCGCTGCCGCCCAGCGCGCTCATCCGCGCCGAGCTGTACAGCACCGAGCCGGCCTGGGCGCCCGTGCTGCCCGTCAGCGCGATGCGGCCGCCGCGCGTGCCCCCGTCGGCCGCCACGACCGCCTGCGCCGTCTGCACCACGGTCTCGGCCTGCACCTGCACCGTGCCGCCCGCGCCCTGCGCCGACGACACGTCCAGCCGGCCGGACTGGCCCACGTAGTCGGCCTGCAGCTGGATGCGGCCGCCGTCACGCGCCGCGATCTCGCCGGCCAGCTCCACGTTGCCGGCACTGACCGTCACCTGGCCGCCCTGCGCCGAGATGCTGCCCGTGTTGGCCACCAGGCGCAGCACGCCGTCCTGCTCCAGCAGCTGGCTGGCGCCGCTGCTGCCGGCCACGGCCTGCTGCATCAGCTGGCGCGCCGCGCCCGCAGCCAGGATGACCTGGCCGCCCTCGGCCACCAGCACCTGCCGGTTCTCGATCAGCGTGCCCAGCGTGGACGGCTCGACCTTCACGCCCAGCAGGCGCGCGCCGTCGAAGTTCAGCGTCACCACGTCGCCGCCCGCCAGCGCCACCGTGCCCAGCCGCGCACTCACCACGCCCTCGTTGCGCACCTCCGGCGCCAGCAGCGCCACATGCCCGCCTTCCGCCGCCGTCAGCCGGCCCTGGTTGCTCACGATGCCCGCCGCCGCGCCCCGCGTGAAGCGCATGCGGCCGGCCATGAAGTCCTCATCCGCCAGGCTCAGCGTGGACGCGACGAGGCCGCCGACGTCCACCTGCGCGCCCTGGCCGAAGACGATGCCGTTCGGGTTGACCAGCACCACCCGGCCGTTGGACGACAGCCGGCCGAGGATCTGCGACATGTCGGCGCCGACGACGCGGTTCAGCGCCACCGAGCTGGCGCCGGGCTGCTGGAAGTTCACCTGCGCCTGCGCGCCGATGTTGAAGCTCTGCCAGTTGATGACCGCCTTGTCGCTGCCCTGGCTGATGTCCAGCCGCGCGCCGTTCTGCGCCAGCTGGGCCTGGCCCTGCGTGACGGTGCCGCCGGTGGGCAGCGCCGTCACGGGCGGCGGCGTCGCCTGCGCCAGCGCCGCCAGCGACGCCCCGGCCAGCACGACACCCGCCAACGCGCTGGCGCCGCCGGCGCGGCCCTTGCCGCGCGAGCGGCTCAGCTCCGCGACGGCCACGTAGGCGCCCGCAGCTTCGTTCCACACCAGCCTGAACGCTCGGTTCATCGAACCCGGACCACGATGCTTCATGTCGTACCTCGACGAATGTCTTGCCTCGGAAAGCCTGCCTGCGCTGCGCGGGCGGCCTCAGAACCACTTGGACAGCGACAGCAGCGCACGCGTCTCGCGGTGCGTGCCGTCGGCGTCGAGCCCGGTCACCGGGTTGCGGGTGGGGTTGCGCCCATGGCGGTGGGCCAGCGCGGCGCGCACCTGCAGCGCCGCCGGTCCCTCCCAGCTCAGCTCCAGCCCCGAGCCGCTCAGGTGCAGGCGGTTGGGCTGCAGCGTCGCGACGTTGGGGTCCTGGTCGCGCCAGCCCAGCGCCTGGTCGTGGAAGACGCTCAGCGCCCAGCCTTCACCGAACTTGTGCTTCAGTTCGGCGTTCAGCAGCAGGCCGGTGTCCACGCTGGGCTCGGACACGCTGTACGCCCTCACCGCATACGGCCCGGCAAGCTGGAACTTCTCCGACGAGTCCAGGTTCCTGCTGGCCTTCTGGGCCGAGGCCGACAGCGTGAGCATCTGCTGCGCGTTGAGCCGCTGCATGCGGGTCAGCGTCGCATTCATGCGGCTGTAGTGGCCGTCGCGCCGCGGGCCGCCGGCCACCTGGTCGTTGGCCAGGTCCGCCGCGTTGGCCGACAGGTCCAGCTGCCCCAGCACCAGCTGGCCGGACAGGATCCAGACGCCGCCGCCGGCCCAGTCGTCCGTGCGGTCGGCATTGGCCGAGAACGTCACCAGGTCCAGCTGCTTGCGGCTGAGCTCCACGCCGGCCACCAGGTTCTTGAAGCGCTTGCGCTCGGCCGACAGCTGCAGGACCGCGTTGCGCTCCGCGCTGCGCTGCAGCGGGTAGCTCAGCACCGCGCCCAGCGTGCTGGCGTTGCCGGAGTAGCGCACCGTGTTCAGGTCGTAGCTGTAGTGCAGGCCCGAGGCCAGCAGCGTGCCCTTCAGGCCGTCGTTGCCCAGCGGCAGCGACAGCCCCGCACGGGCATAGGTGGAGCCCTTGCTGGCGAAGGTCGCCAGCGACCACTGGTCACCGCGTGCCAGCGGGCCGTTCAACGCCAGGTTCACCGAGGCCCGCGCCTCGCCGGTGGCGCGCGCGCCGGTGTTGTCAAGCAGCGCGCTGCCGCTGAACAGCGGTGCATCCGTCAGCGCGACGACGAGGCGGGTGTCGCCCTCCTTGTCGCCCGGCTCCAGCACCGAGGCCGCATGCATGCCGGGCGTCTCGTTGAGCAGCGTGATGGCGCGCTGGACCTGGTCGGTGCGCAGCGCCTCACCCTCGCGCTGGCGGGCCAGCACGGTCTCGCGCACACGTAGCTCCGGCAGCGCGCGCGGCGCGCCGCGGTTCTCGATGCGCAGCGACGACAGCCGCCCCTCGGCCACCTGCATGCGCACGACGCCGTCGCGGATCGCCTGCTCCGGCAGCCAGACGCGGGCGAGCAGGCCGCGGGCCCGGTAGGCCTGGGCCACCGCATCCGCCGCGCGGCGCAGCGAGGCCATGTCGGACCGCTGCCCCACCCAGGGCCGCAGCACGCCCTGCAGCGTGTCCGCATCCAACAGCGTGGCGCCCTGCACGTCGAAGCGCTGCACGACGACGGCCACCGCGGCCACCGCGGCCGACGGCGCCGGCAGCGCCGGGGCCGGCAACCCGCCGGGCCGCGCGCGGTTGGCCGCCTTCTCGGCCTCCCGCAGCAGGTCTTCGCCGGTGGGCGGAGTCTGCGCGTGCGTGGGCAAGGCCAGCAGCAACAGGCTCACCGCCAGGGGGCTGAACGATCGAGGGCCAGGCAGCATCGATGTCTCCGTCTCGTGTTCGGAGCCAGGCGTGCCGCGCCGTCAGGCTGGCAAAGGCACCGACGCGAGCGCCCGGATGCAGCTGGATGCTGTTGGGCGTTTTCGTCCCCCCTCGCCTGAGTCTGGCCGCTGTGGGATGGCCGACCGGCCATGCATCGCGGAACCTCGCTCACACCGGCTTGGTGCGCCGGTGCCGAACCATCCTAATCGCGCCACCGCTGGACCGGCAAGCACGGCCGCGGGGGCGAAAACGCAACGCCGCGGGCGGATGTCGAGTGGTAGGCCGTGCAGGACTTGAACCTGCGACCAAAGGATTCCGGTTTGCGCCCATTTCTGAGCTCCCTGGACTATGCCTTCGCCATGGGCCAGCAAGGCCGGTAGGCGGGCGCCGTCTAGTCTCTACACCTTCCCCTCGCGGGGCTTGGCTCGGCGTTGCCTTGTGCCTTGCGGCCGTCAGGTTTCGCCGAATTTGACGCCATTCACGCGGGCGCTTTCGCCGCCCGGTGCACAACTTTCGCTATGAGTCCTCTGCTCTGACCAACTGAGCTAACGGCCCACTGAACAATTTCTTCCATGCCGGAAGAAGGCCGCGATTCTAGTCAGCGTTGGCTCAACGCTGAGACAGCGCCTGGCCGACCATGCGCGACGTGATGTCGACGATCTGGATCATGCGGTCGTAGGCCATGCGCGTGGGGCCGATGACGCCCAGCGTGCCGACCACCTGGCCGTCCACCTCGTACGGGGCCGACACGATGGACAGCTCCTCATAAGGCACGACCTGGCTCTCGCCGCCGATGTAGATGCGCACGCCCTCGGCGCGGCTGGAGGTGTCCAGCAGGCGCATCAGCTGCGTCTTCTGCTCGAACAGGTCGAACAGCCGGCGCAGCGACCCCATGTCGTGGCTGAAGTCCTGCACGGTCAGCAGGTTGCGTTCGCCGGACACGACGACCTGCTCGTCCTGCTGTTCCATCGCCTCGGTGCCGACTTGCACGGCGGCGCTCATCAGCCCGGCGATCTCACCGCGCAGCGCGTCCACCTCGTTGCGCAGCCGTTCGCGCACGGCCTCCAGCGTGAGGCCCGCGTAGCCGGCGTTCAGCCGGTTGCTGGCCTCGGCCAGCTCGGGCTGGGTCAAGTCTTGCGCGGTGAAGATGACGCGGTTCTGCACGTCGCCGTCGGGCGAGACGAGGATGACCAGCACGCGCCGCTCGCCCAGGCGCAGGAACTCGATGTGGTGGAACACGCTGGGCTTCTTCGGCGACGTGACGACGCCGACGAAGCTGGACAGGTTGGACAGCATCTGCGCCGCGCTGGCGATGACGCGCTGCGGCTGGTCGGGCTGCAGCTGCGCCTCCAGCTCCAGCCGGCCGGGCTGGGCCGTCAGCATGGTGTCGACGAACAGGCGGTAGCCGCGCGGCGTCGGGATGCGGCCAGCGCTGGTGTGCGGGCTGGCGATGAGGCCCAGGTCTTCCAGGTCGGCCATCACGTTGCGGATGGTCGCGGGGCTGAGCTCCAGACCGGAGGCCTTGGACAGCGTGCGCGAGCCAACGGGCTGGCCGTCCGCGATGTAGCGTTCGACCAGGGTCTTCAGCAGGGATTTGGAGCGCTCGTCGAGCATCTCTCCATTGTAGGAAGCTCCCGCGCACTGCCTTGGCGGGCAAAACCCCTGTGGTGTAATTTGCCGCATGGCCGAGCGCTTCAGACATGTCGCCATCGTGGGCAAGCATCAGGCGCCGGGCATCAAGCCGGTGCTGGAGGAGATTGCCCAGTTTTTGTGCACCCACGGCGTCGATGTCTCACTGGAAGCGGAGACCGCGCAGAACACCGGCATGACAGGTTACGACGCGCTGTCGCACGACGAGATGGGCCGCGTCTGCGACCTGGCCGTCGTCGTCGGCGGTGACGGCACGATGCTGGGCTTCGCCCGCGAGATGGCCCGCCACGGCGTGCCGCTGCTGGGTATCAACCAGGGGCGCCTGGGCTTCATCACCGACATCCCGATCGAGCGCTGGCGCGAGTCGCTGGCGCCGGTGCTGGCGGGCGACTACGAGGTCGAGTCGCGCGCGATGCTGGAAGGCGGCGTGCTGCGCGACGGCGAGTCCATCTTCTCGGGGCTGGCGCTGAACGACGTCGTCGTCAGCCGCGGCGGCACGTCGGGCATGGTGGAGCTGAAGGTGTCGGTGGGCGAGCAGTTCGTCGCCAACATGCGTGCGGACGGCCTCATCGTCGCGTCGCCCACCGGCTCCACGGCCTACGCGCTGTCGGCCGGCGGGCCCATCATGCACCCCAGCATCGCCGGCTGGCTGCTGGCGCCCATCGCGCCGCACACGCTGTCCAACCGCCCCATCGTGCTGCCCGACAGCGGCGAGGTGCGGCTGGAGATCGTGGCCGGCCGTGACGCGTCGGTGAACTTCGACATGCAGAGCCTGGCCAGCCTGCTGCACGGCGACACCATCACGGTACGCCGCAGCCAGTACCAGGTCCGCTTCCTGCACCCCCAGGGCTGGAGCTATTACGCCACGCTGCGTCGCAAGCTCCGCTGGTATCTCTAGCTCTCACTCACCATGCTGCGGCATCTCAGCCTCAAGGATTTCGTCATCGTCCCGACGCTGGAGCTCGATTTCGAGCCCGGCTTTGCCGTGCTGACCGGCGAGACCGGCGCGGGCAAGTCCATCCTCATCGACGCGCTGCAGCTGGCCCTGGGTGGCCGGGGTGACGCGGGCGTCGTGCGCGAGGGCGCGGCCAAGGCCGAGATCACGGCCGAGTTCGACACGCCGGCGCATCTGCGCGGCTGGCTGGACGAGGCCGGCTTCGACGTCGACGACCACCTGCTGCTGCGCCGCGTCATCGACGCGGCGGGCAAGAGCCGCGCATGGATCAACGGCGGCAGCGCCACGCTCACCCAGCTGCGCGAACTGGCCGACCACCTGCTGGACATCCACGGCCAGCACGCCTGGCAAGGCCTGACCCGCCCGGCCGCCGTGCGCGAGCTGCTGGACGGCTTCGCCGGGCTGGACACGGCGCCACTGGCGCGCGCCCATGCCGCGTGGAAGCAGGCGCTGGAGGCGCTGCAGAAGGCGCAGGGCCTGCAGGCCGACGCCCAGCGCGAACGCGAGCGGCTGGCCTGGCAGATCGCCGAGCTGGACCGCCTGGCGCCCGCCGACGGCGAGTGGGACGAGCTGAACGCCGAGCACGGCCGGCTGTCGCACGGCCAGTCGCTGATCGACGCGGCCAAGTCGGCGCTGGACGCGCTGGACGACGCCGAGCCCAGCGCCCAGTCGCTGGCCGCCGGGGCGCTGGACCAGCTGGAGCGCGTGCTGGACCACGACGCCCGCCTGCTGCCCGCCGTGCAGGCGCTGCGCGACGTGCAGGCGCAGCTGGCCGACGCCAGCCACACGCTGGCCGGCTACCTGCACAAGACCGACCTGGACCCCGAGCGGCTGGCCGAGCTGGACGAGCGCGTGTCGGCGTGGATGACGCTGGCCCGCCGCTACCGCCGCCTGCCCGAGGAGCTGCCCGCGCTGCTGGCACAGTGGCGTGCCGAGCTGGCCGCACTGGACGCTGCCAGCGACCCCGCGCAGCTGGAAGCCGCGCTGGCCGCCGCGCGCCGGGCCTTCGACGCCGAAGCCGCCGCCGCCAGCCGCGCGCGCAAGCAGGCCGCACCGCAGCTGGCCGCGGCCGTCACGGCGGCGATGCAGCAGCTGGGCATGGCCGGCGGCCAGTTCGACATCGCGCTGCCGCCCACCGACGGGCCGCAGAGCTGGGGCGCCGAGTCCGCCGAGTTCCTCGTCGCCGGCCATGCCGGCAGCACGCCGCGGCCGCTGGGCAAGGTGGCGTCGGGCGGGGAGCTGTCGCGCATCGCGCTGGCCATCGCCGTGACGACCAGCCAGGCCGACACCGGCCACGCACCGGGCACGCTGATCTTCGACGAGATCGACGTGGGCATCGGCGGCGCCGTGGCCGAGACCGTGGGCCGGCTCATGAAGCAGCTGGGGCACGCGGCCGACGGGCAGCGCCAGGTGCTGGCCGTCACGCACCTGCCGCAGGTGGCCGCCTGCGCGGACCGTCATCTGGTGGTCGCCAAGAGCCTGCAGGATGGCGCCACCGCCAGCCGCGTGGCGCCGGTATCCGGCGAGGCGCGCGTGGCCGAGATCGCGCGCATGCTGGGCGGCGAGCGGCTGTCGTCCACCAGCCTCGCCCATGCGCAGGAGATGCTGGCGGCCTCCACCATCACGACCAAGGCGAAGAAGGCCCGATCATGAGCCTGGAACAAGAGCTGCAGGGCGACGTCGTGCTGCTGACCGGCATGTCCGGCGGCGGCAAGTCGGTGGCCATGCATGCGCTGGAGGACGCCGGCTATTTCTGCGTCGACAACCTGCCGGCCGAGCTGCTGCTGGACTTCCTGAACCTGGAGCAGCAGCGCGGCGAGCGCCGTGTCGCCATCGCGGTGGACGTGCGCTCGGTCGGCTCGCTGCCGCTGATGCTGCCGCTGCTCAAGCAGCTGCGTGCCAGCGGCGTGCGGGTGCGCTCCATCTTCCTGGACGCCAGCAACGAGGCGCTGATGCGCCGCTTCTCCGAGACGCGCCGCCCGCACCCGCTGCGCCACCAGGGCCGCGACACCGGCTTCGGCGGGCTGGACAGCAACGCCGAGGAGGACAAGCACCGACTGCTGCTGGACGCGATCAAGCTGGAACGCGAGCTGCTGGGCGGGCTGAAGGCCGAGTCCACCGTCATCGACACCAGCCAGCTGCGGCCGGCGCAGCTGCGCGCGTGGCTGGGTGACCTGGTGGGCCCCGAGGCCAGCAACCAGCTGACGCTGGTGTTCGAGAGCTTCGCGTTCAAGCACGGCGTGCCCAGCGACGCGGACTTCGTCTTCGACGTGCGCGTGCTGCCCAACCCCTATTACGACCGCGAGCTGCGCCCGCTGACCGGGCGCGATGCGCCGGTGGCCGCCTACCTGGCCGCGCAGCCGGAGGTGGGGCTGATGATGGGCCAGATCGCCGGATTCCTGTCGCGCTGGCTGCCCAACTTCGCGGCCGACCAGCGCAGCTACCTGACCGTGGCCATCGGCTGCACGGGCGGGCAGCACCGCTCGGTGTATCTCGTCGAGATGCTGGCGCGGCAGTTCGGCCACCACGGCCACGTGCTCAAGCGCCACCGCGAGCTGGACGCCAAGTGATGTGAGCCGCCGCGCGCGGCGGGCCGGCCCGGACGGGCGCGCCCACAATTTCAGAACAATCGTTCTAGACATCGAGTTCTAGAACGGTTATTCTGAATTCATGACGCCCCCCACCCCCACCCGCCCGACGGCGGCCGAGCTGGACCTGCTGCAGGTGCTGTGGCGCCTGGGCCCGGCCGACGCCAAGGCCGTGCACGAGGCCCTGCTGCCCGACCGGCCCGACGCCACCTACGCCACCGTGCTGCGCCAGCTACAGGTCATGCACGGCAAGGGCCTGCTGACGCGCGACGAGAGCCTGCGCCCGCAGCGCTACGCGCCCGTGCAGGCGCAGGACAAGCTGCAGCAGTCGCTGGTGAAGGACTTCATCGCCAAGGCGTTCGCCGGCTCGGGCAAGGCCCTGGTGCTAGCCGCCTTGAAGAACCATGTGAGTGCCAAGGAGCGCGCGGAGATCCGCCAGCTGCTGGCAAGGAACGGAGATCAGCCTTGAATCTGGACATCGCCATGAATGCCTGGGGCTGGGCCCTGTTGAACTTCATCTGGCAAGGCGCCATCGTGGGCGGCGTGGCCGCGCTGCTGCTGGCGCTGCTGCGCGGCGCGTCGGCGCGCTGGCGCTACGGCGTCTGCGCCGCCGCGCTGGGCCTGTGCCTGGGGCTGCCGCTGGCGCAGTGCCTGGACCTCGCGCCCGCCGAGGTCGAGTTCGTCGGCCAGCTGCCGCCGCTGGCAGAGCAGATGCCGGCCCTGGTCGGCGCCTGGGCGCTGGGCACCGCGCTGATGCTGGCGCGGCTGGCGCTGGGCCTGGCCTGGGTGGCGCGCGCGCGCCGGCGCAGCACGCCGGCCCCGGCCGAGTGGCAGGCGCGGCTGGATGCGCTCGCCCGCCGCCTGGGCCTGCGCCGCCCCGTGCCGCTGCGCCTGCTGCCCGGCCTGGCCGGCCCCATTGCGCTGGGCATGCTGCGGCCCTGCGTGCTGCTGCCCGCCGCGCTGCTGAGCCGCCTGCCGGTGGACCTGCTCGAAGCGCTGCTGGCCCACGAGCTGGCGCATGTGCGGCGCTGGGACTACGTGGCCAACCTGCTGCAGAGCGTCGTCGAGGCGCTGCTGTTCTTCCACCCGGTGGTGTGGTGGCTGTCGGCCCGCCTGCGCGCCGAGCGCGAGCTGGTGGCCGACGAGATCTCGGCCGAGCTGCTGGGTGACTCCCGCCGCATGGCGCTCGCGCTGCACGCGCTCAGCGAGGTGCCGCAGGGCCACATGCCGAACGTCGCGCTGGCCGCGCAAGGCGGCGACCTGCTGCGCCGCATCGAGCGCCTGCTGGCGCCACGCCCGCAGGCCACCGGCTGGAAGCTGGCGCTGCCGGCGCTGCTGATCGCGGCAACGAGCTTCGTCGTGCAGGCCCGCGGCCGCGACACGCCCGAGCCGCCCCCCGCCGCCACAGCCACCGAGGCCAGGAGCGCGCCGCAGCCCGCCCCGCAGCTGCGCCTGCCGGTGAACGCCAAGCATGTCGTCGTCATCGACGACGCCACGGGCAAGGTGCTGATGTCGCGCGACGCCGATGCCGTCGTGCCCATCGCGTCGCTGACCAAGCTGCTGACGGCCATGGTGGTGCTGGACGCGAAGCTGGACCCGAACGAGAAGCTGCGCATCACCAACGACGACGTCGACACGCTCAAGCACAGCAAGTCGCGCGTGCGCGTCGGCACGCAGATGACGCGGCTGGCCGCGCTGGAGATGGCGCTGATGGAGTCGGAGAACCGCGCCGCCGCCGCGCTGGCCCGCACCTTCCCCGGCGGCGAGACCGGCTTCGTCAAGGCGATGCAGGCCAAGATCCGCGCGCTGGGCCTGAGCCGCACGGCCATCGCCGAGCCCACGGGGCTGTCGCCGGCCAACACGTCCACGGCCACCGAGATGGCGGCCATCACCGCAGCCGCCGCGCGCTACGGCGAGATCGAGCGCATCACCAGCGTGAAGAAGGCCAAGGTGCCGGTGGACGGACGGCCGCGCGAGATCCGCAACACCAACCGGCTGGTGGGCACCAAGGGCTGGAACATCCGCGTCTCCAAGACCGGCTACACGGAGGAAGCCGGCCGTTGCCTGGCGATGCGCATCCTCGACGGCAAGCGGCCCGTCACCGTCGTGCTGCTGGACGCCGACGGCTCGGCCCAGCGGCTGCGCGACGCGGCGCTGATCCGCAAGTCGCTGGCCAAGCAGGCCTTGTGATGCGCCGGCGCGAACTGCTCGCGGCGGGCTCCGCCTCCTGCGCCCTGCCCGCCGCCGCGCTGGACTTCGCCGCGCCGCGCGCGCCGGCGGCCATGCGCGTCAGCACCGACCGCATCATCGACATCGCCGTCGGCATCCGCCCGTTCCGCGCCCAGGGGCCGCGCATCGAGGCGCAGCGATTGCACGGCAAGACCGTGGTGCATCACTACGGCCACGGCGGCAGCGGCTGGTCGCTGAGCTGGGGCTCGGCGCAGCGCGCACTGGCGCTGATCCAGGCCCACGCGAAACCGGGCACGCGCATCGCCGTCATCGGCGCCGGCGCCATCGGGCTGACGACCGCGCGCACCGCGCAGCTGGCCGGCTTCAAGGTGCGGCTCTACGCCCGGGACCGGCCGCCGCGCGTGCACTCGTCGGCCGCCACGGGGCTGTGGACGCCCGAGTCGCGCATTGCCACCAGCGCGCACGCCACCGAGGCCTGGCGCGCCGACTGGGAGGCGATGGCGCGGGCGTCGTTCAAGATGCACCAGAGCTATCTCGGCCTGCCGTCCGGGCCGGTCGAATGGCATGACGGCTACGTCGTCTCCGACGACGGCTTCGAGCAGCCGCTGCCCGGCCACGTCGGCGAGCCCGACTACCCCGACCTCTACCCCCGCGTGGCCGACCTGCGTCCGCAGGGCAAGGCCTTGCAGCCGGGCGAGCACCCGTTCCGCGACGTGCAGGCACGCCGTTTCACGCAGCTGGTCTTCAACATCCCGGCCTACCAGCGCCTGCTGCTGGACGACTTCGCGCGTGACGGCGGCGAGCTGGTGCAGCGCGAGTTCCGCACGCCGCGCGATCTGGCCCGGCTGCCGGAGGCGCTGGTCGCCAACTGCACCGGCGACGGCGCCCGCACGCTGCTGGGCGACGCCAGCCTCACGCCGGTGCGCGGGCAGACCGCCCGGCTCGTCCCGCAGCCCGAGGTGGACTACGCGGTCATCTACCGCGGCCACAACGTCGTCGCGCTGCCGCGCCGCGACGGTCTGCTCGTTGCCGCGATGGGCGAGCACGACTTCGGAAACGCCGACCTGCGACCCGACCGCGAGCACTCCGAGGACGCCGTGCGGCGCCTCGCGGCGCTGTTCGGCTAGAAGGTTTCCCAGTCGCTGTCGCTGGACGCCGGGGCCGGTGCGACCGGCCTGGGGACAGGCACTGCTGCGACCGGCACTGCTGCCGGCCTGGCGGCCGCGGCTTTCACGGCGGGCTTGTGCATGGCCGGCCTGGGCGTCGCCGCCGGCCGGGGCGCCGGCTTGGGCGCGGCGCGCGTGGCCACGGCCTGGCCCGCATCGACGCGGAAGGCCGCCACCGCCTCGTTCAGCTTGGTGGTCTGCATGCGCATGCTCTCGGCCGCGGCGGCCGTCTGCTCCACCAGCGCGGCGTTCTGCTGGGTGGCCTGGTCCAGCTGGCTGACGGCGGCGTTGATCTGCCCCACGCCCTCGCTCTGCTCGCGGCTGGACACGGTGATCTCGGCGACGAGGTCGGTCACGCGCCGCACCTCGTTGACCATCTGGCCGATAGTCTCGCGCGCCGTCAGCACCTGCGCGCTGCCGCTCTCGACCTTCGCAACGCTGTCGCCGATGAGGCTCTTGATCTCCTTGGCCGCCTCGGCGCTGCGCTGGGCCAGCAGCCGCACCTCGCCGGCCACGACCGCGAAGCCGCGCCCCTGCTCGCCAGCCCGCGCCGCCTCGACGGCCGCATTCAGCGCCAGGATGTTGGTCTGGAACGCGATGCCGTCGATGGTGCCGATGATGTCGCCGATCTTGCGGCTGGCGGCCGAGATGCCGTCCATCGTCGACACCACCTCGCCCACCGCCGTGCCGCCCTGCTGCGCCACCTCGGACGCGCGGTTGGCGAGCTGGTCGGCCTGGCGCGCGTTGTCGGCATTGGCCTTGATCTGCGCGGCCATCTGCTCGACGGATGCGGCCGTCTCCTCCAGGCTGGAGGCCTGGCTCTCGGTGCGCGCCGACAGGTCGGCGTTGCCCTGCGCGATCTCGGCCGCGGCGACGTTGATCTGCTCGCAGCCCTGACGCACGCCGGACACCATGCGTGCCAGGTTCTGTGTCATGTCGTCCAGCATCGACAGCAGCTGGCCCAGCTCGTCGCGGCTGCTGCTGTGCACGCGCTGCGTCAGGTCGCCGCCGGCCACGGCCCGGACGGCCTCCGAGGCGCGCTGCACCGGCACGGTGATGGAGCGCGTGATGACCAGCGCCGCGAACGCACCGATCAGCAGCGCGACGACGGAGACGATGGCGAAGACCCACAGCACGCGCACATACGCCGCGGCGGCGGACTCGGTCGTCCCGGCCGCCAGCTTCTCGTTGTAGATCCACCACTCGTTGATGGTCTCGCGCACCGGCGTGAAGGCGGCGCGGGCGGGGCCGAAGGTGAGGTCGCGCGCGGCGGTGGCCTGGGTGGGGTCGGCCGCACCGTCTTCCGACGCCTTCAGCACCTTGTCCTGCGCGGCCAGGTAGCCCTTCAGGCCTTCGCTCACCTTGCCCAGCAGCGCGCGGTCCTGGTCGTCCGTGACGAGAGGCTCGTAGTCCTTGAGCCGCTGCTGCAGATCGCTTCGCGCCTTGGCGATGCGCGCCGACAGCGACTTCTTCTCCTTGTCGTCGTCGGTCAGGATGTGCTGCTGCTCCAGCCGCCGCGCATCCGACAGCGCGCCATCGATCTGGTGGATGGCGCGCAGCGACGGCAGGATGTTCTGGGGGTAGTACTCGGCGTAATAGTTGATGGACTTGGCCTGTAGCGCGCCGATGCCGGCCATCACCAGCAGCAAGGCCAGCAGCACCGCGAAGGCCAGGCCCAGCCGGGTTCCGACACGCAGGTTCTTCAAGGCGTCCAAGGCTGTCTCCTGTAGTTGTTCAGAAGACTTTGCCCCTTTCGCAAGGGGGAGGCAATGCGGGGGGGCGGCCTGTCCGCCCGCTGTCAGGTTTGCGCCGAATCCGACTCGCTGAGCAGCAGCGCCAGCAGCACCGCCGTGCCCACCGGCATGAAGATGACGATGGCGACGAACCACGGCGCGAACGCCCGGCCGGTGCGCTTGACCAGCTGCATCATGAAGACGCAGTGCATGGCGCCAGCCACCAGCATCCCCAGGCCCATGATGGCGATCCTGGCCGCCGGCGGGTCGGGCTCGTTGGCGCCGCTGATGAGCTGCCACAGGCACGCGCCGGCCACCAGCAGCGTGATCAGTGCGTACTCGACGCCGCTCTTGATGTCAGGTCTCATGGTCAGCTTTCCTCGATCAGCTTCTTCAGCGGCGCCGGCAGCGCGTAGTCCGCGATTCTCTCGCGCGCAACCCAGGTGCCGCCAGGCGTCGGCCCCTCGGGCCCCTCGGGCGCCTCGGCGCGCAGCGTGTGCAGCACCCAGTCGAAATGCGTCAGCGCATGCTGGATGCGCGGCAGCGTCGCCGGCTCGCTGCCAGGCAACGCCGCACGGGCGCTGGCCTCGTCGTCGAACATGGGCAGCGTCCACAGCCCCGCCCACACGCCGGTGGCCGGCCGCTGCTGCAGCAAGACCTGGCCCTGCTTCTCCACCCACAGCCACCAGTTCTCGCGCCGCCCGCGCTTGAGCTTCTTCGTCTTGACGGGGTAGCGCGTCGGGTCGCCCTGCTGCTGGCCGCGGCACAGCGGCTGCACGGGGCAGATCAGGCAGTCGGGCGAGCGTGCGCCGCAGACGGTCGCGCCCAGGTCCATCAGGCCCTGCGTGTAGCGGTCCACGTCGTGCTCGGGCAGCAGCGCGGTGGCGTGGTCCCACAGCTTCTTCTCGGCCGCGCTGCTGGCCAGGTCGCCGTCGAACGCCAGCACGCGGGACAGTACCCGCTTCACGTTGCCGTCCAGGATGGCGACGCGCTCACCAAAGCAGAACGCCGCGATGGCCGCCGCCGTCGAGCGGCCGATGCCCGGCAGCGTCTGCAGACCCGCGGCACTGCCCGGGAACGCGCCGCCATGCAGCTCGGCCACGGCCTTGGCACAGGCATGCAGGTTGCGCGCGCGGCTGTAGTAGCCCAGGCCGGCCCACTGCGCCAGCACCTCGTCCAGCGTCGCGGCTGCCAGGTCCGTCGCGCGGGGCCAGCGCGCGAGGAAGCGCTCGTAGTAGCCCAGCACCGTCGTCACCTGCGTCTGCTGCAGCATGACCTCGGACAGCCACACGCGGTAAGGATCGCGCGTGTTCTGCCAGGGCAGCGTGTGCCGGCCGTGACGCTTCTGCCAGGCGACGACGGTCTGGCCGAAATCCTCGATCAACGCTTCTGGCATGACGGGCAGAAAAAGGTGGAACGCTGCCCCTGCACGATGCGCTTGATGGCCGTGCCGCAGCGCCGGCAGGGTTCGCCTTCTCGGCCGTAGACCTGCGCCTGCATCTGGAAGCTGCCGGCCACGCCATGCGCGTCGCGGAAGTCGCGCAGCGTCGTGCCGCCCGCCTCCAGCGCCTGGCCCAGCACCTGGCGCACCGCGGCGGCGAGCTTGTCGGCACGTGGCCGGCTGAGCTTGCCGGCGGGCAGGCGCGGGTCGATGCCGGCCATGAACAGCGCCTCGCAGGCGTAGATGTTGCCGGCGCCGACGACGATGTCGCCCGCCAGCAGCGCCTGCTTGATCGGCACGCGCCGACCGCTCAGACCGGCGTGCAGATGCAGGCCGTCGAAGCGCTCGTCGAACGGCTCCAGGCCCAGGCCGGCGAGCAGCGTCGCCACGGGGTCGGCGTCCAGCGCCGCGCCCCAGACGACCGCACCGAAGCGGCGCGGGTCGGTCAGCCGCAGCAGGCCGCGGTCGGTATGCAGGTCGAAATGGTCGTGCGCGCCGGGCGCCGGCGTGGTTTCAAGAAACGCCAGCGAGCCCGACATGCCCAGGTGCATCAGCAGCCCGCCGCTGTTATCAAGCGGGAGCCACAAATATTTACCCCTTCTTTGCACGCTGCCGACGCGGGCGCCGAGCAGCGTTTCGGGGTCCACGCCGATGGGCCAGCGCAGCGGTTTTCCCAGGCGCAGGCCCGTCACCCGGGCCCCCTGGATGGCGTTCGCAAAGCTGCGGCGCGTGACTTCGACTTCAGGTAACTCGGGCATTTGCCGGAAATCATAATCAGCGCCTCGCCCCCCGGGCCTGGAGTCTGAATGCCGTTCACCGTCCGCCGCATCGCCTGCGCCGCCGCCCTGCTGCTGGGCCTGCATGCCCATGCCGAGGAGGCCCCGCCCGCCCCCGCCTCGTCGTTCACCAACTCCACGATGGACGCGCCGCTGTTCTATCAGCTGCTGATCGGCGAACTGGAGCTCAACAACGGCCAGGCCGGCGTCGCCTTCCAGGTGCTGCTGGATGCCGCCCGGCGCACCGGCGACGAGGCCCTGTTCAAGCGCGTCGTCAACATCGCGCTGCAGGCCCGAGCCGGCGACCAGGCGCTGCTGGCCGCCCGCGCTTGGGGCGACACGCTGCCCACGTCGGTCGAGGCGCACCAGACCGTCGTGCAGTTGCTGGCGCTGTTGAACAAGCCCGCCGAGGTGCCCCAGCCGCTGCGCGCGCTGCTGCGACTGGCGCCCGCCGACCAGCGCCCCGGCTTCATCGCATCGCTGCCGCGGCTGTTCCAGCGCGCGCCCGACCCCAAGGCCGTGCTCACCGCGCTGGCCCCGGTGCTGCAGGCGCAGACCGGCCCGCTCAAGCCCGCGGCCCTCTACACCGAGGCCCGGCTGGCGCTGAACGCCGGCGAGAACGCGCGCGCACTGGCGCTGACGCGCGAGCTCAACCAGGCCATGCCCGACGGCGACGACGCGATGCAGCTGGCCGTTGAGCTGATGCCCGCCGAGCCGCAGGCCGAAAGCCTCATCACCGAGCGCCTGGCTCAGAAGCCCGATCAGCACGCGCTGCGCCAGGCCTACGCCCGCACGCTGCTGAAGGCGCAGCGCCCGGCCGACGCGGCGCGCGAGTTCCGCACGCTGACCGAGGCCACGCCAGACAACCCCGCCGCCTGGCTGGCGCTGGGCGCGCTGGAGCTGGAGCTCAGGCACCTGCCCGCCGCCGAGGCCGCGCTGCGCGAGAGCCTGAAGCGCCTGGACCTGCCCGCCGCCGGCACCGACGCCGAGATCAAGGCGCGCGCCGACGGCCGCCAGAACGCATGGCTGATGCTGTCGCAGGTGGCCGAGCAGCGCGGCGACCTGAAGGCCGCCGAGGCCGCGCTGCAGAAGGTCGACGGCAGCGGCCTGGACGTCAGGTTCCGCCGCGCCAGCCTGCTGGCCCGCCAGGGCAAGCTGGCCGACGCCCGCAAGCTGCTCAAGCCCGCCGCCGACGCCAGCGACGCCGACGCCCGCGCCGCGCTGCTGGCCGAGTCGCAGCTGCTGCGCGAGCAGCGCGACTTCGCCGGTGCCGCCACCGTGCTGAAGGCCGGCACCGAGCGCTTCAAGGACGACACCGACCTGCTGTACGAGCAGGCCATGATGAGCGAGAAGCTGGGCCGCTTCGACGACATGGAGGCGCAGCTGCGCCGCGTCATCGAGCTCAAGCCCGACCACCACCACGCCTACAACGCGCTGGGCTACTCGTTCGCCGATCGCAACGTGCGCCTGCCCGAGGCCAGGCAGCTCATCGCGCAGGCGCTCAAACTCGCGCCCGGCGAGTCCTTCATCGTCGACAGCATGGGCTGGGTGGAGTTCCGCCAGGGCAACCTGCCCGAAGCCGCCAGGCTGCTGCGCCAGGCCCACGCCGGCCGCCCCGACGCCGAGATCGCCGCCCACCTGGGCGAGGTGCTGTGGGCCAGCGGCGCGCAGGACGAGGCCCGCCGCGTCTTCGCCGAAGGCCTGCAGCGCGAGCCCGACAACGAGGCGCTGCGCGACGCGATGAAGCGGCTCAAGGTCACGCCGTGAGGGCCGCCGCCCTGCTGCTGGCCGTGGCGCTGGCCGGCTGCGCGCAGCTGCCCAAGGCCCCGCCCGCCGACACCACCGAGGCCCGCCTGGGCGGGCGCATCAGCGTCACCGTTGCCGGCGACCAGCACAACCGCGGCACCGGCGGTGCGGCCAGCTTCGAGCTGTTCGGCGGGCCCGACGCCGGCCGGCTGGAGCTGACCTCGCCGCTGGGCACGCTGGTGGCCCGCGCCGCCTGGGCGCCCGGCCTCGTCGCGCTGACCACGCCCGACGGCGAACGCCGCTTCGACACCCTGGACGCGCTGACCCGCGAGCTGCTGGGCGAGGCCGTGCCGGTGGCGGCGCTGTTCGACTGGCTCCGCGCCCGCCCCTGGCCCGCCGCGCCGCACGAGAAGACTGCCAACGGCTTCGAGCAGTTGGGCTGGCGCATCGAGCCCAAGCTGCCGGCCCTCGTCGCCACGCGGCTGGCCGCGCCGGTCGTCACGCTGCGCGCCAAACTGGACGGAGGCGATGAAAGCACTCCATGACCTGGCCGCGCCGGCCAAGCTGAACCTCTTCCTGCACATCGTCGGCAAGCGCGACGACGGCTACCACCTGCTGCAGTCCGTCTTCGTGCTCATCGACTGGGCCGACACGCTGCACGTGGAACGCCGCGCCGACGGCCGCCTCGCCCGCCACGACGTGCTCGGCGGTGACCTGCCGGCCGACGACCTGTGCCTGCGCGCCGCGCGGCTGCTGCAGCAGGAGACCGGCTGCACGCTGGGCGCCGACATCCACCTCGAAAAACGCCTGCCCGCCGGCGCCGGCATGGGCGGCGGCTCGTCCGACGCCGCCACCACGCTGCTCGCGCTGAACCGGCTGTGGGACCTGCGGCTGCCGCTGCCGCGCCTGCTCGCGCTGGGGCTGAAGCTGGGCGCGGACGTGCCGTTCTTCCTCGGCGGCGGGCCGGCTTTCGTCGAAGGCATCGGCGAAATCCTGCACCCCATCACGCTGCCCGAACAGCGTTTCGCCGTCGTCAAGGGACCGGCCGGACTGGCGACCAAAGAGATTTTTTCAAGTAATCTCTTGGCAAGGTCCGAAAAGCTGGCTATAGTCGCTGGCTTTCCCGCTTCGGCAGGAGTTGCAGAAAGAATCTGCGAAGGCAACGGTCAAGACTTCGGTCGCAACGACCTGCAGCCCGCAGCAGAATCGATCAGCAGCGAAGTGCGAGATGCGTTGGCCCTGTTGTCGAAAACCTTCGGCAACGCCCGGATGACGGGTTCGGGGGCAGCAGTCTTCTCGATACTTGCCGGGGATGGAAAAGATGGCAAGGACGACCAGTCCCTGGCGACATTGCTGAAGGCCCAGCCTTCAGAGTGGACCGGTCGAATCTGCCGCAGTCTGGCTCAACACCCGCTCGCGGGCTGGGCAGATTGAGAAAGTTTTGGGGTGCAGCAGCTCTGCTGTGTCCTGTGTAGGGGAGTCGCCAAGTTGGTCAAGGCATCGGATTTTGATTCCGACATGCGAGGGTTCGAGTCCTTCCTCCCCTGCCAAATTCTTCTGATACTTCGCTGAACCGGCGCGCGTCAGCGAGCCACTGACTGATCCAGAGGCTCCAAGTGCTGCTCAACACGGTTCTCTTCACCGGCAACGCGAACCCGGTCCTCTCCCAGGAAATTGCCACCCACCTCGGCCTCGAGCTGGGCAAGGCCGTGGTCGGCCGCTTCTCCGATGGCGAGGTCGCCGTCGAGATCCAGCAGAACGTGCGTGCCCGTGACGTGTTCGTCATCCAGCCCACCTGCGCGCCGACGAACGAGAACCTGATGGAACTGCTGATCATGGCCGATGCCCTGAAGCGTTCCAGCGCCCGCCGCGTGACGGCCGTGATCCCCTACTTCGGCTACGCCCGCCAGGACCGCCGCCCGCGCTCCACCCGCGTGCCCATCTCGGCCAAGGTCGTGGCCAACCTGCTGGAGACCGTGGGCGTCGAGCGCGTGCTGACGATGGACCTGCACGCCGACCAGATCCAGGGCTTCTTCGACATCCCGGTCGACAACATCTACGCATCGCCCGTGCTGCTGTCGGACCTGAAGAGCCGCAACTACAGCAACCTGGTGGTCGTGAGCCCGGACGTCGGCGGCGTGGTGCGCGCCCGCGCGCTGGCCAAGCAGTTGGGCTGCGACCTGGCCATCATCGACAAGCGCCGCCCGGCCGCCAACGTGTCCGAGGTGATGCACGTCATCGGCGACATCGACGGCCGCAACTGCGTGATCATGGACGACATGATCGACACCGCCGGCACGCTGGTGAAGGCGGCCGAGGTGCTGAAGTCGCGCGGCGCCAAGAGCGTGTTCGCCTACTGCACCCACCCCATCCTGTCGGGCCCGGCCATCGAGCGCATCGCCGCCTCGCAGCTGGACGAGGTCGTCATCACCAACACCATCCCGCTGACCGACGCGGCCAAGGCCTGCAAGAAGATCCGCCAGCTGTCGGTGGCCTTCCTGTTCGCCGAGACCATCCGCCGCATCTCTGACGGCGAGTCGGTCACCTCCCTTTTCTCCGAGCAGAACAACAACTTCTGATCGGGGTATTCGTGGCGGCCGCAAGGCCGCTTTTTCAACGGCGCCTGGTCGCGGGTGCCGTTTCTCTTTTTGGAGAAAACCATGAAGTTCGTCGCTTTTGAGCGCAAGCTGCAGGGGACCGGAGCGAGCCGCCGCCTGCGAGTGGCCGGCAAGGTGCCCGGCATTGTTTACGGCGCCGGTGAGCCCGCACTGATCGAGCTCGATCACAACGCGCTGTACCACGCCCTGAAGAAGGAAGCCTTCCACAGCTCCCTGCTGGACATGGAGCTGAACGGCTCGGTCACGCAAGTGCTGCTGCGCGACTTCCAGATGCACCCCTACAAGCCGCAAGTCAATCACATTGACTTCCAGCGCGTGGACGGCACGACCAAGATCACGAAGAAGGTGCCCCTGCACTTCATCGGCGAAGAAAACTCCGTGGCCGTCAAGACCGACAAGAACACGGTCAACCACGTCATCACCGAGCTGGAAATCACCTGCCTGGCCCAGCAACTGCCCGAGTTCATCGAGGTGGACCTGTCCGGCCTGACCGCTGGCCACTCGCTGCACGTCAACGACATCAAGATCCCCGCGGGCATCAAGGTCGTCACGCACGGCAAGCCGAACCCGGTCGTCGCCACGCCGGTCGCCCCGGTGGCTGAAGAAATCATCGTCGCCGCCGCTCCGGCCGCCGACGACGGTAAGAAGAAGAAGAAGAAGTAATTTCTTCCCGGCTTCCTGCCAACGCAAAGGGCTCCCTCGGGAGCCCTTTGCCGTTTCTGCTCACCTCGATAATCCCGCCCCATGATTCGCTTGCTCGTCGGCCTGGGCAACCCCGGCACTGAATACGAAGACACCCGCCACAACGCCGGCTTCTGGTGGATTGACGGCCTGGCCCGCGGGCTCAAGGTGAGCCTGTCGCCCGACAAGGCTTATCACGGCCTCGTGGCGCGCGTGAACCAGGCGCCCGGCGCGAGCGGCCCGATCTGGCTGCTGGAGCCCATGACCTACATGAACGTCTCCGGCAAGTCGGTGGCGGCGCTGGCGCGCTTCTTCAAGATCGCGCCGGAGGAGATCCTGGCCGTGCACGACGAGCTGGACCTGCCGCCCGGCGAGATGAAGTTCAAGAAGGGCGGCGGCGACGGCGGCCACAACGGGCTGCGCGACATGCGCGCCCAGCTTGGCAGCGGCGACTTCTGGCGGCTGCGGCTGGGCATCGGCCACCCGGGCCACAAGGCCGAGGTGGCCAACTACGTGCTGCGCAAGCCGCCGCTGGCGGAGCGCCAGGCGGTGGAGGACTGCATCGAGAAGAGCTACGCCGCCGTCGAGCTGATGCTGCGCGGCGACATGGACAAGGCGCTCGCCAAAATTCACGCCAAGCCGCCGCGGCCCAAGCCCCCCAAACCGCAGCCGCCAGCGGAAACTCCGGCCTCATGAAACCGCTGCTGCTGGCTCTCGCCCTGAGCATCGCGCTGCCCGCGATGGCGCAGACGCAGAGCCGGCGTGCGCAGGTCTACCGCTGCGGCCCCGAGGGCCGTGACCTGCGCGACTCGCCCTGCCCGGGCGGCACCGGCGCCAGCAGCGTCGACTACGACGAACCCAGCGACGCGGACAGCCGCGCCGCGCGCAGCCGCCACCTCGCCGATGCCCGGCAGGCCGCGGCACTGGCCTCGGCCCGGCGCGCCAGCGAAGCCGAGGCGCGCCACCAGAAGGCCTCGCACATCGGCCTGCAGCCCGCGCCCGCCGCGGCCGCCAGTGCGCCGCAGGTCACCTACCTGAAACCGCCCAAGGTGGCGAAGCCCGCCAAGCCGCCCAAGCCGGCCGCCAGCAGCGCGCGCCGATAGAATGCTCGCTGTTGGTGCTCGCGCCGGTCTCCACGGCAGGCGCAGTTCAACGGGAATCAGGAGGGCAAGCCGCCACGCGGTGCGCCTAACCTGAGCTGTCCCCGCAACGGTAAGTGGACGAGGCTCACCCGCCTCGCTGCTCGACTCACAAGCCACTGGTGCCCTGCACCGGGAAGGCGTCGAGCGGATGTCCATCAGCCCGGATACCGGCCAACGACGGGGCTTGTCGCGCAACCAGCGGCAAGCCGTTTTCAGCCTTGCTGCGGGGGTCAGCACGGCTGGTGGTTCGTTTGCGTTTCTTCCATGTCCCAGTCCATCCTCGCGGCCCGTCGGCCGCTGTTCGCCTTGTCCATGCTGGCCCTGGCCGCGTCCGCCCACGCCCAGACCCGGCTCGACACCGTCGTCACCACCGCCACCCGCGCGCCGCAGAAACTCTCCGACGTGCTGTCCGACATGACGGTCCTCACGCGCGACGACATCGAGCGCCAGGCCGTCGGCAGCGTCGCCGACCTGCTGCGCCGCCAGGTGGGCTTCGAGATGATCCGCAACGGCGGCCCGGGCGCCAACACCAGCCTGTTCGTGCGCGGCGCCGACACGCGCCACACCACGCTGCTCATCGACGGCGTGCGCGTGGACTCCCAGGCCAGCAGCGGCGCGTCGTGGAACGCGATCCCGCTGGCGCAGATCGATCGCATCGAGATCGTGCGCGGCCCGGCCAGCGCGCTGTACGGCTCCGACGCCATCGGCGGCGTGGTGCAGATCTTCACGCGCAAGGGCGACGGCAAGCCGGTCGTCGACCTCGGCATCGGCGGCGGCAACCGCGGCCTCGTGAAGGCGGACGCCAGCGTCAGCGGCCGCACCGGCATCGTCGACTACGCGCTGTCCGTCGCCGCCGAGGGCAGCAACGGCTTCAACGCCCGCCCGGCGCCGGCCACGCCCACCTTCACGCCCGACGACGACGGCTACCAGAGCCGCAACGCCAGCCTGCGCCTGGGCGTGCAGCTGGCGGCCGAACACCGCCTGGAGGTCAGCGCGCTGACCAGCCATGTCGACGCCGACTACGACTCCAGCGCCACCGCCAAGACCGACGACCGCACGATCTCCGACACCCGCGCCATGCGGCTGGCCTGGGCCGCGCAGTGGAGCAGCGACGTGCGCAGCGAGCTGAGCGTGGGCGAGTCCAGCGAGCGCTACGAGACCCAACCCAGCCCCTACGTGACGAAGACGCGCGTGCGCACCTACGGCTTCAACACGAGCTGGAACCTCGGTACGGCCGGCACGCTGCAAGGCCTGCTGGAGCGGCGTGAAGACCAGCTCGACAACACCGGCGTCATCGGCGGCCACGGCAAGCGCCACCAGGACGCCGTCGGTGCCGGCTGGTCGTGGGCCAGCGGCCCGCTGTCGCTGCAGCTCAACGCCCGCCACGACCGCGACAGCGAGTTCGGCGGCACCAGCACCGGCGCGGTGGCCGGCGGCTACCGGCTGGGCGCCGGCTGGCGCGTACAGGCGTCGGCGGGTACGTCGTTCCGCGCGCCGTCGCTGTACCAGCGCTTCTCCGACAGCGGCAAGGCCAGCCTGCGCCCCGAGCAGGGCCGCAACGCCGAGCTGGGCCTGCACTACGCGTCGGGCCGCGATGAGTTCAGCATCACCGCCTACCGCAACCTGGTGCGCGACCTCATCGTCTACGTGTCCAAGCCCGTGTCCGGCGTCGCCGGCCCCTGCCCCAACCTCTACGGCTGCTACGACAACGTCAGCGAAGGCCGGCTGCAGGGCCTGAGCCTGCGCGGCGCCACGGCGCTGGGCGCGGTGCGTCTGTCCGGCACGCTGGACCTGCAGGCCCCCAAGGACAGCGACAAGGCCTCGGCCAACTACGGCAAGCTGCTGGCGCGCCGGGCCAAGACGCACGGCACGGTACGCGCCGAGACCGACATCGGCGCGTGGACGCTGGGCGGCCAGGTGCTGGCCAGCAGCAAGCGCACCGACAACCTGAGCACCGGCTACCAACTGGGCGGCTACGCGATGCTGGACCTGGACGCCCAAGTCGCCCTCTCGCACCAGTTGAGCCTGCAGTTCAAGGTCGACAACGTGTTCGACCGCAAGTACGAAACCGCCCGCACCTACGCGGCCACGCCGCGCCAGGTCTTCGTCGGCCTGCGCTTCACGCCGCAGCTCTGATGAACATGAGCCCCCACGCTCGCTCCGTTCGCTGCCCCCCGAGGGGGCGTTCAGCGCCCTTCGGGCGGCCGGGCGGGCGCTGAGGCCATGAGCCCGCATCACCTCATCGTCGGCGGCCAGCGCAGCGGCAAGTCGCGCCACGCCGAGCGCGTGGCGCAGGCCTGGCTGCGCGCCGGGGCCGGCCACACGGTCACCGTGGTGGCCACAGCGCTGGCCTTCGACGACGAGATGCAGGCCCGCATCGCCCGCCACCAGGCCGACCGGCCGGCGGGCTTCGCCACCGTCGAGGCGCCGCTGGCGTTGACGGCGGCGCTGCGCGAGGCCGCCGTGCCGGGCCGGCTGCTGCTGGTGGACTGCCTGACGCTGTGGCTGACCAACTGGCTGATGCCCATGGACAACGCGCCCGACCTCGCCGGCTGGCAGGCCGAACGCCAGGCGCTGCTGGACGCGCTGCCCGCACTGCCGTCGCCGGTGGTGTTCGTGTCCAACGAGGTCGGCTGGGGCGTCAGCCCGATGTCGCGCGAGGCGCGCTTCTACGTGGACGAACTTGGCCGGCTGAACCAGGCCGTGGCCAGCCGCTGCCAGCAGCTGACGCTGATGGTGGCCGGCCAGGCCTGGACCCGGGCGGTGGAGAAGGAAGAGGAATGACGATGACGCGACAACTCCTGGCGGCGGCGCTGCTGGCCTGGGCGGGCTGGGCCTCGGCCGCGCCGATCACGATCAAGGACGACCGCGGCGCCAGCATCACGCTGCCCGACACGCCCAAGCGCATCGTCAGCCTGCTGCCGTCGCTGACCGAGACCGTCTGTGAGCTGGGCGACTGCGCCAAGCTGGTGGGCGTGGACCGCTTCTCCGACTACCCGGCCCCCGTGCGCGCGCTGCCCAAGCTGGGCGGGCTGGACGACACCGGCATCGAGGCCCTCGTCGCGCTGAAGCCCGACGTCGTGCTGCTGGGCGTGTCGGCCCGCGTCATCGACCGGCTGGAGGCGCTGGGCGTCAAGGTCATCGCGCTGGAGCCCAGGAGCATGGCCGACGTGCAGCGCGTGCTGGGCAAGGTGGCGCAGGTGCTGGGCAAGCCCGACGACGCGCGCCGCATCTGGAACCGCATCGACGGCGCCATCTCGTTCAGCGCCCAGCAGCTGCCGCCGGCGGCGCGCGCGCTGAGCGTGTACTACGAGGTCGACGCCGCGCCCTACGCGGCCGGCCGCGCCAGCTTCATCGGCGAGATCCTGGAGCGGCTGGGCGCGAGGAACATCGTGCCGCCCGAGCTGGGCCCCTTCCCCAAGCTGAATCCCGAGTTCGTCGTGCGCGCCGACCCGCAGCTCATCATGGTGGGCCAGCGCAGCGCCGGCGGCCTGCCGCAGCGCCCCGGCTGGGCCGGCATCCGCGCGGTCAAGGACAAGAAGATCTGCGTCTGGGTGCCCGCCGAGTCGGACGTGCTGGTGCGCCCCGGCCCGCGCATGGGCGAGGCCGCCGCGCTGATGGCACGCTGCCTGCGCCAGGCCGCAGCGGGGCCGGTGCCGCTGCCGACGACGCCGTTCAACGCGCCCGCCGGAGGCATGCGCTGATGACATCCCGTCACCGCCTCTGGCTGGTTGCGCTGTTGCTAGGCAGCGCGGCGCTGCTGGCGCTGGGGCTGGCCATCGGCAGCACCGGCTGGAGCCCCTGGCTGAACAGCGACCCGACGATGTCGCTGATCCTGTGGGAGATCCGCGCACCGCGCTCGCTGGGCGCGTGGACGGCAGGCGCGCTGCTGGCGCTGGCGGGTGCCGTGGCGCAGGGCCTGTTCCGCAACCCGCTGGCCGACCCCTACCTGCTGGGCTGCTCGGCCGGTGCATCGCTGGGCGTGGCCGTGCTGCTGTTCGCAATGGGCCTGTCGCCTGCAGCGACGGCACTGGCGCTGCGCGTGGGCATGACCGGCGCGGCCTTTGCCGGCGCGGTGGGCGCCGTGCTGCTGACGCTGCTGCTGGCGCGCGGCGTGGAGCAGACGCTGCGGCTGCTGCTGGCCGGCGTCGTCGTCGGCGTCGTGCTGGGCTCCGGCTCGGCGCTGCTGACGCTGATGAACCCCGACATCATGCGGGCCATGCAGGCCTTCATGCTGGGCAGCACCGGCTACGTGGGCTGGAGCGCCGTGCAGATCATGGCCGCCGTCCTCGTGCTGTGCATGGGCGTGGCGCTGGGCTGCAGCCGCACGCTGGACGCACTCAGCCTGGGCGAAGCGACGGCACGCTCGCTGGGCGTGCGGCTGGCGACGGTGCGGCTGCTGCTGATCGGCACGCTGGCGCTGGCCACGGGTGCCGCCGTCGCGCAATGCGGGCTGGTGGCCTTCGTCGGCCTCGTCGCGCCGCACCTCGTGCGCAGTTGGGGCGCCATCACGCACCGCGGCCTGCTGCTGCTCAGCCCGCTGGCCGGCGGCATGCTGCTGCTGGCGGCGGACATCGGCGCGCGCTGGGTCATCGCGCCGCAGGAGCTGCCGGTCGGCATCGTCACGGCGCTGCTGGGCGGCAGCTATCTGCTGGTCCTGATGCACCGGCGCCAGGCCCGCGGAGGTGCCCGGTGAGCGCCGCGCTGCTGACGCTGGATCTGCAGGGCTTGCGCCTGGGCGGCACACCCATCCTGCAGCCACTGGCGCTGATGCCGCCGGCGCGCGCGTGGACGGCCGTCGTCGGCCCCAACGGCGCCGGCAAGTCGACGATGCTGCGCGCGCTGTCGGGCCTGCTGCCGTTCGACGGCACGCTGACGCTGCAAGGCCGCGCGTGGGCCCAATGGCCGGCCCGCGAACGCGCGCGGCTGGTCGCCTGGCTGGGCCAGAACGAGGCTGGCGCGGACGACCTCTCCGCGCTGGACGTCGTGCTGCTGGGCCGGCTGCCACACCAGGCCTGGCTGGCGCCGGCCAGCGCTGCCGACGACGCCGCCGTGGAACGCGCGATGCGCCAGACGCAGAGCTGGGACTGGCGCGCGCGGCCGCTGGGCCAGTTGTCCGGCGGCGAGCGCCAGCGCGTGCTGCTGGCCCGCGCGCTGGCCGTCGAGTCGCCGCTGCTGCTGATGGACGAGCCGCTGGCCCACCTGGACCCGCCACACCAGAGCGACTGGGTGCAGATCGTGCGCAGCCGCATCGCCGACGACGGCGGCACCGTCGTGTCGGTGCTGCACGAACTGAACATCGCGCTGCAGGCCGACCACCTCGTCGTCATGGATGCCGGCCGCATCGTCCACCAGGGCGCGCCGCACGACGCCGCCACGCACGCCGCGCTGCAACAGGTGTTCCAGCACCGCCTCTCCATCCTGCAAGTCCAGAACCGCTGGATCGCCCTGAACGCATGACCTCCATGGCCCGTTGCCCCGCCCTCTTCATCAGCGCGCCGTCGTCGGGCTCCGGCAAGACCAGCGTGACCGCCGCCATCGCGCGCTCGCACGCGCGCCGCGGCCAGCATGTGCGCGTCTTTAAGACCGGGCCGGACTTCCTCGACCCCGGCATCCTGGCACTTGCCAGCGGCCGCCCGGCCTATCAGCTGGACCTGTTCATGGGCGGGGTCGCGCACTGCCAGGCACTGCTGGCCGAAGCGGCGCGCGAGGCTGACCTCATCCTCGTCGAGGGCGTCATGGGCCTGTTCGACGGCAACCCCAGCAGCGCCGACCTGGCCGCCTCGTTCGGCCTGCCGGTGGTGTGCGTCATCGACGCGTCGGCCATGGCTCAGACCTTCGCGGCGCTGGCCACGGGGCTGCAGCGCTTTCGCGCCGACGTGCGGCATGGCGGCGTCATCGCCAACCGTGTGGGCAGCCCGGCCCACGGCCGCATGCTGCTGGAAGGCCTGCCGGCCGACCTGCCGTTGATCGCCGCGCTGCCGCGCGACGGCGGCCTGAGCCTGCCCGAGCGGCACCTGGGGCTGGTGCAGGCGCTGGAACAGCCCGGCATGGACGCGCAGCTGGACGCCTGGGCAGACGCGTGGGAGGCCGCGCTGCGGCCCGGGCTGGCGTTCAGCGACGTGGCCTTCCACGCCGAGCCCGAGCCGCCGCTGCCACCGCTGCTGCGCGGCCGGCGCATCGCCATCGCACACGACGCGGCCTTCGGCTTCATCTACCCCGCCAACGTCGACGTGCTGCGTGCGCTGGGCGCCGAGCTGTGCTTCTTCTCGCCGCTGGCGCACGAGGCGCTGCCGGACTGCGATGCGCTGTGGCTGCCGGGCGGCTACCCCGAGCTGCACGCCGCCGCGCTGGGCGCGCACCCGACATGGGCCACCGCGCTGGCCGCCCACGTGGCCGCGGGCAAGCCGCTGCTGGCCGAATGCGGCGGCATGCTGGCGCTGCTGGACACGCTGACCGACGCCGCCGGCGACACCTACCGCATGGCCGGGGTCATGCCCGGCCGCGCCCATGTGCAGCAGCGCCTGGCCGCGCTGGGCCTGCAGGCCATCGACTGGCCGGAAGGCCCGCTGCGCGGCCACACCTTCCACTACTCCACGCTGGACACGCCGCTCGCGCCGCTGGCCCGCGCCACCAACCCCAACGCCGGCCGCGCCGCCGAGGCGCTGTACCAGCAGGGTTCGCTGCGCGCGAGCTATGTGCACCACTACTTCCCGTCCAACCCCGAGGCCATCGCGGCCTTCTTCCTGAACGCCAAGGCCTGACCGTCATGCTCGAACAAGGATTCGCCCAGATCGCCCAGGCCCTGCTGTGGCCCGTGCTCATCCTCGTGGCCTGCAGCTTCGTCTACGCGCTGTGGGTGGCCGGCGGCACGCTGATGGAAAGCCTGCAGCGCCGCCGCCCTGGCTACCGCGCGCTGGCCCGGCACGCAGACAAGCCGTTCGAGGAGATCGAGCTGGCGGTGCTGCACCAGCTGGAGCCGCTGCGGCTGCTGGGCCGCGTGAGCCCGCTGCTGGGGCTGATCGCAACGATGGTGCCGCTGGGCCCGGCGCTGCAGAGCGTGGCCGCCGGCCAGGGCCAGCAGGCGCTGGCCGTGTTCAGCAGCGCGTTCGCGGGTGTCGTGCTGGCGCTGGCCGCGGCGGCCATCGGGCTGGTGGCGTACTCGGTCAAGCGCCGCTGGCTGATGGCTGAGCTGGTGTCCATCCGCAGTGCCAGAGGCCTGGCATGAAGCACCTCTCCATCCTCGCCGAGGAAGACGACGACCCGATGCTGTCGGCCGTCAACCTCGTGGACGTGTTCCTCGTGCTGGTGGTGGCGCTGCTGACCGCCGTGGCGCTGCAGCAGCAGGCGGCGGCGGACGAGAACGTCACCATCATCAAGCGCCCCGGCGAGCCCGACATGGAGATCGTCGTGCGCGAGAAGGGCCAGGAGATCCGCTACAAGGGCAACGGCGGCAGCAGCGAGGGCCAGGGCGTGCGCGCCGGCGTGGCCTACAAGCTGAAGGACGGCAACATCATCTATGTGCCTGAAGCAGGCGCCAGCCAGCCGTGAAGCGCCTGTTCCTGGCCGCCGCCCTCGCGCTGGCGGCAGCCACCGCACAGGCCGCGACGAACCTGCTGTGGATCACGCTGGACGTGACGCCGCAGACGCGCCATGCGCTGATCGAACGCGAGGCCGCAGCGGCGGGCATGACGGTCCAGTCGCTGGACTACCCGCTGCGCACCACGGCGCTGGATGACGCCCAAACCCGCGAGCTGCAGCGTGCGCTGAAGGCCGCGAACGCGGTGTGGATAGACGCCCCCCACGCCAGCGTGGAGGCCAAGCTGCAAAGCCTCGTCGGCGACGCCGTCACGCGCGCCGGCAAGCCCACGACCTGGGTGCCGGCCGGCGAGCCCGCGGCCGGCGACCGCAGCCTGCGCGCCTACCTGCAGGCCGGCGGCGTGGCCAACACGCGCGCCGCCTTTGCATTGTTGAAGGGTGCCGCACCCGACAGCCTGCCCGCGCCGGCGCTGCTGCCGCAACGCGGCCTCTACCACCCGAACCTGCCCGGCCCGCAGCACTTGGCCGCCAGCACCGCGGCGCTGACCCGGCTGGCCGGCGACCGCCCCGCCGTCGCGCTGCTGCTGCACCGCTACCACTTCGTGCAGGGCGCCACCGGCTGGGTGGACGACTGGCTGCGCCGCTTCGAGCGCCAGGGCCTGTTCGCCTACGCGGTGTTCTCGTCCCACCTCGCGGGCGACGCGCTCGCGCCGCTCATCGAGCAGCCCGGCGGCGAGCCGCTGGCGCGCGTCATCGTCAACCACGCGCTGCTGCCGCAGGCCGGCGCGCTGCAGCCGCTGTTCGAGCGCTGGCGCGTGCCGGTGCTGCAGACGCTGCCTTACCGCGCCGGCCCGGCCGCCGACTGGGAAGCCAGCGAGACCGGCCTCGGCATGAGCGACCTGCCCTTCTACTTCGCGCAGCCCGAGGGCGCCGGCGCCATCGACCCGCTGCTGGTGGTGGCCCATGGCGAGCGCGGCCGCGAGCCGCGGCTCATCACGCGGCAAGCCGACGCCGTTGCGGCCAAGGCCCGCGGCCTCATCGCACTGCAGCGCAAGCCGGTGGCCGACAAGCGGCTGGTGGCCTTCGTCTACAACTACCCGCCGGGCGGCGACCACTTCGGCGCCAGCTTCCTGAACGTGCCGCGCAGCCTGGAGAACGTGTCGCAGGGGCTGCTGACCGCCGGCTACCGTGTGCAGCCGCTGGCCGAAGGCGAATGGATCAGCGGTCTCAAGCCGCTGATCGCCGCCTACTACCCCGGCGCCGACCTGCGCGCGCTGCTGGCCGCCGACCAGGCCGCAGCACTCCCGGTGGCCGAGTACGAGGCCTGGTTCGCGACGCTGCCCGTCGCGCTGCGCCAGCGCATCCAGGCCCAGTGGGGCGCGCCGGGCAGCAGCCGCTACGTCATCGACTACCAGGGCCAAAAGGTCTTCGTCATCCCGCGGCTGCAGCGCGGCAACTTGAGCGTGCTGCCGCAGCCGCCGCGCGAGGAGACGCTCAAGCGCGGGCAGGACCCGTTCATGCACAAGAGCAAGACGCCGCTGTCGCACCACTACCTGGCCACCTACCTGTGGGCCCGCCGGGCCGACGCGCTGATCCACTTCGGCACGCACGGCACGCAGGAATGGGCGCCCGGCAAGCTGCGCGCGCTGGACGTGATGGACGAGGCGCTGCTGCCGCTGGGCGACGTGCCGGTCATCTACCCCTACATCGTCGACAACCTCGGCGAAGGCCTCACCGCCAAGCGCCGCGGCCGCGCGGTGATGGTGAGCCACCGCACGCCCAGCTTCGCGCCGGCCGGCTTCAACGCGCGCATGGCCCACATGCACGAGCTGATGCACGAATGGGAGACGGTCGACGCCGGCCCCACGCGCCAGGCGCTGGAGCGGCAGATGGTGGCGCAGTTCGTCGAGCACCAGCTGCACCGCGACCTGGGCTGGACGGCCGAGCAGATCGCCGCCAACTTCGCCGGCTTCCTGGAGTTGCTGCACCCCTGGCTGGACCGTTTGGCGCAAAGCTCGCAGCCTAAAGGGCTGGCGGTGTTCGGCCAGGTGCCCGACGTGGCCGCGCGCCGCACGACCCTCCTGCAGATGCTGCGCCAGCCGCTGATAGCCGCGCTGGGCGAGGACATCGACGAGGCCTTCCTCATCGACCACGAACGCGTGGCCGGCTCGCGGCCCGGGCGCTGGCTGGAGGTCGCGCTGAAGGATGCCCATGCCGCCAGCGTGCTGGACCTGCGCCCGCCCGAGCCCGACGGCTACGTGCCGAACCGCGCCGCGCGCAAGCCGATCGACAGCCCCGCCCTCTTCAAGCTCGCCGAGCGCGCGCAGGAACTGGAGCGGCGCCTGGCCACCGAGGGCGAGATGCCCGGCCTGCTGGCGGCGCTGGACGGGCGCTTCCTGCCCGCGGCCTACGGCGGCGACCCGCTGCGCAACCCCGACAGCCTGCCCACCGGCCGCAACCTCGCCGGGCTGGACCCGAATCGGCTGCCGACCAAGCAGGCGTACGAGGTCGCCAAGTCGCTGTTCGAGACCTGGTATGCCGAGCAGGCAAGCCAAGGCCACGCGCCCAGCCGCCTCGCGCTGAGCCTGTGGGCCGGCGAGACGCTACGCCACCAGGGCTTGATGGAGGCGCAGGCCTTCGTCGCTTTAGGCGTGGCGCCGGTGTGGGACGACAGCGGCCGGCCGACCGGCGTGAAGCTGCTGCCCGCCGCGGAGCTGAAGGGCGGGCGGCCACGCGTGGACGTGCTGCTCAGCATCACCGGCTCCTACCGCGACCAGTTCCCCGCGCTGATGGCCCTGCTGGACCAGGCCGTCGCGGCCGTCGCCACGGCCGAGCCTGATGGCAACGTCGCCCGCCACAGCGCCGCCGTCGCGGCCGAGTTGCGCAAGCAAGGCGTGCCCGCCGCCGACGCGCAGGCGCTGGGCCGCGCCCGCGTGTTCGGCAACGCCACCGGCGACTACGGCACCGGCATCGCCGAGGCCGCGCAGGCCGACGGCCTGAAAGCCGGCGATGCGCGGCTGGGCCAGATGTTCCTGCAGCGCATGAGCCAGCCCTATGTGAACGGCGAGCCGCTGAAGCTGAGCCGCCCCGCCGCGGCCGCGCAGGCGCTGGGCGCGCACCTGAAGCGCAGCGACGCCGCGCTGATGTCGCGCAGCTCGCACCTGTACTCGATGCTCAGCTCGGACGACCCGTTCCAGTACCTCGGCGGCCTGTCCGCCGCGGCGCGCGCGGCCGGCCGCAAGGAGGGCCTGTCGCTGCACGTCAGCCAGCTGCAGGACGCCAGTGAGACGCACACCGAGAGTGCGTCCCGCGGCATCGCGCTGGAGATGCAGACGCGCTACCTGCACCCCGGCTGGCTGAAGGCCCAGCAGGCCGAGGGCTGGGCCGGCACGCTGCAGGTGCTGAAGGCCGTGCAGTACACCTTCGGCTGGCAGGCCATCGCCCCCGAGACGGTGCGGCCCGACCACTGGCAGAGCCTGTTCGACAACCTCGTGCGCGACAAGCAGAACCTCGGCCTGCCGCAATGGCTGCAGCAGAACAAACAGGCCTACGCGCAGGCGCTGGAACGCATGATCCAGGCCGAGCGGCTGGGCTACTGGAAGCCCGATCAAGTCACGCGAGAGCAGCTCGCCGCCACCTACCGCACGCTGACAAAGGACGCGCCGCTGCATCAGGAGCTGCACAGCGTGCGCCAGTGGGCCGCCGACCAGACGCTGGCGCCCGTGATCGAACCGGCCCGCGCCACGCCCCGAACCGCCCCGCAAGCCAAGCCACCCGCCCCCGCCGAGCCGCCGCCCACGCGCGGCCTGCTGCTGGAGCGCCAGGCACCGCCGCCACCGCCAGCCACGCCGCTGGCCGACCGCCTGTCGCAGGCGCTTGCCTGGGTCGCGATGGCGCTGCTGATGAGCCTGGGCGCCGCCTGGCAACACCGCCGCCGCCCGGCCACGACCGCATGAGAAACCCCCACCCCATCGCCCTGGCCGCGCTGCTGCTGATCAGCACCGCCCAGGCCCAGGAACAACTCGACGCCGTGCAGGTGCAAGGCCGCGCCCGGCTGGGCGCCGCCGACAGCGCGTCCGAAGGCGAGGTCAAGGCCGAGCGCCTGGAGCGCCGCCCGCTGCTGCGCCCCGCCGAACTGCTGGAGGCCATGCCCGGCATGCTCGTCACGCAGCACAGCGGCGACGGCAAGGCCAACCAGTACTTCCTGCGCGGCTTCAACCTCGACCACGGCAGCGACTTCGCGACCAGTGTGCTGGGCATGCCGGTCAACATGGCCAGCCATGCCCACGGCCAGGGCTACATGGACCTGAACTTCCTGATCCCGGAGCTGGTGTCCAGCCTGCAATACCGCAAGGGCAGCTACGCGGCCGAGGACGGCGATTTCGTCACCACCGGCTCGGCCCGCATGGCCTACAAGCGCCGGCTCGATGCGCCGTTCGTCGAGGCCTCGCTGGGCGAGCACGGCTACCGCCGCGGCCTGGTGGCAGCCGACACGGCCCTCGGCCCCTCGGGCGAATGGCGGCTGCTTGGCGCGCTGGAAGCCAGCCGCTACGACGGCCCCTGGGCCCAGCCCGAAGCCCTGCACCGCGGCAACGGCGTGCTGCGCCTGTCCCGCGGTGACGCCGACAACGGCCTGGCGATCAGCCTGATGAGCTACAGCGCCCGCTGGCGCGCCAGCGAGCATGTGCCGGAGCGCGCCATAGCCAACGGCGAGATCGGGCGCTACGGCACGCTGCTCGCCAACGACGGCGGCGAGACGCACCGCCACAGCCTCAGCGCCGAATGGGCACGCAGCGACGCCACGCAGGAGTGGCGCGCCAGCGGCTACGTCGTCGACTACGGCCTGAACCTGTTCTCCGGCCCGTCCGGCTTCATCAACGGCGCCGACGGCGACCAGCACGAGCAGGCCGACCACCGCAGGCTGTGGGGCGGCCAGCTCAAGCACACGCTGCTGGCCCCCGCCCCCAACCTGGAGCTGGGCTGGGGCCTGCAATGGCGCCATGACCGCATCGGCCAGTTGGGCCTGTACGACACGGTGAACCGCCAGCGCACGCACACCGTGCGCGAGGACCGTGTCGAGCAGGATCTGCTGGGCCTGTTCGGCGAGGCGCGCTGGCGCGTGACGCCCTGGCTGCGCGCCCACGCCGGTCTGCGCTGGGACCGCCTGAAGACGCGCAACGAGGCGCTGTCCGGCGAGTTCAACGCCGACAACGGCGGCCGCGCCAGCAAGACGCTGTGGAGCCCCAAGCTGGGCCTGATCGCCCGCGCCGCCCCCAACCTGGAGCTGTACGCGCAATGGAGCAAGGGCTTCCGCTCCAACGACGTGCGCGGCGCCACCAGCGCCACCAATCCCAACGACGGCGAGGCGCAGGCCCTGCTGCCGCTGCTGGCGCGCACGCAGAGCCAGGAGGTGGGCCTGCGCACGCAGCCGGCGCGCGGCTGGAACAGCAGCCTCGTGCTGTGGCAGGCCAGGCTGGCGTCGGAGCTGGTGTTCGTCGGCGACGCCGGCGTGACCGAGGCGCGGGGCGCGTCGCGCCGCCGCGGGCTGGAGTGGTCCAACGACTTCGCGCCCTGGCCGTGGCTGCTGGTGGATGCCGACATGGCCTGGTCGCGCGCGCGCTTCGTCGACGCGGAGAACGGCGGCACGCGCGTGCCCAATGCCGTGCCCTTCAACGCGTCGCTGGCCGCCACCGTGAAGCCGTCCGGCCCGTGGTTCGCCGGCGTCAAGTTGCGCTACATCGGCAGCTACGACCTGGAGGAAACCGGCCAGGAGAAGTCGCGCGCCAACTGGACGGCCAACCTCAAGATGGGCTGGCGCTTCGCCGCGGGCCACGAGCTGAGCCTGGACGTGCTGAACCTGTTCGACCGCCGCGCCAACGACATCGAGTACTGGGGTGAGGCCTGCACGCGGGCCGAGGGCGCCGGTTGCGGTGGCGGCGACGGCATTGCCGGCCGGCTGGTGCACCCGATGGAGCCACGCGCCGTGCGCGTCAACTGGCGCGCCGCCTTCTGAGCCCGACGATGGACGCACAGCACCAGTTCGACGACGAGCAGCGCGACGCGGTCTACCGCGCCATCGCGCTGCGCCGCGACACGCGCCACTTCAAGCCCGGCCAGGCCGTGCCCGAGGCCCAGCTGCAGCGGCTGCTGCAGGCGCTGCACCAGGGCCCGTCGGTGGGGCTGATGCAGCCGTGGCGCGTCATCCGCATCACCGCCGCCGCGCGGCGCGAGCAGATCGCCGCGTTGGTGGAAGCCGAGCGCCAGGCCACCGCCGCAGCGCTTGGCGAGCGCAGCGCCGAGTTCCTGCGCCTGAAGGTCGAAGGCCTGCGCGACTGCGCCGAGTTGCTGGCGCTGGTGCTGCCGCCGGACGACGGCACCGTGTTCGGCCGCCGCACGCTGCCGCGCGAGATGGCGCTGTGCTCGGCCGGCTGCGCGGTGCAGAACCTGTGGCTGGCCGCGCGTGCGGAGAATCTGGGCCTGGGCTGGGTCTCGATGGTCGAGCCCGCGCCGCTGGCCGATCTGCTGCGCCTGCCCGCGGGCGCGCAGCCGCTGGGGCTGCTGTGCCTGGGCCCGGTGGAGCGCTTCTACGACACCCCGCTGCTGGAACAGCAGCAATGGCGCCAGGGCCGGCCGCTGGCCGACGTGGTGATGCACGACTTCTGGAGAGAGAGCCCCCATGGACATTGAGAAACCACCCGTCGACCGCGAGCGCGTCATTCCCACCGGCGAGCGCCGCGGCCTGGTGCTGGTGAACACCGGGGACGGCAAGGGCAAGAGCACGGCCGCCTTCGGCCTGGCGCTGCGCGCGCACGGCCGCGGCAAGCCGGTGCTGATCTACCAGTTCATGAAGGTGCCCAGCGCGCGCTTCGGCGAACACCGCATCTTCGAGAAGCTGGGCGTGCCCATCATCGGCCTGGGCGACGGCTTCTCGTGGAAGAGCAAGGACCTGGAGCACAGCGCCGAACTGGCCCGCGAGGGCTGGGCTCGCGCCGAGGCCACCATCCGCAGCGGCGACCACTTCCTCGTCGTGCTGGACGAGATCATGTACCCGCTGCGCTACGGCTGGGTGCCGCTGGACGGCGTGCTCGCCTGCCTGCGCGAACGCCCCTCGCACGTGCACGTGGTGCTGACCGGCCGCGGCGCGCCGGCCGAGCTGATCGAGCTGGCCGACACGGTGACCGAGATGACGCTGGTGAAGCACCACTACAAGGCCGGCGTGCCGGCGCAGCGGGGGATAGAGGATTGAGCGGCCTTGATCCGGCAGTTGGGCGCGCCCGAGGGGCCGGCGAGGCGGGTGGCTGGCAAGGCGCGCCGACGCAGTGGGCTCGTGCCCACAAGGAGAAGCAACGCTGCCAGCGGCCCGAAGCGCCGGCCCAGCGGGCGTGCAGCGCTGTTCACCGAAGTGGTGGACACGGCGGCATCACCAAGGACCAGAAAGCAAAGAACTGCGATGAATAGCGAGCGGTCAACTGTCGGATCAAGGCTCGTCATCTGCACGACCTGCAATGACGGCCAGGGGCAGCTGCTGCTGGAGGCAGCCGAGAACGAGGCGCTGGCGCGCGATCTGCCGCTGGCCATTCGCGGCCAGGCCTGCCTGGCGGCCTGCAAGCAGAGCTGCACGGCGGCGCTGATGGGCGCAGGCAAGCACAGCTATGTGTTCGGGCAGCTCGCGCCCGACGCGGCGAGCGTGGACGCGCTGCTGGACGTGGCCGGCCAGCATGCCGAGCCGGGTGACGGGCTGCTGGCCTGGAGCCGCCGGCCCGCCTGCCTGAAGACCGGGCTCATCGCCCGGCTGCCGCCGCTGTGATCAGCCTGCTGCTGCCGCTGGCCATCCTCGTCGCGCTGCTGGTGGACCGCCTCGGCGAGCCGCCGGCGTGGATGCATCCGGTCGTCGGCATGGGCCGCTACCTCGGCGCGTTCAAGCTGACCCGGCTGCCGCCGGCGCTCGCGTTCATCGCCGGCGCGCTGGTCTGGCTGGTGGGCGCCGCGCTCGTGGGCTTCATTGCGCTGTGGCTGGCGGGCTGGGTGCTGATCGCGCTGCAACCCTCGGCATCGTGGGCGCGCCTGCTCGGCGCCGCGGTGCTGCTGGGCCTGCTGCTGAAGCCGTTGCTCGCCTGGCGCATGCTGGCCGACGAAGCGATGGCCGTGGAGACGGCGCTGGCCGAGTCGCTGGACGCCGGCCGCGCGCGGCTGTCGCGCCTGGTCAGCCGCGACACGTCGGCGCTGACCGCCACCGAGGTGCGCGAGGCGGCCATCGAGACGCTGGCCGAGAACCTCAACGACTCGGTCATCGCGCCGCTGTTCTGGTTCGCCATCCTGGGCCTGCCCGGCGCGGCGATCTACCGCTTCGCCAACACGGCGGACGCGATGTGGGGCTACCGCGACGAGCGCGAGTGGAGCGGCAAGTGGGCGGCACGGGCGGACGACGTGCTGTCGTGGCTGCCCGCGCGGCTGACGGCGCTGGTCATCGCACCGCCATCGCTGAAGTTGCTTCGCGAAGCGCGCCGCACGCCGTCGCCCAACAGCGGCTGGCCCATGGCCGCGATGGCGCTGCGGCTGGGCCTGCGGCTGGGCAAGCCGGGCGTCTACACGCTGAACGCCGACGGCCGGCAGCCCGCGCCCGATGACCTGCACGCCGCGCGCACGGCGGCGTGGCACGCTGTGGCCCTGGGCGCCGCATTGATCGCCCTGCTCGCCTGGACATTGCGGTCATGAACCCTCCCCTGCTGCCCGAACACGGCGGCCCCGACGACGGGCCGGCGGCGACCTTCGACTTCTCCACCAACGCCAGCCCGCTGGGCCCGCCGCCCGCGCTGCTGGCCGCCGTGCAGGCCGCCGACCGGCGCGCCTATCCCGACCCGGCCTACCGCGCGCTGCGCCGCCGGCTGGGCCATGACGAGCTGGTGCTGCCCACGGCAGGCGGCGCCGAGGGCATACGCCGGCTGACGCTGGCCGCGCTGCTGGCCGGCCGCCGCGAGGTGTGGGTGCCGCAACCGGGCTTCGGCGACTACGCGCTGGCCGCACAGGCGCTGGGCCTGGCCGTGAAGCCCTACGCGCAGCCCGCGGACATCGCACCCACGGCACCAGCGCTCGTGTGGATCTGCGAGCCCTGCAACCCGACCGGCGCGAGCGTGGCCGCGTGGCCCGACCTGGGCGGGCACCTCGTCATCGTCGACCGCGCCTACGAGCCGCTGCGGCTGCAGGGCGACACGCCCGCGCTGCCGCCCGGCGCGTGGCAGCTGCACTGCCCCAACAAGGCGCTGGGGCTGACCGGCATCCGCGCCGGCTACGCGGTGGCGCCGGCGGCCGACGACGTGTGGCGCCACGCGCTGTCGCTGGCACCCAGCTGGGTGCTGTCGGCAGAAGGCGTCGCGATGCTGACGCACTGGCTGGACGACGACACGCAGGCCTGGCTGGCCCAGGCCCGCGCCACGCTGCGCGACTGGACCGCCGCGCAACGGGCGCTGCTCGCCGATGTGGACTGGCATCAGCAGCCCAGCACCACCAACTTCTGGCTGGCCCGCCCACCACGTGCGGACTACGCGCTGCGGCTGCGTGAGCGCGGATTGCGCGTGCGCGACGCCACCAGCTTCGGCCTGCCCGGCTGGGTGCGCATCGCGGCCCTGCCACCGACCGCACAACAAGCCCTGCAGCAGGCGCTGCTGGAGATCGAGGGAGAAGACGCATGAGCCGAGGCAAGGCAGTCATGGTGCTGGGCACCACCAGCGGCGCAGGCAAGAGCTGGCTGGCCACGGCGCTGTGCCGCTGGTACGCGCGGCAAGGCCTGAAGGTGGCGCCGTTCAAGGCGCAGAACATGAGCAACAACGCGCGTGTCGTCCCTGGGCTGAACGGCCTGATGGGCGAGATCGGCAGCGCGCAGTACTTCCAGGCGCTGGCCGCCAAGCGCGTGCCCGAGGTGCGCATGAACCCTGTGCTGCTCAAGCCCGAGGCCGACACGCAGAGCCAGGTGGTCGTGCTGGGCGAGGTGGATGCGCAGCTCTCCCGCATGCCGTGGCGCGAGCGCAGCGCGCTGCTGAAGCCCCGCGCCCGCGCCGCGCTGCACGAGCTGCTGAGCGAGAACGACGTCGTCGTCATCGAGGGCGCGGGCTCGCCGGCCGAGATCAACCTGGCGCCCAGCGACTACGTGAACCTGGGCACGGCGCGCGACGCCCGCGCGGCCTGCCTGCTGGTGACGGACATCGACCGCGGCGGTGCCTTCGCCCACCTGTACGGCACGCACCAGCTGATGCCCGAGGACGTGCGCGCGCAGGTCCAGGGCTTCGTGCTGAACCGCTTCCGCGGCGACGCCGGCCTGCTGGCGCCGGGCCCCGAGCAGCTGGAGCGGCTGACCGGCGTGCCCACCATCGCCACGCTGCCCATGTGGCGCGGCCACGGGCTGCCCGAGGAGGACGGCGTGTTCGACGACGCCAGCACCGGCAGCGGCGGCGGGCTGCACATCGCCGTCATCGCCTACCCGCGGCTGTCCAACCTCGACGAGTTCCAGCCGCTGCGCCAGCTGCCCGGCGTGCGGCTGAGCTGGGCGCGCGAACCGCGCGACCTGGCGGGCGCCGACTGGGTCATCCTGCCCGGCAGCAAGGCCACCGCGGCCGACCTGGCCTGGCTGCGCGCGCAGAAGCTGGACCTGGCCATCAGCGCCCACCGCGGCCGGATCCTGGGCATCTGCGGCGGACTGCAGATGCTGGGCGAGGCGCTCATCGACACGCACGGCGTGGACGGCAACGCGCCGGGCCTGGGCCTGCTGCCGCTGGTCACCGTGTTCGAGCCCGAGAAGCTGCTCAGCAACACGGCGCTGCGCTTCGACGCCGTCGACGGCCCGTGGGCCGCGCTGGCCGGCGTGCGCACCGAGGGCTACGAGATCCGCCACGGCCGCACGCAGCCGCACCCGGGCCTGCCGGCGCCGCAGGTGGCACTGCGCAACGCCGCCGGTGACGCCATCGGCTGGCAGGCCGGCCGTGTGCTGGGCGTGTACGCGCACGGCCTGTTCGAGCAGCCGGCCGTGCTGCAGGCGCTGTTCGGCCAGGCAGGCCGGCCGCTGGACGCGGTGTTCGACGGCCTCGCGGATTTCATTGACCTGCACTTCCAACCGGGCAAGATCGCGGCATTGATCGATTGAAGGAACTGCCATGCGCAGACTGCTCATCGCCGCGTTGACCGTACTGCCCGTGGCCGCCCACGCCTGGGGGGCCGACGGCCACCAGACCGTCGCCACGATTGCGGCCGGCCTCATCAAGGGCACGCCCGCCGAGGCACGCGTGGCCGCGCTGCTGGGCGACATGACGCTGGCGCAGGCCGCGCTGTGGGCCGACTGCGCCAAGGGCATCGTGCCGAGCAAGGGCTACACCTACCCGTCGCCCGGCAAGTACGCCGAATGCGCGCCGCTGGAAACACCCGCGCGCATCGCCGAGATGGCCGACTACGTGAAGCGCAACGACCGCCAGTGCGAGATCGGCGAGGACGAGGACAGCTGCCACCGGCAGACGCACTACGCCGACATCGCACCACAGCGCAGCCGCTACCTGCGCGGCTTCGTCGGCACGCGCGACGACGACGTCGTCGGCGCGCTGCGCACCGCCATCCTGGTGCTGCAGGGCAAGCCCGCCGACGGGCCGCCGCACTTCAAGAGCCCGCGCGAGGCGCTCATCGTGCTGACGCACCTGGTGGGCGACATCCACCAGCCGCTGCACATCGCCGCGCCCTACCTCGACGCGCAGGGCCAGCGCGTGGACCCCGACAAGAGGGGCTTCGACCCCGCCACCTTCACCGTCGGCGGCAACAGCCTGTGGGTGGTGGGCGCGCCCAAGCCGCCAGCGCCCACACCGGCGCCAGTCACCGGGCCCGCCGGCGGCCCGGGCGAGCCCGTGACGGCCGGCTTCGGCCCCGTGAAGCTGCACACCATCTGGGACGGCGTGCCCGACAAGTTCAGGCCCGAGCGCGTCAACGTCGCCTGGCTGGCCGAGGCGCGCAAGGTGCGCACCAACCAGGGCGACCCGCTCGACTGGCCAGCCCGCTGGGCCACGCAGTCGCTGGAGCTGGCGCGCGGCCCCGTGTTCGACGGCCTGAAGTTCGGGCCCAAGCAGGGCAGCCACTGGACCGTCGTGCTGCCCAGCGGCTACAGCGCCAAGGCCGATGCCATCAAGCGCCAGCAGCTCACGCAGGCCGGCGCGCGGCTGGCCTTCGTGCTGAAGGCGGTGTTCCCGAACTAGGGCTTGCCGCTGTGCAGCCGCGGCGGTTCACTGGCGGCCTTGCCGTGACCCCTGCCGCCCGACGATGCGCCCCTGGCTGATGGCCCTGCCCACCCTGCTGCTGCCCCTGGCCGCGGCCGCCGACGACACCCCCGCCGCGCTCGCGCAGGCGGCCGTCATCCTCACCATCTTCGACCGGCTGGACGGCGGCTGCGCCGGCCGCTACAGCGACGAACAGCGCGAACAGCTGCAGCGCTGGCAGGCCGCCAACGATGTCGACGCGCTGCGGGCCAAACTGCCCGAGCTGCGCGCCGATGCGGCACTGGCCGCCAAGCTGGACCGCTCCGCGCAGCAGATCGTGCAGGTCGCCCGCAGCAAGGGCGCCAGCGACTGCGCGGCCGCGGCCTCGCTGACGAAGCTGCCGGACGCGCAGTTCGGTCGGCTCGCGCTGACCCGCACCACGGCGCACGCGTCGCCGTCGCCACGCGAGCCCGCCGTGGCAGCGCCCGCGCCGGTGCCCGCGGCGACGCTGCAGCAGATCGACAGCTTCGCGTTCGCCACCCGCCCGAAGATGGGCCTGGGCGGCTTCATCGCGCTGGACATCTACCCGGTCGTGCTGTTCAGGAACGGCGAGCTGCTGACCGACGTGCGCGGCCTGCGCTTTGCCGGCGGGCTGGACGCGCACCGTGCGGCGCAGCCCGGCGCCTGGACCCGCTGGCGCCGCGACGGCGGCCAGCTGCAGCAGCTGAAGGCGGGCCAGTGGGCCAACCTGCCGTTCAAGCAGACCTACGCCACGCTGCCGGCCGACCTGCGCCTGGCCGGGCGCTTTCGCAGCGTCGGCGGCACCGGCAACGTCGCCGTGGGCGGTGCGCAGTCGGTGACCGTGGTGGACGAATACCGCTTCGGCGCCGACGGCCGCGTGGTGCGCAGCGGCGCAGTGGGCAGCACGGCGGCGGCGGGCGACACATCGGTCGCCACCCGCGGCGGGCCCGGCGAGCGCTCAGGCCGCTACCGCGTGGACGGGCTGCTGCTGCGCATCGACTACGACGACGGCACGCGCGAGCAACGCGTGCTGATCACCGACCCGGACAAGCCGGGCGGCGCGCTGTGGCTGGATGGGGAGAGCTATGTCGAGCGGCGGTGACGCGCGCTGTTCGCGGGACGCGCCCGCTGCAGCAACGGCAAGCGCGGCCCGTCACCCGAGGATCAGCTGCAGCGACCCCTGCAACGCCCGGATCAGCGCCTCCAGCGCCTGCAGCAGCCGCTCGCTGCCCTGGTGCATGCGCTGCACCGCATCGCCCTGCTCCACGCGCAGGCCGCGCAGCAGCACCAGCCAGGCCTCGTCCACCGCCGCGAACGCCGGCTGCAGCGCCGGGCCGGCCAGCGGCGCCGCGCGCACCTCGTCGTAGGCCTTGATGAACTCGTCCAGCCCCGCGGCCAGGCCGCTGGCGTCATGCCCCGGCATCACCTGCGCCAGCAGGCCCTCCTTGGCCAGCCGCTGGCTCAGCAGCCGCAGCCGTGTGACCTGCGCCAGCAGCCCCACGGGCCGCTGGCCGGCGCGCTCGGACAGGCGCGCCACCAGCGTCTCGCTGCTCTCCAGCAGGCGCTGCGCGGCGCGGTCGCTGCGGGCCAGGTCGGGCTGGCGGGCGGACAGCGCCGCGTCCAGCTGCGCCCAGGCGCCCGACACGGCGGCCAGCTCCTCCACCAGGTCGTTGCGCAGCAGCTCGTTCAGCCGCGCCAGGTTGGCGGCCACACGCTCGGCGGAGGCGTCCAGCAGCGCCTGAGCCTCGCGGCGCTCCGGCGGCGCCAGCTTGGGCCAGGCCCGCAGCGCCTGCAGCTTGACGAGGCGCTGGCTCAGCATGCGCTGCGCGCCGGCGCGCTCCAGCGCCTCGGCCAGCTCGCTGGTGTGCACCACGCCCCGCGCCACCTCGGGCAGCTTGGACTGCGTCTGCATCGCCGTGTTGCGCAGCAGCGCGAAGGCGGCGGCCTCGTCGATGCCGCGCGCCTGCATCAGCAGCCCCTTGGCGCGCTCGGTCCACTTGCGCTCGTCGAGCCTGGCCTGCGCGGCGCTGTCGCGCGCCTGCAGCTGGGCGGCGAGGTCACGGGCCCACAACAGCGCCTGTTCCAGCGCAGCCGCGTCGGCCTCGGGCGGCAGCCACTGCAGCACGCCGCGGGCCAGCAGCTTCTGGCGCTCGGCGGCGCCGGGTGCCGGCGACAGCAGCACCACCGGCAGGCCGAAAGCCCGTTCGGAGTGCAGAAACTGCGCCAAGGCGGTGCGGTCGGGGCACCACAGCAGGCCCAGCGCCGACCCTTGGTCGGGCGGCGCAGGCTCTGAAACGGTGCACGTGGCCCAGCCCAAGGTCTGCAGGGACGCAGCTTGCGGCGGGGGTTCGGGGCTGCAGAGCAGCAGTGGCAGCGCAGGGGCGGAAGACGGTTCGGACATGGCTTCGGGGTTCACGCCCCAAAACGGCGCAAGAAACAGGCCAGCGTCGCTGCCAGCCCTCAGGCATGAGGTTTGCGAGTAGCGGTCGTGGCGCCTGCAATGGTGCAGGCCGCCTTCCCGCTGCACCGTCCTGCCGCCCTGGCACGACTGCGGGGCAGGCTCGCGTGGCAGCCAGCCCGAAGAGCCCAAGATGTCCGCACCGCTGAGTTTCAAAAATGCCGGCCACAGCCCCACGCTGTTCGCCGCCTTCCTGTATTTCGCGTTCTCCTGCTGCATCTGGGTGCTCAACGGCGCGCTCGCGCCCTTCATCAGCGAGGCCTACAACCTGACGCCGGCCCAGAAGGGGCTGATGCTGTCGATCCCCATCATGGCCGGCGCGCTGATGCGCTTCCCGCTGGGGCTGCTGTCGCAGTACATCGGCCGCAAGAACGCGACGCTGGTGGAGATGGGCATGATCGCCGTGGCCATGCTGTACGGCTTCTTCATGGTGAAGAGCTACGACGACCTGCTGGCCATGGGCGTGCTGCTGGGCATCGCCGGTGCCAGCTTCGGCGTCGCTTTGAGCCTGGGCTCCGGCTGGTACCCGCCGCAGTACAAGGGCCTGGCGATGGGGCTGGTGGGCGCGGGCAACGTGGGCACGGCGGTGTCGGTGCTGGTGGCGCCGCCGCTGGCGCAGGCCTATGGCTGGCAGACCGTCTACGCCATCGCGGCCGCGGCCATCCTGCTGCCGATGATCGTCATGATCGTGTTCGCCAAGGAGCCGCCCGACGTCGACGCCCACGCCTCCATGCGCGAGCACGTCGCCTGCCTGTTCGAGAAGGACGGCTGGGCCTTCAGCCTGATCTACGGCGTGACGTTCGGCGGCTTCATCGGCCTGACGACCTTCCTGCCCACCTACTACTACGACCAGTTCGGTGTCTCCAAGGTGCAGGCCGGCCAGTTGACGATGCTGGCGGCGTTCATGGGCGCGGCGGTGCGCGTCGTCGGCGGCGCGCTGTCGGACCGCCTGGGCGGCGTCAACGTGCTGACGCTGGTGCTCGTCGTCGTCGCCATCAGCCTGACCGGTGTGGGCCTGGCCAGCGGCTCGCTGGTGCTGACGACGCTGTTGCTCATCGTCTGCTTCGCGGCCCTCGGCGCCGGCAATGGCGCGCTGTTCCAGCTGGTGCCGCTGCGCTGGCCCGCGGCCACGGCCGTGGCGGGTTCGATGATCGGCGAGATCGGCGCCCTGGGCGGCGGCCTGGTGCCCAACCTGATGGGCCTGTCCAAGCAGCACGCCGGCACTTACCTGTGGGGCTTCGTCATCTTCGCCGTGCTGGCCGTGGCGATGCTGGGCGTCATGCGCGTGATGCAGATCCGCTGGACGCGCACCTGGGCCGAGAAGGGCGGCCGCGCCCGCCGCGCGGCAGTGGCCGCCGACGCCGAGCCGACGCACTACCAGCGCGTCTGAGGTCTGAGCCCCGCGCAGTTCAGCGCGGCAGGAACACCAGCCACGCGATCAGCAGCAGGTTGAACAGCACCGACACGCCGAACGCGATCTGCCAGCCCGACACAACCTCGCGCGCGGCGCGGGTTGCCCGCGGCGGGTCCGCCGGCTGGTCGCGCGCAGCCAGCCGCTCCAGCGCCAGCAGCAGCTCCTCGGCCGTCTCGAAGCGCGCCCGGGCCTCGCGCGCGATGGCGCGCATGACGACGCGGTCCAGCGGCATGGGCACGCTGGGCTGCAGCCGGCTGACGCTGGGCGGCTCGCGCCGGTAGCGGCCCAGCTGGTAGGGCTCGATCTCGCCATAGGGCAGCCGGCCGGTCAGCGCCTGGTACAGCGTGACGCCCAGCGCGAACAGGTCCGAACCCGCGTCCGGCGGCGCCGGCGGGTCCTGCCACTGCTCGGGGTTGATGTAGCTGGGCGTGCCGGCATGCAGCTCGCGCGCGGCGGCCGACGAGCGGCGGCTCAGCGCCACGCCCAGGTCCAGCACACGCCACTGGCCGTCGTCGCCCAGGTGCAGGTTGGCCGGCTTCAAGTCGCGGTGCACGACGCCGGCTGCGTGCAGCAGACTCAGGGACCGCGCCACCGCCGTGCCCAGCGCCAGTGCCTGGCCGGCGTCCAGCGGGCCCTTGGCCAGCAACTGCTCCAGCGTGTGGCCCTGGTGCCAGTCGAACACGGCGTAGAAGTGCGTGGCGCCATCGGCCGGCGCGTGCACGCGCACGAAGCCGCTGCCGGCACCGCCGCCACCGCGCCGGTTGCGCGGTGCCTCGGCCAGCCGCAGGCCCAGCCAGATCTCGTGGGCCAGCATGGCGCGCTCCTCGGGGTCGTCGGCGCGGCCCGGGCGCAGCATCTTCAGCGCCACCAGCCGGCCCGTGGCCAGCTCGCGCGCCTGCAGCAGCCGGTGCACGCCGTTGTCGGCCACCAGCGCAGTGACCTGGTAGCCGTCCAGCTGGGCGCCCACGCCCAGCGGGCCGGGGCTGGGCAGCGTGCGGCCCAGCGCGGCCAGGTCGTTGAGCCCGGGGTCGGCCAGATCCTTGACGTCCAGCACCAGCGCGGTGGCGTTGTCGTGGCTGCCGGCGGCCAGCGCCGCGGCGGTCAGCGCGTCGGCGGCCGCCTGTGCGCCGGGCGTGGCGCGCAGCAGGTCGGCGATCTGGCGACTGCGCAGCGCGCCGTGCACGCCGTCGCTGGTCAGCAGCAGGCGGTCGCCCACCTTGAGCTCGCCCTCGCTGTGGTCCAGCCGCAGCGCATCGTCCAGGCCCAGCGCGCGCGTCAGGCCGGCGAAGTCGCGCCGCTCCAGGCGGTGGTCCTGCGTCAGCAGCAGGCACTGGCCATCGCGCAGCAGCCAGGCGCGGCTGTCGCCGATGTGGGCCAGCGCGTAGCGGCGGCCGCGCAACGCCACGGCGGTCAGCGTCGTCAGCGCCTCGCGCGGCTGGCCGTCGGGGCCGGGGCGGCGGTTGTGCGAGGCCAGCCAGGCGTTCTGGTGGCCCAGCAGCCGGTCCAGCGCAACGCTGGTGTCCCAGTCGGCCGGCACGCCGTGGAAGTCGCGCAGCAGGCTCATCACCGAGGTCTGCGCGGCCATCAGGCCATCGCCCGCGGTGCCCTCGCCGCCGCTGACGCCGTCGGCCAGCGCCGCCACCCAGCCACGCTCGGCCTCGTGCGCGGCGGGCGCCTGCACGCCCGCGAAATCTTCGTTGCGCGCGCGTTTGCCCTGCAGGCTGGACAGGCCGGTATCGAGTTCGAAGCGCATGGGTGTGGATGGTCTCTGCGTTGTGCGGGCCGAGCGCCGGGCCGCTCCCAAGCCGGCCCGCTCAGGCGATGTGCTTGCGGCTCAACGCCACAAGCATCGCCGTCCCCTCGGGGGACCGATCAGCCCGCCTGCGTTCAGCAGGCGCGGGCTGAGCGAGGGGCACCATTTTTGGGATGAGTGCACCCGCACCGGGCTGAATTGGGCTTCGGCGTGGGGCGCCGCCAGGCGTTTTTCACGCTGCGGCCGTCTGGAGGCCAGCTTCTTCGCTGGCACATCGCTTGCGATGCAAGGGTCAGACCAGCTTTTGCAGCAAGGGGACTCGCGTGAAGAAGATGAAGCTCGTGATGGTGGGCAACGGCATGGCCGGCGTGCGCACGCTCGAGGAGCTGCTGAAGATCAACCCGGGCCTCTACGACATCACCGTCTTCGGCGCCGAACCGCACCCGAACTACAACCGCATCCTGCTGTCGCCGGTGCTGGCGGGCGAGCAGACGCTGGACGAGATCATCCTGAACCCGCGCTCCTGGTACGAGGCGCACGGCATCACGCTGCACCTGGGCACCACGGTGACCGACATCGACCGCGTGCACCGCCGAGTCCACGCGACGGACGCTGACGGCCGCCCGGTGACGGCCGACTACGACCGCCTGCTCGTCGCCACCGGCTCCACGCCGTTCGTGCCGCCGGTGCCGGGCCGCGCGCTGGCCGGCGTCATCAGCTACCGCGACATCGCCGACACCACGGCCATGATCGAGGCGGCCGCGAAGTACCGGCATGCCGTCGTCATCGGCGGCGGCGTGCTGGGCCTGGAGGCCGCCCACGGGCTGCTGCTGCGCGGCATGCAGGTGACCGTCGTGCATCTGGGCGGGACGCTGATGGAGCGGCAGCTGGACGCCGCGGCCGGCGACCTGCTGCGCCAGACGCTGGTGGAGCGCGGCCTGCGCTTCGAGCTGGCCGCGCAGACGCAGGCGCTGCTGGCCGGCGACGAGGGCCGCGTGCGCGCCGTGCAGTTGCAGGACGCGCAGGGCCGCGGCTTCGAGGTGCCGGCCGATCTCGTCGTCATGGCCGCGGGCATCCGCCCCAACACCGCGCTGGCCGAGCGCGCCGGGCTGCTGTGCCAGCGCGGCATCGTCGTCACCGACACGATGCAGACCGTCACCGACCCGCGCATCTACGCGGTGGGCGAATGCGCCGCGCACCGCGGCGTGGCCTACGGGCTGGTGGCGCCGCTGTTCGAGCAGGGCCGCGTGCTGGCCACGCACCTGGCGCAGGTCGGCACCGGCCGCTACCGCGGCTCGGACATCAGCACCAAGCTCAAGGTGACCGGCATCGACCTGTTCAGCGCCGGCAACTTCACGGGCGGCGCGGGCACGGAGGAGATCGTGCTGAGCAACCCGCCGGCCAAGGTCTACAAGAAGCTGGTGATCCAGGACGGCCGGCTGGTGGGCGCCTGCCTGTACGGCGACACGGCGGACGGCCCCTGGTACTTCCGGCTGCTGCGCGAAGGCCGCCGCATCGACGACATCCGCGACCGGCTGATGTTCGGCGAGGTGGCGGCATGAGGACGGCGATGCCTACCTGGTACGAACCCTGCTATGTGAGGGAGGAGCCGACACCCTTCGGCTCGCCCCCCGCAGCTCACCCCAGCCCGCATGCCAGCCTCGCGTCGCCTGTTCCTCCGCGCCATCAGCGCCGTCGGTGCCACCACCCCGCTCTCCGCCCTGTGTCAGCCCGCCACACGCACGCCCCCCAGCCTCGCCGCGCTGAGCCAGCGCATGGGCAAGGCCTGGCTGTGCATGGCCGACCCGGCGCTGGAAGCACCGGCACGGGACACGCTGGCCGCCAGCTGCACCGCCTTTGGGCAGCAGCTGGCGCAGATGAGCCTGAATCCGGGCACGCCGGAGCAGGCCGGCAGCCTGCGCGCACTGGCGCGCCGCTACGAGGACTACCAGGCCCTGCTGGCCGGCACGCCCAGCGTCGAGGCGCACCGGGCGCTGCTGTCGGTGGCCAACGAGATGCTGACGCTGGCCATGCTGGCCAACGGCTCGCGGGCCGACCTGCCCTGGCAGGCACGCATGGCCTCGCGCCAGCGGCTGCTGTCGCAACGCGTGGCGCTGCTGGGGCTGCTGAGCCCCGGGGCCGAGACGGTGCGCCGCGAGCGCCAGTCGGCCATCTACGAGTTCGAGGCCGGCCTGCAGACGCTGCGCAGCGCCGGCAGCCCCACGCTGCGCGCCGGCCTGGCGCAGGCCGAGGCCGCCTGGGAGCCGCTGAAGGACGGTGCCAGCACACGCCGCGCGGTGCCGGTGTTCATGGCCAGCGAGCAGTTGCTGACCGTCATGGACGCGATGACCGAGCACTGCCTGCGCCTGGCCGCCTGAGCTCAGGCCTGGCCGCGGGAGCGCGGCCATGAGCGAGACCCGCTCCACCTGCCCCTACTGCGGCGTCGGCTGCGGCGTTGTCATCGAGCATGACGGCGCGCAGATCACCGGCGTGCGCGGCGACCCCGACCACCCGGCCAACTTCGGCCGGCTGTGCACCAAGGGCACCAACCTGCACCTGACGGCCACGCCGGTGGTGCTGCAGCACCAGCGCCTGCGCGAGCCGGCCAGGCGCGCGGCCCGCGGCGCCACGCCCGAAGTCATCAGCTGGGACCAGGCCAACCGCGAGATCGCCGACCGGCTACTGGCCATCCGCGCACAGCACGGCCCCGAGGCCATCGGCGTCTACATCTCCGGACAGCTGCTGACCGAGGACTACCACGCGTTCAACAAGCTGGCCCGCGCCGTCATCGGCACGCCGCACATCGACTCCAACTCGCGGCTGTGCATGAGCTCGGCCGTCGTCGGCTACAAGCAGTCGCTGGGTGCCGATGCGCCGCCCTGCAGCTACGAAGACATCGAGCTGGCGGACTGCATCCTCGTCAGCGGCGCCAACCCGGCCTGGGCCCACCCCATCCTGTTCCGCCGGCTCGAAGCCGCGCGCAACGGCAAGCCCGCGCACAAGCTCATCGTCATCGACCCGCGCCGCACCGAGACCGCCGAGCTGGCAGACCTGCACCTGCAACTCCGCCACGGCACCGACGTGGCGCTGAGCCACGCGCTGCTGCACGCCGTCATCGCGCGGGGCTGGGTGGACGAGGCCTTCATCGCGGCGTCCACCACCGGCTTCGATGCGCTGCAGGCGCTGGTGGCCGACTGGCCGCCCGCCCGCGCGGCCGAGGTCTGCGGCGTGGCCGAGGCCGACATCTGGCAGGCCGCCGAATGGTTCGCCACGTCGCCCGCCTCGCTGAGCCTGTACTGCCAGGGCCTGAACCAGAGCAGCGCCGGCACGGCCAAGAACACCGCGCTCATCAACCTGCACCTGGCCACCGGCCAGATCGGCCGCGCCGGTGCCGGCCCGTTCTCGCTGACCGGCCAGCCCAACGCGATGGGCGGCCGCGAGAGCGGCGGCATGGCCACGCTGCTGCCCGGCCACCGCGACCCGGGCCAGGCCGCAGACTGGGCCGAGATCGAGGCGCTGTGGGGCGTTCCTGGCTTGCCCGGCAAACGGGGCCACACGGCCGTCGAGATGTTCGAGGCCGCCGCGCGCGGGGAGATCAAGGCGCTGTGGATTGCCTGCACCAACCCCGCGCAGTCCATGCCCGACCAGGCCACCGTGCGTGCGGCGCTGGAGCGCTGCGAGCTGGTCATCCTGCAGGAGGCCTTCGCCCACACGGCCACGGCCCGGTACGCCGACTACCTGCTGCCCGCCGCCACCTGGGGCGAGAAGGACGGCACCGTCACGAACAGCGAGCGCCGCATCAGCCGCGTGCGCGCCGCCGTGCCGGCCGCCGGCGAGGCCCGTGCCGACTGGCGCATCGCCCGCGACATCGCCGCGCTGATCGACGCCGGCCTGGGCCACGCCACGCGCCTCAACGCCGGCAACGCCGAAGACCTGTGGCTGGAGCACCGCGCCGCCACGCGCGGGCGCGACCTCGACATCACCGGCCTCAGCTGGGCCACGCTGGACGCGGACGGCCCGCAGCAATGGCCCTTCGTCACCGGCAGCACACCGCGGCTGTACACCGACGGCCGCTTCGCGACCGCCGACGGCCGGGCCCGCTTCATCGCCAAGCCTTACCTGCCCACCGCCGAAGCCACCGCGCCCGACCGCCCCTTCGGCCTGACCACCGGCCGGCTGCGCGACCAGTGGCACGGCATGAGCCGCAGCGGCAGCGTGCCGCGGCTGTTCGCGCACGAGGGCCGGCCGCTGGTGCGCATCCACCCCGACGACGCCGAGCACGCCCGGCTGGCCGATGGCGCGCTGGCCCGCGTGCGCTCCGTGCGCGGCGAGGTGGTGCTGCCGGTGCGACTGGACGCCAACATCGCGCCGGGCGGCGCCGACATCGCAATGCACTGGGGCGACGAGTTCCTCGGCGCGCAGCTGGGCATCAACGCCGTCACGCAGGGTGCCTTCTGCCCCGACTCCAAGCAGCCCGAGCTGAAGTTCAGCGCCGTCGCCATCGAGCCAGCCGCGCTGCCGTGGCGGGTCAGCGCCTGCGCCTGGGTGGCACCCGAAGACGGCCCGCGCCTGCGCGAGCGGCTGCGCGCGCTGATGCCGCGATTCGGCTACGCGCACTGTCTGCCCGAGCCGGGCGGGGATGGACGGGTCGGCTGGGCCTTCGAGGCCGCCAGCGCCGACGCGCCCGCGCCGGCGCTGGTCGACGAACTGGCCGCGCTGCTGGGCCTGACCGGCGCCGACGTGCTGCGCTATGCCGACGCGCAGCGCCGCCGCCTGCGCCTGCTGGCGCTGGACGCGGGCGAGCCGCAGGCCGCACCGCTGCGGGCACTGCTGCGCGTGGGCCTGCAGCATGAAGGCGCCTGGCTGGTGGACCTGTGGCGCGAGCGCGCGGCCGCCAGCGCCGCCGGCCGCTGGCTGCTGTCGCCCGATGCGCCGCCCGCCACGACGGCGGCCGCCAGCCCGCAGGTCTGCAACTGCTTCGACGTGCGCGAGGACGTCATCCGCTTCACGCTGCAGCGCTGCAGCGGCACGCCGGCCGAGCGGCTGGCGCAGTTGCAGGGCGAGAAGAAGTGCGGCACGCAATGCGGCTCCTGCCTGCCGGCGCTGCGGCGCCTGGTTGCCACGACACCCGAGGAGGTGCCGGCATGAGCCACGTCGTCTCGCTGGTGGGTGCCGGCCCCGGCGACCCGGAACTGCTGACCGTACGCGCCGTGAAGCGCATCGAGGCGGCCGACGTCGTGCTGGCCGACGACCTCATCGATCCACGCATGCTGGCGCTGGTGAAGGGCCGGCTGCTGCGCGTCGGCAAGCGCGGCGGCTGCATCTCGACGGACCAGCACTTCATCCACGCACTGATGATCCGTGAGGCGAAAGCCGGCCACCGCGTCGTGCGCCTCAAGGGCGGCGACCCGTTCGTCTTCGGCCGCGGCGGCGAGGAGGCCGACGCGCTGCGCGAGGCCGGCCTCGATGTGGAAATCGTCTCGGGCCTCACTAGCGGCATCGCCGGTCCGGCCGCCGTCGGCATCCCGGTCACCGACCGGCGCGCGTCGCCCGGCGTCATCCTCGTCACCGGCCACCCGGGCGAAGGCCGCGCCGAGCCCGACTGGGCGGCGCTGGCCCGCACCGGCCTGACGCTGGTCATCTACATGGGCGTGGCCCGCGCCGCGCACATCACCGCGCAGCTACTGGCCGCCGGCCTGAAGCCCGGCCTGCCCGCCGCCATCGTCAGCGCCGCCCACACCACCCGCCAGCGCCACGCGGTGACGACGCTGGCCGGCCTGCCCGGCTGCATCGCCCGCGAGGGGCTGGAAAGCCCAGCGCTGCTGGTCATCGGCGATGTGGCCGCGCACGCGGCGGCCGGCCAGATTGAGGCGCTCGTCAGTTCAGCTTGAAGCTGGACACCAGCCCCGCCAGCCGCACCGCCTGCTCCTTCAGCGACTGAGCGGCCGCAGCGGACTGCTCCACCAGCGCGGCGTTCTGCTGCGTCATCTGGTCCAGCTCGGTCACGGTGCCGTTGACCTGCGCGATGCCCTGGCTCTGCTCGGCAGCGGCCGCGCTGATCTCGCCGATCATGTCCGTCACGCGCTGCACCGAGCCGACGATGTCGGTCATCGTCGTGCCGGCGTCGTTGACGAGATGGGTGCCCGCCTCGACGCGCTCGACGCTGGCGCCGATCAGCGCCTTGATCTCGCGCGCGGCCTCGGCCGAGCGCTGCGCCAGCAGCCGCACCTCGCCGGCCACGACCGCAAAGCCGCGGCCCTGCTCGCCGGCTCGGGCGGCCTCCACGGCCGCGTTCAGCGCCAGGATGTTGGTCTGGAACGCGATGCCGTCGATGGTGCCGATGATGTCGGCGATCTTCTTGCTGGCCGTGTTGATCTCGCCCATGGTGCTGACCACGCGCGACACCACCTCGCCGCCGCGCCCCGCCGTCTCGGCGGCGGCGCCTGCTAGTTGCTTGGCCGTCATCGCCGAATCGGCGCTCTGGCCCACGGTACCGGTTAGCTCGCTCATCGCGCTGGACGCCTGCTGCAGGTTGGACGCGGTCTGCTCGGTGCGCTGGCTCAGGTCCATGTTGCCGGTGGCCACCTCGGTGGACGCGACCTGGATGCTCTCGGCCGACTCGCGCACCTGGCCCACGATGCCGGACAGCGACTTCTGCATGGCCGCCAGCGCCTGCATCATCTCGGCGGACTCGTCGGTGCCGCTCACCTCGGGCGCCCGCGACAGGTCACCGCCGGCCATGCGCTCGGCAAAGCCCTTGGCCGCCATCAGCGGCCCGATGATGGAGCGCGAGATGCGCACCGCCAGCGCGCCGCCGATGACCACGCAGGCGACGAACGCGACGATGAAGCCGACGAAGACACCGCCCACCAGGCTGTTGACCTGCGTAAAGACCGCGTCGCCACGGGCCTTCAGGTCGCTCTCGATGTTGTTGAGCATGGCCAGCGCGGGGTCGTAGGCGGCGTCGGCGCCCTTCATCGCCTCGAAGGCCTCCTGCGCATCGGGGTAGCCGTCGGCGGCCAGCTTCTCGGCCACCGGCAGCACGGCCTTGCGGTACTCGGCCATCAGGCCGCGGAACTTGACCAGGCCCTGCTTGCCCTTCTCCTCGGTGGAGATGGCGCCGAACTCGTCCATCGCCTTGTCCAGGCCCGCCTGCATGGCGTCCCAGTCCTTGCGCGCGCGGGCCGTGCCGTCCTTGTTGAAGATGGAGGCCACCATCGTCGACGTCGCCGTCTTGCTCTGCAGCAGGTAGCTGCGCGCGGCCATCGTGATGTTGGACGCCGGGATGAGCTTCTGCGTGATGCCCTGCAGGGCCTTCTGCGACACATTGAGCCCGAAGCCGCCGACGACCGCCAGCAGCGCGGTCAGCAACAGGATCAGGCCGAAGGCCAGCCAGAGCCGGGCTTGGATGCGGAGGCGGCGCAGCATGGGGAGTCTCCTGAGCGCGTAGGCGCAATATTTGATTGAAGCAGAAACCCCCGGCCAAGCCGGAAAACCTGCTGGTAGGCTCGCGGCATCGTTCACGCCACGGCCCACCATGAGCTTTCTGGCCATCGACATCGGCAACACCCGGCTCAAATGGGCCCTCTACGCGAGCGGCGCCGAGCCCGGCAGCCCGCCGCTGCAGCATGGCGCCGTCTTCCTAGAGAACATCGACCGGCTGGCCGACGAGGCCTGGCAAGGCCTGCCCCCGCCGACGCGCGTGCTGGGCAGCAACGTCGCCGGCGACGCCGTGCGCCGCCGCGTCGAGGAGCAGATGGAGCACTGGGACCTGACGCCGCGCTGGGTCGTGCCGTCACCCGAGGCCGCCGGCATCCGCAACGGCTACGACCACCCCACCCGCCTGGGCGCCGACCGCTGGGTGGCCGTCATCGGCGCGCACGCGCACGCCAGGAAGCGCGGCTTCGACGGCCCGGTGCTGACCGTCATGGTGGGCACGGCAGTGACGGTGGACGCGCTGTCCACCGACGGCCAGTTCCTGGGCGGCCTGATCCTGCCCGGCCACGGCATCATGCTGCGCGCGCTGGAAGGCGGCACCGCCGGCCTGCGCGTGCCCACCGGCGAGGTACGCGACTTTCCCACCAACACCAGCGACGCGCTGACCACCGGCGGCACTTTCGCCATCACCGGTGCCATCGAGCGCATGCATCGCCTGTTGCGCCAACGCGAGGGCCGCGAGCCCCTGCTGTTGATGACCGGTGGCGCCGGCTGGAAGGTGGCGCCGGCGCTGGATGCGCCGCATGAACTGGTGGAAGGGTTGATCTTCGACGGGTTGCTGGCGGTGGATGCGGCGCGGGGCTGAGTCGCGGCGGCTGCACGCGCCGAGGGCCGCTGCCGCAGGCCTACCACTCCCGTTTCGCCTGCTCAAAAAGCCGGCTCAGTGCGGGCACCTTCAAGAACGCGTCGACCAGCTGAACCGCCAGGTCCCTGCCGGCCACGGTGTCGCTGGCGTAATGCAGGCCGGCGATTTCCCGGTTGCGCGCCACGCCGTAAGCCTCGGCGAACAACTCGTCTCTCTTGGCCGGGAACATCCGTGCATAGAGCTCGGCGATCATGTGTGCCTGCGTCGAGTGCCCGCTGGGATAGGCGGGATGGCCCGGATGCAGCGCATCCTTCGGGTCGGGGAACATCGGCGCCAGCGGCAAGTCGCAGCAGTGATGCGGCCGGCCGCGATTGAACTGCTCCTTGAGCTTGAACGTGACGGGCACGGCGTCCTGCAGCATGGCGTCGATCAGCATGGCGGTGGCACGCGGCGAGACGTTCGGTATCAGCGGCCCGATGACCTTCTGCACCGGCGCGATCGCCTTGTAGGCGTTGATGGCCTGCGTGTCGATCGCCCCCTTGTATGCATCACGTTCGCCCTTGGCCGCCAGCAGCGCACGGCACTCCTTCTCCAGTGGGTTCGGGTCGGGATCGTCCAGATGGATGGTGCTGGGCCAGGTCGAATCCAGGTGCTCCAGCTTTCGACCGCTGTAGGTCCTGAAGTCACCGCTCCAGGCGTCGCGCGGAAACGGGTTGGGTTTGAACCAAGGCATGGTCGCTCCTAGAACGCGCCCATCGCGGCGAACGTGACCAGCGACAGTGCCTTCGCATCCTTGCTCCAGGCCCGCCCTTCGGGGCTGTCCAGCCAGAGGTAGGCCACCGACTTGTTGCCGATGATGACCTGGAACTCATGCTTGAGGTCGCCGCCGTCGTCATCGCCACCAATCACGTCATGCGAGTCGAAGCCCCACGCGCCGGCCAGGGAGGCTCCCGCAAAGATCATCTTGCGGTTGGACGGCGGCACCGGCCCATTCCTGATTTCGACCGGCGCCGGCGGCGGCGGCACCAGCATCGAGGTCGGCGGGTCGAAGGCGCGAATCGACGGGGGCACGCCGCCATGACGGAAGCTCGCCGCGACCCGCCCCGCTGCATCGTCCGCATCGCCCGCATCGGCGCGGCCTTCGTCCGTGATCGCCGGCGCCCAGGCAAGCGTCATGTCCGCCACATCGATGTCCGCATTGGCCGCCCGAGGCTTGGCGGTGCTGCTGACCGTCTTCACCCAGCAGTGATGATGCTTGATCCGCTCCATGTTGAACCTTTCTAATGGGGTTTGCGCCGCCATAGCGTCGGCATCGCAAGCTTAGAAAACAAGGGAGGCGTGTGGCTATTGGTCGTTTGCCCGATACCTTGGCACTTGGACTTTGCTTGATTGCCGTCCTTTGTCTCAGGTCGGACCAATCACTTGCAGAGCCACGCTGGCGCGGGCTGTTCCTCGGCCGCGTCTCCGCGGCGGTCGATTCCTCGTTCGGCCGGCTGACATCGGCCATGAAGCGCCTGGAGCTGCCCGCGGGAAGCCGCATCGACATCGACTTCGTTTCGGTGGGCGGGGCCGACGGATTGATCGATGACCAACTCGTCCGGCGTGCGATCGCGACGAAGCCGGACCTGCTGATCGCGCCGAACGGCTCCGCAGCGGTCGCGGCCCGGCGGCTCGGGGGTGCGGTCCCGCTGGTCTTCGCCAGCTACCTGGACCCCGTGCGCGGCGGCATCGTGTCCAGCCTGCTGCCCAGGCCGGAAGCCGCCACGGGCGTCTGGGTCGTGGACGAACTCGACCCCAAGCGCATAGAGATCCTCAGCGACGCCTACCCGGGCATGCGAAGCATCGCGGTGATGGGCGACCGGTCCTGGAGCAAGAACGTCGATGCACCGCGCACGCTGGCCACGGGGCGCTTCATCGCCGGCCTCCAGGTGACCGTGCTGCTGGCGGACACCCTGGAGGAAGCCCGGGCCATCCTGTCCCGACCGCAGTCCAGGAACTTCGACGCCTGGTGCATCCCGCGCTCGTACACGGCGCTGCTGGCTGGCCAGGAAATCATCGACACGCTGCGCAACTGGGGGAAGCCGGTGATCTTCGGCAGCCATGACCTGGTGCTGGCCGGCGGCCCCGTGGCCTATGCACCCGACACGTCGCAGGTCTGGGCGGCCATGGCGTCGCTGGTCTGGCGAGTCCGCCAAGGTGAGTTCGCGGGCAGCCTCCCCGTCGAACGGCCCCAGCGCTTCGTGCTTTCGGTGCGCGCGACCCAGGACACCGGGCTGCCCCCCCCTCACATTTCCGTCGTGCGCAAAGCGGACATCGTCATCCGATGACGCCCGATCCAGGCTCCGGCGCGCGCGCGTCCGTCTTTCGCTATCGCCCGCTGGCCCATCGCTACGCGGTTCGCATGTGCGGGCTGATGCTCACCCTGCTGCTTCTGTCGGGGTTGATCGAAGCGGTCTTTGTGTATCGCAGCTCCATCGAAAGGGTGGAGGCAGTGCAGGAGGTCCAGGCTGAAGGCGCTGCCCGGGAGATATCGGCCTACTTCAACGTCATCGAGGTGGGACTGCATGACGTGGCCAAGATGCCTTGGGGTCAATCCGGGTATGGCACCGCGCAACGGCGCGAAGAGTTTCATCGCCTCATGCAGCTTGTTCCTTCGATCATCGAGCTGCGCGTCGTGGATGCCCACGCCCGAGAGCAGTTGCTGACCTCCAAGGCGAACGTCGACCAGATCGCCTCGGGCATCCCCTTCGACGAACCCGAGCTGGTGCCGAACGCCGCCACGACGGGCATGTTGAGGGGTCGCACGTTCTTCCGCGATGGCCACCTGCCGACGGTTCGCGTGGCGGCCTTCGATGGCAGCGGGGGCATCGTGGCGACGATCGACCTGCGGCTGCTCAACGAGGTCGTGTCCCGGCTGCATGCGGGGGAAGGCGGGCTGGCCTACGTGGTGGATGCGCAGGACCACCTGATTGCCCATGCGCAGCCGACCTGGGTGCTCGGACGCCCTGACATCTCGCGGTCCGCAGCCGTGATCAAGGCCCGCGAGAGCCGCTCAAGGCCCGTCCTGGTGCGGGGACTGGCCACCACCGATCTGAAGGGCGCGGCCGTCATCGTCACGGCCGCCGCGGTGCCGAAGGTCGATTGGGTCGTTTTCATGGAGCAAAAGCAGGATACGGCGCTGCGCTCGGTATGGAGCGCACTGGCACGCACAGGCGCGCTGATGCTCGTGGGCGGCGTGGCGGCATTGGTCTTCGGCATCCTGTTTGCACGCCGCATGGCGGCCCCGATCGTGGCGCTGCGGGATGCCACGGCACGCGTGGCCGAAGGTGATCTGGACAGCGTGGTGACCGTGGCCCGCCACGATGAGATCGAGGACCTCGCTCAGGGCTTCAACTACATGTCGTCGCGATTGCGGGAGTCTTACGCCAGCCTCGAAGCCAAGGTCGCCGAGCGCACGGCCCAGCTTTGCGCCGCCCGCGACGAAGCCGAACGCGCCAACGCCGCCAAGACCCGCTTCCTGGCCGCCGCCAGCCACGACCTGCGCCAGCCGATGCACTCGATCAGCCTGCTGCTGGGCGTGCTGCAGAGCCGGCTGGACAGCCCTGAGCACATGGCGTTGGCCGACAAGATCCAGTCCTCCGTCGCGACGATGGAGAGCCTGTTCGGCAACCTGCTGGACATCTCCAAGCTGGACGCCGGCGCGATGCAGGCGCATGTGGAGGACGTGGACCTCGGCTGGCTGCTGCATCGCCTGGAGCAGACCTGGGCGCCGCAGGCCGCTGAGAAGGGGCTGCGGCTGCGCGTGCGCGCGTGCAACCTCATCGTGCGCGGCGATGCTGCGCTGCTGGAGCGCATCGCCGGCAACCTGGTCGCCAACGCGATCCGCTACACGCACCATGGCGGGGTGGTGGTCGGCTGCCGGCGCCGCGGCAGCAATGTCGAGCTGCAGGTCTGGGACAGCGGGCCCGGCATCGAGCCGCGCTACCGCGAAGCGATCTTCGAGGAGTTCTTCCGCATCGAGGCGCCCGGCACGGGCGCAGAGAAGGGGCTGGGACTGGGCCTGTCCATCGTGCAGCGCTGCGCCCACCTGCTGGGCTACAGCCTCATCGTGTCCAGCCGCGTCGGGCGCGGGTCGGTGTTCCGGCTGGTCATGCCGCTCAGCGGCTCAGTGGCTCCGCTGTCGCGCCTGTCACCACGCCACGCGGCCAGCCAGCAGGCGCTGGAGGGGCGCTTCATCGTCATCGTCGACGACGAGGACATGAACGCGCAGGCACTGGTGAACGCGCTGCAGGGCTGCCGTTGCCACGTGGTGGCTGGCGCGGGCTGCGACCAGGTGCTGGCCGAGCTGCAGCAGCATCTGCGTGTGCCCGACCTCATCGTCACGGACTATCAACTAGGCAGCGGGCGCGACGGCTTCGAAGTCATCTCGCGGCTGCGCCAGCACTACGACGACGACATCCCGGCGCTGATGGTCACCGCCAATACCGACGCCGACCTGCAGCCTCGCGCCAGCGCGGCCGGCGCGCGGCTGCTGCACAAACCCATCGGGCTTCAGCGGTTGCTGGAGGCGATGCAGGCATCACTGGCGTCCTGACCGGCCACGGGCTCCTCGAAGCGCAGCCCCATGCGGCCCGCCGCCAGCACGGCCTGGGTGCGTGTCGTCACGTTCAGCGCCCGCAGCACGGCCGAGGTGTGCGCCTTCACGGTGCTCAGCGACAGGTTGAGCTGCCGCCCGATGAGCTTGGCCGGCTTGCCCTGCAGCAGCAGGTGCAGCACGTCGGCCTGGCGCGGCGTCAGGCCGAGGTCCGCAGGCCGGCGGGCGGTGATGGGCGCTGCGGCAACGGCAGCCACCTGTGTGGGTGCCGCGGCGACGGCCGGCGCCGCGCGCGCTGCCAGGAAGACCGACGGCGGCAAGTAGATGCCCTTGGCGAGGATGAGCCGCAACGCCCCCAGCATGACCTGCGACGTCGAGCTCTTGGGAATGAAACCCATCGCACCGGCGTCCAGCACGGCCATCACGGTGTCCTTGTCGTCGGACGACGACATCACCACAACCGGCACCTCCGGGTGTTCCTGACGCAGCCGCTGCAGCCCCTCCAGGCCCGACAGCCCCGGCAGGCCAAGGTCGATCAGCACGAGGTCGGCGCTGCCGCGCTGCGCCAGCAGCTCGAAGGCGGCCTCGCAACTGCCCGCCTCCCAGGTCTCCAGCCCTTCCAGCAGCGGCCTCAACAGCAACGCCACGCCCTCGCGGAACAAGGGGTGGTCATCGATCAACAGAATTTTCATGGGCAGTCTCCCCGCTGGCGATCATGGTATCGACGCCTTCGGCGCACGGCTCGGCCCTTTGGGTTGGCCAAATGGCCCAGGCTCCCGGGCGGCGCCACAGCGTACTTCTGGTCAATGGCGGAGCCGACGGACGCTCACCAAACTTGTGGACAGAAGCCGGCGCCGTCGCGCCGCTGAGGCTCAGGGGGTTTCCATGTTGCTCACCGCCGCGTCCGAGTCCGAACGCATGTTCGTCCCAGCCACGTCGCCGCACCAAGTGCTTGGCGCTTTGCCTCAGCCGCTGCTGGTGCTGCGCCCCGACCGCCGGCTGCTGTTCGCCAATACCAGCGCCGAGCGCCTGCTGGCCGAACAGCTGGGCCAGGTCCGCGCCGACCACCTGATGAGCCTGGGCCAGCTCGGCGCCGCACAGCTGGGCGAAGTGCTCACCCAGGCCGCGCAGGGCACGTCTTCGCGCACCGGCCTGTGGTTCACCCCCAGCCTGGCCACCGGCTGGCTGCATGCGGCGCCGCTGGCACCAGCGATCACGCAGGCCTGCGACTGGCCGCTGCAGAGCGTGCTGCTGGCCGTGCACCTGGACCAGCCCGCGCTGACCCAGGCGGCGCGCATCGACGCGCTGACCCGCCAGTGCCGCCTCAGCCAGGCCGAGCGCCACGTGCTGCTGCTGCTGGCAGACGGCGAACCGGTGGAGGCGACATCGCGCCACCTGGGGCTGTGCGTCAGCACCGTGCGCAGCCATGTGCGCAGCCTGCTGGGCAAGACGCAGGCCCCCAACCTGATGCAGCTGCTGCGCTGGACGGGCAGCGCCCAGGCGCTGCCGCACTGAGCGCGGGGAAGGGTAGCAAGCCCTGCCCAGGCTACCGCCTAGAGGATGAACCGGCTCAAGTCCTCGTTGGCGGCCAGCGCACCCAGCTTGGCCTCCACCGCCGCCGCATCCAGCGACAGCGTCTGGCCGGAACGGTTGGGGGCGTCGAAGCTGATCTCGTCCAGCAGCCGCTCCATCACCGTCGCCAGGCGGCGCGCACCGATGTTCTCGGTGCGCTCGTTCACCTCGAACGCGATCTGCGCCAGGCGGCGGATGGCGTCGGGCTGCAGGTCCAGCGTGACGCCTTCCGTCGCCAGCAGCGCCTGGTACTGCTTGACGAGGCTGGCGTGCGTGCTGGTGAGGATGGCCTCGAAGTCGGCAACGGACAGCGAGTCCAGCTCCACGCGGATGGGCAGCCGGCCCTGCAGTTCCGGGATCAGGTCGCTGGGCTTGGCGAGGTGGAAGGCGCCGCTGGCGATGAAGAGGATGTGGTCGGTCTTCACGAGGCCGTACTTGGTGGACACCGTCGTGCCTTCCACCAGCGGCAGCAGGTCGCGCTGCACACCCTGGCGCGACACCTCGGCCCCACCCTGCTCGCTGCGCGACGCAACCTTGTCGATCTCGTCGATGAAGACGATGCCCATCTCCTGCGCGTTGGCCAGCGCGGTCGCGCGGGTCTCTTCCTCGTTGACGAGCTTGGCGGCTTCCTCGTCCACCAGCAGCTTCATCGCCTCGCCGATCTTGAGCTTGCGCGTCTTCTTCTGGCCGGCGCCGATCTGGCCGAACATGCCCTTCAACTGCTCGGCCATGTCCTCCATGCCGGGCTGGTTGCCGAACGGCGTCAGCACTTCCAGGCTGGGCTTGGGCGCCAGCAGGTCCAGCTCGATGTCCTTGTCGTTCAGCTGACCCTCGCGCAGCTTCTTGCGGAAGGCCTGGCGCGTCGCGTTGTCGGCCTCGGAGCCGGGCAGCAGCACGTCGAGGATGCGGTCCTCGGCGGCGTCCTCGGCGCGCGTCTGGCAGCGGCGCATGGCCACCTCGCGCTCCTGCTTGACGGCCACCTCGACGAGGTCGCGGATGATGGAATCCACGTCCTTGCCGACATAGCCCACCTCGGTGAACTTGGTGGCCTCGACCTTGATGAAGGGCGCGCCGGCCAGCCGGGCGAGGCGGCGTGCGATCTCGGTCTTGCCGACACCGGTCGGCCCGATCATCAGGATGTTCTTGGGCGTGATCTCGCCACGTAGCTTGTCGTCCACCTGCTGGCGGCGCCAGCGGTTGCGCATCGCGATGGCGACGGCGCGCTTGGCGGCGTTCTGGCCGACGATGTGGCGGTCCAGCTCGGAGACGATTTCTTGAGGCGTCATGCTGCTCATTGGAGGCCCTCGTTCGATGAGACCATCGACCGATCCCCCGAGGGGATGGTCGCTTGCTTGGGGCGGCCCGGCGCGGCGCGACTCATTCCAGCACCTCCAGCGTGTGGTTCTGGTTCGTGTAGATGCAGATCTCGCCGGCGATCTCCAGCGACTTCTTGACGATGTCGGCGGCGCTGAGCTCCGTGTTGGCCAGCAGCGCCTTGGCTGCGGCCTGCGCGAAGGCGCCACCCGACCCGATGGCGACGATGCCCTGCTCGGGCTCCAGCACGTCACCGTTGCCGGTGATGATCAGCGAGGCGGTCTTGTCGGCCACGGCCAGCATGGCCTCCAGGCGGCGCAGCACGCGGTCGGTGCGCCAGTCGCGCGTCAGCTCGACGGCGGCGCGCACCAGGTGGCCCTGGTGCTTCTCCAGCTTGGCCTCGAAGCGCTCGAACAGCGTGAAAGCGTCGGCCGTGGCGCCGGCGAAGCCGGCCAGCACCTGGTCCCGGTAGAGCTTGCGCACCTTGCGCGCGCTGGCCTTGACGACGGTGTTGCCCAGCGTCACCTGGCCGTCGCCGCCGATGGCGACCTGCCAGCCGGTGGGCGTCTGGCGGCGCACCGAGACGATGGTTGTGCCGTGGTAGACGGCGGAAGAGGAATCAGAAGACATAGGCCGCTCCAGATGAGGTTCGGCCCGAGTTTCGCAAGGCCGGTCAGTTGATTCTGACCTTCACCTTGGCGTGCTCGTTGATGCCCATCGCACCGAAGAACAATGCCACCAGCCGGTGGGCGTCGTTGAAGACCACCGTGCGGTTCTCGCTGCGGCGCGACAGCACCCAGTTCAGCAGGTCGCCGGCGGCCATGAAGTCCAGGCGGATCAGCTTGGTGCAGGAGATGTTGATGAGCGTCGCATCGCCCACCTCGCCGCCCATGACGCGCAGCGTCTCGGAGATGTCGCCGCTGAGCTGACCCAGCAGCTCCAGCTGCGCCGCCACGCTGGCCGACTCGTGAACACTGGTGTCGAGGAACGACGACTGCGCCTCGCTCTGCATCGTGCTGATGGCGGGGCTGTTGGTCGACGTGCCTTCGCCGCCGATGCGCACGCGGCACTTGGCGCGCTCCCAGGACGGCGGCGAGACCTCGTAGGTCACGCAGTAATCGATGGCGGCTTCGTCGAACTGGTCCGGCCGGTTGGCCAGGCGCAGCGCCTCCAGGCGCAGCATCCACTGCGCGGGGTCGGTGTCGCGCTCGCCGACGGGGGCCAGTTCCTTGAGCTGGTTCAGGAAATGGTCGCCACCCATCCAGCGCTGGTCGACCTGCTGCTGGGCCCAGTGGCGGAACAGCTGGCGCAGCTGGATGGCGGCTTCGATCTCGACGTCGTCCAGCGGGCTCCAGTCGAACACCCAGGGCATCGGCAGCGTCTCGCTGCGCTTTTGCAGCAGCGTCACGTCCTCGGCCGTCAGCAGCGACGGCGCCGTCCAGCTGACCTGGCCGGCCCGGCCCATGGGCGTGCGGTTGGCCTGGCGGGCCGACTCGGCCACCAGCTTGGGCATGGAGAACCACTGCGGTGCCGACAGGCCGAACTGCTGCGCGTACTCGACGGCCAGCACCTCGAACTTGCCCTGGGCGCCGGTGGCGCGGTAGTGGTCGAACAGCACCAGCCAGGTCTCGCCGTGCAGGTTACGGCTGCCGCCGGGACGCACCAGCTCGGTCAGCGCGCGTTCGCTGCTGTCGTAGTCGGCATTGGCAAAGGCGATGACGGCCTCGTCCAGCTCGGGGTCGTGCACGACCTCCTGCACCTCCATCGGCGCGCCGCCGGGCTCGGCCAGCGTGAACGACAGCGGCATGTCCAGCGGCGGCAGGTCGGGCAGCAGGCTGGCAGGCGAGTCGGACAGCGGCGAGATGGCCGCGCCCATCGTCACGGCCGCGGGCGGCGTGGGCGCGGACAGGCGCTGCACCTCCTGCGGCGTGGAGAACTCGCTGACGCGGCCACCGGAAGCGTCCATGGCCGGCGGCGCCGCGACGGTGGACGCGAACGCCACCGGGCGTGTGCTGGTCTCGAAGAAGCCCGGCTGCTGCTTGGGCACGGCCTGCGTCGTCGCGAAGCTCTCGCCCACCATCTGCTGCTCGATCTCGTCGATCTTGGCCTTCACGCCGAGGTCGATCTTGGAGCTGGGTTCGCTGATGCGCTCGTCATCGCCCATGCGCGACGGCGACGAGGCCAGCGCGGCCAGCTGCTCGGGCGTCAGCCCCTCGCGGCGGATGCGGCGCAGCATGTCGAGCTCGCGCTTGCGCACGAAGTCGTTGCGGCGCTTGCGCTCCACCATGGCGCGCAGCTCAGCCTTCGCGAGGTCGCCCTCGGGGTCGTCCTGGCGCGAGTTGATCTCGGACCAGTCCGTCGTCGGGTTGGCGACGAAGCGCGCAACCTTGCGGAAGAAGCTGTCGCCTTCCTTCGGGTCTGCGGGCTTGGACTCGGTCATGGGCTGAAATATGCCTTATGCAACGATGGTGCGGTGTGCGGGCCGAGTGCCGGGCCGCGCCCAAGCCGGCCCGCCATGGCGATGCGCGAGCGGGGCGTGACCGGACCAGGGGCTCCCCATCTCAATCCCCGAACATCTTCTGCTTGAGCTCGCGGCGCTGTTGCGCTTCGAGCGACAACGTGGCCGTCGGGCGGGCGATCAGGCGGCCCAGGCCGATGGGCTCGCCGGTCTCGTCGCAGTAGCCGTAGTCGCCGCTGTCGAGGCGGCCGATGGACTGCACGATCTTCTTCAGCAGCTTGCGCTCGCGGTCGCGCGTGCGCAGCTCCAGCGCATGCTCTTCCTCGATGGTGGCGCGGTCGGCCGGGTCGGGCACGATGGTCGTGTCTTCGCGCAGGTGTTCGGTCGTCTCACCGGCGTTGGACAGCACCTCGTTCTTGAGGCCTTCCAGCTTGGCGCGGAAGAACTCGACCTGCTTGGCGTTCATGTACTCCGAGTCCGGCATGGCCATGACTTCGGCGTCGCTCAGCTCGGCACCCGACTTGGTTTTCCAGGCGTTGGCCAGCTTGGGGTCGCCCTTGGCGGCCACGCGCGGCGTTTCGTCGGCCTGGTTGGCACCGCGCGCGGGCGGTTTCGGCGGGGCGAAGCGGTCGGCAAAGCGATTCGCGGGTGCGGGCGCCTCCAACATGGCGACGTCGGCGCCGGCATCGGTCTTCTTCGCACCCTTGGTGGATGCGGCGGCGGTTTTGGGGGCCGGGGTCTTGCTCACAGTCTTCTCCTCGCTCTGGGGTTGCATCGGCGCGGTGTCAGACCTTGATCCCACTACTGTTCAGCCGGCTGCCCGATTTTGAGCGCGGCGGATTGTAGCCATGTGGATTCCAGCGCAAACGCACCCCAGAAAAGTGGCCCTCGCGGGCCAAAAAATCACGCCAAACAGCCTTCCAGGCCCTGCATCAGCACGTCCTTGGGCAGGTCGATGCCGATGAACACCATCTTGCTCTGTTTTTTCTCTCCCGGCATCCAGCGCGGGCCGAGATCGGAGCCCATCATCTGGTGCACGCCCTGGAAGATGACCTTCTTCTCGGTGCCCTTCATGTGCAGGACGCCCTTGTATCGCAGCATCTTGGGGCCGTAGACCTGCACGATGGCGCCCAGGAAGTCCTCCAGCTTGGCCGGGTTGAAGGGCTTGTCCGAGCGGAACACGAAACTCTTCACATCATCATCGTGGTGATGGTGGTGCGGGTGGTCGCAATGCTCACCATGCTCATGGTCGTGGTGATCATGGTCATGGTGGTGGTGATGGTCGTGGCTGTCCGCCTTCAGGAAGTCGGGGTCGATCTCCAGCTTGGCGTTGAGGTTGAAACCGCGCAGGTCGAACACCTTGGCCAGCGACACCTCGCCAAAATGCGCGGTCTGGATGGGCGCGCGCGGGTTCATGTGCTTGATGCGGTGGATCAGCGCCTCCACGGCCGCCGGCTCCACCAGGTCGCTCTTGCTGATGAAGAGCTGGTCGGCGAACCCGACCTGCATGCGTGCTTCCTGGCGCGTGTTGAGCTGCTCGTCGGCGTGCTTGGCGTCCACCAGCGTCAGCACGGAGTCCAGCAGGTAGGCCTCGGCGATCTCGTCGTCCATGAAGAAGGTCTGCGCCACGGGGCCGGGGTCGGCCAGGCCGGTGGTCTCGATGATGACGCGGTCGAACTGCAGTTCGCCCTTGCGGCGCTTGGCGGCCAGGTCGCTCAGCGTGGTGCGCAGGTCTTCGCGGATCGTGCAGCAGACGCAGCCGTTGCTCATCTGGATGATCTGCTCGTTGGTATCCGACACGAGGATGTCCGTGTCGATGTTCTCTTCGCCGAACTCGTTCTCGATGACGGCGATCTTCTGGCCGTGGGCCTCGGTCAGCACGCGCTTGAGCAGCGTCGTCTTGCCGGCGCCGAGGAAGCCCGTGAGGATGGTTGCGGGGATGAGGCCGTTGTTGCTGGACATGGCGGGGACCGTTTCGAAAGAAGGCAACCCAGATAGGGCCTGGGCGCCGGGAAGCAAGGGGCGGTGACGGGGCTTGTCAAACCAATCGGCTATTCTGTCCCTTCCGCAATACCCTGACAGCGCCCCTTGAGCGAACCGCATTCAGGCCGGCCCCCAGTTCGCGGGGCCGCCAAACACCCGCCCGAGGCCCGAGGCCTGCTGGAGCGCATGCTGGAGTTCCTGCACCCCGGCCCCGACTCCAAGACCGAACTCATCGAAACCCTGGCCGACGCCGAGCAGCGCGAGCTGATCGAGCCCGAATCGCGCCAGATGCTGGAAGGCGTGCTGCGCATGGCCGAGCTGTCGGCCGGCGACGCCATGGTGGCGGCGCCACGCATGGACCTGCTGGACATCGATGCCCCTTACGACGAACTGCTGGGCATCGTCATCGACACCGGCCACTCGCGCTTTCCGGTCTACGAAGGCACGCGCGACAACATCATCGGCATCCTGCTCGCCAAGGACCTGCTGAAGATGCAGCGCGCGCCCGAGCTGAACCTGCGTGCGCTGCTGCGGCCCACGGTCTTCGTGCCCGAAAGCAAGGGCCTGAACGAGTTGCTGCGCGACTTCCGCTCCAACCGCAACCACCTGGCCATCGTCATCGACGAGTTCGGCAACACGGCCGGCCTCATTACCATCGAGGACGTGCTGGAGGAGATCGTCGGCGAGATCGAGGACGAGTTCGACGAGCAGAGCTCCGACACCGGCATCTACACGCTGGCCGACGGCACGCAGCGCGTGGCCGGCGACGCGACCATTGCCACCGTCAACGGCGCCTTCGGCCTGAGCCTGCCGGACAACGACTTCGACACCATCGGCGGCCTGGTCGCCCACGAGCATGGCCGCGTGCCGCGCCGCGGCGAGTCCGTGCGCGTGGGCGGACTGAACTTCGCCGTCATGCTGACGCGCGGCGGCGCCGTGCGCTGGTTCAAGGTCACGCGGGCACCCGACGACGAGTCCGCGGCGTGAGGCCCGCGGTCGCCGCGGCCATTGCGCTGGCTGCCGGGCTGCTGCAGACCGCAGCCTTCGCCCCCACCGACGCCTGGTGGGCCCAGATCGCCGCGCTGGCGCTGCTGTTCGGCACCGTCGCCCGCGCCACGCCCAAGGCGGCCGCGCTGGGCGGCGCGCTGTTCGGCTGGAGCTGGCTGGCGTCGGGCCTGTGGTGGCTGCACATCAGCATGCACCAGTTCGGGGGCATCCCGTGGGTTGCCGCGGCGCTGGCCGTCGCCCTGCTGGCTGCCTTCCTCAGCAGCTACTACGCGCTGGCGCTGGGCCTGACGGCCCGGTTCATCGCGCCGGGGCGCTGGCGGCTGCTGGCACTCGTGCCGGCCTGGCTGCTGGCGGAGCTGGCGCGGGCCACCTGGTTCAGCGGCTTCCCGTGGATCGCGTCGGGCTATGCGCACACGGTCGGCCCGCTGGCGGGCTGGGCGCCGTGGGTGGGCGTCTACGGCATCACGGCGCTGGCCGCGCTGGCGGCGGCCGGCCTGGTGCTACTGAAGGCGCGCGACTGGCCCTGGGGCGTGCCGGCGCTGCTGCTGCCGCTGGCCGGCGTGCTGCTGCCGCAGGACTTCACGACATCCAGCGGCCGCGTCGCACTGTCGCTGGTGCAGCCCAGCATTCCGCAGGACCAGAAGTTCGACGCCGAGCGCTTCAGCGCCAACCTGGACATCCTGACCCGGCTTGTCGAGTCGTCGCAGGGCCAGGTCGTCATCACCCCCGAATCCGTCGTGCCGCTGCCGCTGGCCGAGCTGGACCGGGCCACGCTGGTGCGCCTGTCCCGCCCCGAGCGGCCGGCGCTGCTGGGCACCTTCCTGGGCAATGCGGACGAAGGCTTCGTCAATTCGGTCGTCGGCCTGGGCACGGGCTACCACTACGGCAAGCGCCACCTGCTGCCCTTCGGCGAATTCATCCCGCCGGGCTTCGGCTGGTTCGTGCGCGCGATGAACATCCCGCTGGACGACCAGGCCCGCGGCCAGCACCAGCGCCCCTGGGCCGTCGCCGGCCAGAAGCTGCGGCCACTGATCTGCTACGAGGACTTGTTCGGCGAGGACGTCGTGCAGAGCGCCGTCGGGCCCGAAGCGGCGACGATGTTCATCAACGTCAGCAACCTGGCCTGGTTCGGCACCGTGATGATCCAGGACCAGCACCTGCAGTTCTCGCAGATGCGCGCGCTGGAGTTCCAGCGGCCCGTCGCGCGCTCCACCAACACCGGCGCCACGGCCGTCGTCGACCACCGGGGCCACATCACGGCCCGCCTGCCGGCGCTGCAGCGCGGCGTGCTGGAGGCCGAGGTGGAAGGCCGCAGCGGCGCCACGCCCTACGCGCGCTGGCTGGCGGCGCTGGGCCTGTGGCCGCTGTGGATCTTGTCCCTGTTGGCGCTGGCGGCCGTGCGCAGAGCCGCCCAATAGAATCGGCCACCCCTGTTCTCACCTGCCCCATGCTGACCTTCCAGCAAATCATCCTGACGCTTCAGGACTATTGGTCCAAACAGGGCTGTGCCCTGCTCCAACCCTACGACATGGAAGTCGGCGCCGGCACCAGCCACACCGCCACCTTCCTGCGCGCCCTCGGCCCCGAGCCGTGGAAGGCCGGCTACGTGCAGCCCAGCCGCCGCCCCAAGGACGGCCGCTACGGCGAGAACCCCAACCGCCTGCAGCACTACTACCAGTACCAGGTCGTGCTCAAGCCCGCGCCGGCCAACATCCTGGAGCTGTACCTCGGCTCGCTGGAGGCGCTCGGCTTCGACCTGAAGAAGAACGACGTGCGCTTCGTCGAGGACGACTGGGAGAACCCGACGCTCGGCTGCTGGGGCCTGGGCTGGGAGGTGTGGCTGAACGGCATGGAGGTGACGCAGTTCACCTACTTCCAGCAGGTCGGCGGCATCGACTGCAAGCCCATCACCGGCGAGATCACCTACGGCCTGGAGCGCCTGGCCATGTATCTGCAGGGCAAGGAATCGGTGTACGACCTGGTCTACACCGACGGCCTGACCTACGGCGACGTGTTCCACCAGAACGAGGTCGAACAGTCGACCTACAACTTCGAGCACAGCGACGTGGACTTCCTGCTGTCGGCCTTTGCCGCGCATGAGCGCAAGAGCCAGGAGCTGATGGTCGAAAAGCTCGCGCTGCCCGCCTATGAGCAACTGCTGAAGGCCGGCCACAGCTTCAACCTGCTGGACGCGCGTGGTGCCATCTCGGTGACGGAACGCGCCGCCTACATCGGCCGCATCCGCAACCTGGCGCGCGCCGTGGCGCAGAGCTATCTCGACAGCCGTGCGCGCCTCGGCTTCCCGATGGCGCCGAAGGCCTGGGCCGATGAGGTCGTTGCACAGATCGAACTGAAGAACAGCAAGAAGGCGGCCGCCTGATGACCAACCTGCTCGTTGAACTGTTTGTCGAAGAGCTGCCGCCCAAGGCGCTGAAGAAGCTGGGCGAGTCCTTCGCCGCCGTGCTGGCCGACAGCCTCAAGGCCCAGGGCCTGGCCGCCGCGGATGCCGCCGTCACGTCGTTCGCGTCGCCGCGCCGCCTCGGCGTGCACGTGGCCAATGTCGCCGCCAAGGCCGCCGACAAGGCCGTGCAGCAGAAGCTGATGCCAGTCGCCGTGGCCCTCACCGCCGACGGCCAGGCCACGCCCGCGCTGCTGAAGAAGCTTGCCGCCATCGGCGCCGGACCTGAGGCGGTGCCGCAGCTCAAGCGCCAGCCCGACGGCAAGGCCGAGGCGCTGTTCTGGGACAGCATCCAGCCCGGCGCGACGCTGGCGCAAGGCCTGCAGAAGGCGCTGGACGAGACGCTGGCCAAGCTGCCCATCCCCAAGGTCATGGCCTACCAGCTGGCCGACGGCTGGACCGACGTGAAGTTCGTGCGCCCGGCGCATGGCCTGATCGCGCTGCACGGCGCCGACGTCGTGCCCGTCCAGGCCCTGGGCCTGACGTCGGGCCGCACGACCAGCGGCCACCGCTTCGAGGCCGCGCAGCCCACCGTCAGTGTCGACAACGCCGACAGCTATGCCGCCCAGTTGTTCGAGCAGGGCGCCGTCATCGCCAGCTTTGCCGAGCGCCGCGCCGAGATCTCGCGCCAGCTCAAGGGCGCCGCCGATGCGCTGAGCCTCACGCCCATCGATGACGACGCGCTGCTGGACGAAGTCACGTCGCTCGTCGAGCGTCCCAACGTGCTGACCTGCGCGTTCGAGGCCGAGTTCCTCGCCGTGCCGCAGGAGTGCCTCATTCTGACGATGAAGGCCAACCAGAAGTATTTCCCGCTGCTGGACGCGCAAGGCAAGCTGACACGCCACTTCCTCGTCGTCAGCAACATCGCGCCGGCCGACGCATCCGCCGTGACCGGCGGCAACGAGCGCGTCGTGCGCCCGCGCCTGGCCGACGCCAAGTTCTTCTTCGACCAGGACCGCAAGAAGAAGCTGGAAGACCGCCTGCCCGGCCTGGCCAAGGTGGTCTACCACGGCAAGCTGGGCTCGCAGGGCGAACGCGCCGAACGCGTCGCTGCCATCGCGCATGCCATCGTGCAGCAGCTCAGCATGGCCACGCTGCCCTACACGGTGGAGGCGGACGACGAGTTCAAGGTGCTGGACAGCAAGGTCAAGCAGGCGGCGAGCCTCGCCAAGTGCGACCTGCTGACCGACATGGTCGGCGAGTTCCCCGAGCTGCAGGGCATCATGGGCGGCTACTACGCCCGCCACGAAGGCCTGCGCGACGGCGTCGCCATCGCCATCGAGGACCACTACAAGCCCCGCTTTGCCGGCGACGCGCTGCCGCGCAACCACACCGGCACGGTCGTCGCGCTGGCCGACAAGCTGGAGACGCTGGTGGGCCTGTTCGGCATCGGCCAGCTGCCCACCGGCGACAAGGACCCGTTCGCACTGCGCCGCCACGCGCTGGGCGTCATCCGCATCCTCGTCGAGAAGAACCTGCCGCTGGAGCTGCCGGCGCTGATCGACGCCGCCGTGCCGCCGTTCGGCGAGCTCATCACCAATCCGCGCGAGGCGCTGCTCGGCTTCTTCGCCGACCGCCTGGCCGTCTCGCTGCGCGACCAGGGCTACAGCGCCCAGGAAGTCGACGCCGTGCTGGCGCTGGCGCCCACGCGCCTGGGCGACGTGCCCAAGCGCCTGGTGGCCGTGCGGGCCTTCGCCGCGCTGCCGGAAGCCGCCTCGCTGGCCGCCGCCAACAAGCGCGTCGGCAACATCCTGAAGAAGGTCGAGGGCGAGCTGCCGACCGAGATCCAGCCCGCGCTGCTGCAGGAAGCCGCCGAGCAGGCGCTGGCCGCCGCGATCGCCGAGGTGCAGCCCGCCGCCGACCTGCTGTTCGAGCAGCATGACTACACCGGCTCGTTGAAGGCCCTGGCCGCGCTGAAGGCGCCGGTCGACGCCTTCTTCGACGGCGTCATGGTCAACGCCGAGGACCCGGCGCTGCGCGCCAACCGCCTCGCGCTGCTGGGCCGCCTGCATGCCGCGATGAACCGCGTGGCCGACCTGTCGCGGCTGGCGGCCTGAGCCCGTGCCCACGATGCGCGCCGACCACGCCCACGGCATGAAGCTGGTCATCCTCGGTCGCGACGGCACGATCAACCGCTACCGCGACGACCACGTCAAGGCGCCCGAGGAGCTCGACCCGCTGCCCGGCGCGCTGGAAGCCGTCGCCCGCCTGAACCACAGCGGCTGGCACACCGTGCTGGCCACCAACCAGGCCGGCATTGGCCGCGGCCTGCTGGACATGGCGTCGCTGAACGCCGTGCACCTGCGGCTGAACCAGTTGCTGGCCGAAAAAGGCGGGCGGCTGGACGCGGCCTTCTTCTGCCCGCACACGCCCGAGGAAGGCTGCGACTGCCGCAAGCCGCTGCCCGGGCTGATCCAGCAGATCGGCGAGCGCTTCGACGTGGAGCTGCCGGACGTGCACATGGTCGGCGCGTCGCTGACCGACCTGCTGACGGCGCAGAACGCCGGCTGCATCCCGCACCTGGTGCTGACCGGCCCGTTCGGCAGCCTCAGCACCGACGAACTCGCCAACCTGCTCGTGCAGGTGCCGGGCGCCCGCGTGCACGACGACCTGATGAGCTTCGCCGAGACCCTCATCCAGCAAGAACGCCGCCGCGTCGCCGAGCAGCGCGGCCAGGCCCTCACCCCCGATACCCAGGCCGGAGACCTGCTCTGATGTCCAACTTGTTGAGCGCCATCCGCTCGCTGATCTTCGTCCTCGTCCTCATCGTCACGGTCATCCCCTGGGCTACCGCGGTCGTCATCCTGTCCATCTTCCGCCGCGGCGACCCCATCTACTGGGCCTGCGCCGGCTGGCTGAAGCTCGCCATCTGGAGCGCGCGCATCATCTGCGGCATCCGCTGGCGCATCCAGGGCATGGAGAACCTGCCGCCGGCGTCGGACCGCCGCGCCGGCGTCGTGCTGCTGTCCAAGCACCAGAGCACGTGGGAAACCTTCGCCTACCCGGCGCTGTTCAGCCACCCGCTGGCCTATGTCTTCAAGCGCGAACTGCTCTACGTGCCGTTCTTCGGCTGGGCCATGGCCCGCATGGACATGATCCACATCGACCGCGGCCGCCGGACCGAGGCCTGGAACAAGGTGCTGACGCAGGGCAAGCGCCTGGGCGGCCAGGGCAACTGGGTCATCATGTTCCCCGAGGGTACGCGCATCGCACGCGGCGAGGTGGGCGACTACAAGACCGGCGGCACCCGCCTGGCCATCGAGGCCGGCCTGCCCGTCGTGCCCATCGCCGCCACGGCCGCGCGCTGCTGGCCGCGCAAGAGCTTCCTGCTCAAGCCCGGCATCGTGGACATCTCCATCGGCCGCCAGATCCGCCCCGAGGGCCGCGCGCCGGCGGAGCTGATGAACGAGGTCAAGGACTGGATCGAGAGCGAAATGCGCCGCCTCGACCCGGAGGCCTACCGCAACCCTCCGCCCGCCGGCGTGGCCGGCACCGCCAACCAGCACTGACGTCCATGCCGCCCAAGCGCCCGGCCCCGCTCCTGCAGGACAGCCAGCTGTCGCTGTTCGAGGCGGTGGCCGACGTCGAGCCTGCCGACCCGGGCGCCGCGCGCTCGCGGCGCGAGCTCTACCTGGGCCAGCACCGCATCGGCTACGAACTCAAGCGCGCGCGGCGGCGCAGCATCGGCTTCGTCGTCGGCCCGCAGGGGCTGCGCGTCAGCGCGCCGCGCTGGGTGCCCATCCCCGAGATCGAACGCGCGCTGCATCACAAGGGCGACTGGATCCTGCGCAAGCTCGTCGAGCAGCGCGAGCGCCAGCAGCGCGTGCAGGCCGCCCGCATCGAGTGGGTGGACGGCGGCCGCCTGCCCTACCTGGGCCAGCCGCTGACGCTGGCCGTGTCCCCCGGCGAGCGCGAGGTCGTGTGGAACGAGGCGACACGTGAGCTGCGCCTGCCGCTGCCGCATGGTGCCGCGGCCGAGCAGATCCGTGACCTGACCCAGGCCTGGCTGCAGGCCCGCGCCAAGGAAGACTTCCTGCCGCGCTGCCGGCATTTCGCCGCGCAGCTGGGCGTGGCGATGAAGTCGCTGCGGCTGTCCTCCGCGCAGACACGCTGGGGCAGCGCCAGCGCCGACGGCTCCATCCGGCTGAACTGGCGCCTCGTCCACTTCGCGCCGGCCATCATCGACTACGTGGTCGCCCATGAACTGGCCCACCTGCGCGAGATGAACCACAGCCCGGCGTTCTGGGACACGGTGCGCTCGGTGCTGCCCGACTTCGAGCGCTCCCGCGAGGCGCTGCGGGAAGAATCCATCGTGGTCCAGTGAGCCCCCTGGGCTCGGGAGCGGCCGGCCGGGCGCGGCCACTGAAATGGATTGCAAGTGAATATTCCCTCGCCGACATGGCAATGAGCCGTTCACGTTCAGCAACACTTCGCCCCGACGCTGTCACCACGGGTACCCGCCAGCTGGCCTGACGCCAGCAGCACAGAGGGAGAGAAGGTACCGGGCAAAAAATGAACGCCGCCGCCGGAGCATCCGGGGCGGCGTTTTTCTTTGTGGGCGACTCAGACCGCCGAGAAGCGGTACACGCCGTCGTCGCCCAGGTTGCGCGTCAGGCCGCCGTGCAGCCACAGCGCGTGCAGGTGGGCGATGGCCTCGCCCATCGCGAACGTGGTCTGGTGCAGGTCCAGCTTGCGCTTGAACAGCACACCCAGCAGCCCGGCAGCATGCGTGGGCTCGGCGCGGCAGGCCGCCATCACCTCGGCCAGCCGCTCGTCGTGGTGCTCGCGCAGTTGGTCAATGCGTTCGTGCAGGCCGGTGAAGGGCTTGCCGTGCGACGGCAGCACCAGCGTGTCGGCGGGCAGGTCCAGGTAGCGGGTCAGCGACTGCAGGTACAGCGTCAGCGGGTCGGCCTCAGGCTCGACGTCGACGACGGACACATTGGTCGAGATGCGCGGCAGCACCATGTCGCCGGAGATCAGCAGCTTGGCGTCGTCACAGAACAGGCTGATGTGCTCCGGCGCGTGGCCGTAGCCGGCGATGCAGCGCCAGCTGCGCCCACCGATCTCCACCGTCGTGCCATCCATCAGGCGCCGGTAGGCGGACGGCACGACCGGCACCATCTTCGGGTAGTAGTCGGCGCGGGCGCGGATCTTGTCCAGCGAGTCCGGGTCGATCAGCCCGTGGCTGCCGAAGAAGGCCGCCGCGCTGGCGCCGCCCATGCCCACGGTGGAGCTGCTGGCCAGCCGGGCGAGGTTGAAGTCCGTCGCGCTCATCCAGAGACGACAGCCCCATTTCTCGGTGAGCCAATGGGCCAGCCCCAGGTGATCGGGGTGGAAATGGGTGGCCATCACGCGCAGCACCGGCAGGCCGTCCAGCCGCTCGGCGAACACCTTCTCCCAGTTGGCCCGCGTGTCGTCGCTGGCAATGCCGCAGTCGACGATGGTCCAGCCCTCGCGGCCATCGATGCGATCGCGCAGCAGCCACAGGTTGATGTGGTCCAGCGCGAACGGCAGACCCATGCGCACCCAGCGCACGCCGGGCGCCAGGTCCAGCGCCTCGCCGGGCTGGGGCAGGGTTTCGCCCAGGGGGTAGTGAAGTTCAGACTCTCTCGGATTGCCCATGACGGCCCTAGACTGACGTTTACGTCAATTCAGTGTAGCCATGCCCCCCCGCAAGTCTGTCTCCGCCGCGACCGAGCCGCAGCAGCCGACCTTCACGATCACCGAGCTCGCCGCCGAGTTCGACATCACGCCGCGCGCCATCCGCTTCTACGAGGAAGCCGGCCTGCTGGAGCCGGGCCGCAAGGGCCGCAACCGCGTCTACACGCCGCGCGACCGCACGCGGCTGAAGCTGACGCTGCGCGGCAAGCGCCTGGGGCTGGCGCTGCAGGAGATCAAGCAGCTCGTCGACATGTACGACAGCCAGGCCAGCGCCGCACCGCAGCTGAAGGCCTTCCTCGCCATCCTGGCGCGCCACCGCGAGCAGCTGGAGCAGCAGCGCGACGACATCGAGGTCACGCTGGGAGAGATCCGCCAGCACGAGAAGCGCTGTCGCGCGCTGCTCGGGCCGGCGTGACGGTTTGCCGCAAACGCGCAGGAAACTGCACGTTTCGCGGGGCAAACCCCGCTGTCACGGCGGCCAGGCTTGACTAGAGTCGGCCCCCGCCCCTCCCCCCAATTCGCTCACGTGAATCTGCCATGCGCTCCGGACCGCGTACTGCCCTAACGCTCGAATTGACTGCCGTTGCGACCGCCCTGCTGCTGCTGGGCCAGCCCGCCGGCGCCCAGACCACGGAGCCGCCCAAGCCCGGCAACGGGCTGGAGCGCGCGCAGAAGGCGGCGGACGCCGTCTTCCACTGGATCAAGCTCAACGGCGACAAGGGCGCCAACCGCCAGCCGACGAACGCCCCCCCACCGCCGCCACCACCTCCGCCGCCCGCCCCGGCCCCGGTGGCACGCAAGCCCGTGGCCGCCCCGGTGGCGGCCGCGCCCAAGCCGGCTGCCACCCCAGCCACCGCACCGGCCACGGTGCAGGCCGCCGCCACGGTGGCCACGCCGCCCGAGCCCGAACCGGCCCCGGTGCTGGTGGCCGCGGCGTCGCCCACCCCCGCGCCGGCGGCGCCCATCCCCACGGCCGTCGCGGCCGTGGAACCGCCGCCCCCGCCGCCGCCGGCGGCCGAGGAGGAAGAGGTGCCGCTCAAGCTGCTGTCCCGGGTCAACCCCAGCATCCCGCGGGCCATGCAGCAGGTCGCCTTCCGCGACGGCTTTGCGCGCGTGAAGTTCACGGTGGCGCCCAATGGCACGGTCAGCAAGGCCGAGACCATCGCCGCCAGCCACAGCCGGCTGGGCATCTCGGCCGTCGACGCCGTGCGGCAGTGGCGCTTCGAACCCATCAAGGCGCCGCGCGAGGTGGCCATCGAGTTCGCGTTCAACAACACGGACGACTGACGCGCCCCGGCCTGGTGCCAGGCCGGCACGGCAGCCCCGCCGGCATGGCACGAGCGCCACAGTGCGCGGCCGATGCCAGCGGTTACAACTGAAGTCTCTTGACGCTTTTGAATGCACTGAAGATGCTGCCCGACGGCATCTTCTTTGCCGCATATTCAAGGGAGTCTCCATGTCCATCCGCCTGCTCGCCCGCGCCATCGCGGGCTTTGGCCTTTGCGCGTCGGCACTGACCGCATCGGCGTACTCCAGCCTCGTCGTGTTCGGCGACAGCCTGTCGGACAGTGGCAACAACGCCGCGCTGCTGGCTCGTTACTACGCGTCCCTGAACCTGCCGGTGCCGGGCGTCGTCATCACCGACGACAGCACGCGCACCCAGATCCCGTCCAGCTTCGGCACCTACTCCAACGGCCCGGTGTGGACGCAGTACCTCGCCCAGTCGATGGGTGTGTCGCTGGCGCCGTCCATGCTGGGCGGCACGAACTACGCCTACGGTGGCGCACAGACGGGCACGGACGGCGCCGACCTGCCCGGCGTCAGCGGCTTCCCGCCGAGCATGCGCACGCAGCTCAATTCGTACATGGGCACCGTGAACCACCTGGCGGACCCGAATGCGCTGTACGTGCTGGCTGGCGGCGGCAACAACATCCGCGTGCTGCTGGACCAGGTGACGCCCACCACGGACCTGGCCGCGCTCGCCACGAGCACCGCCACGGCCTACGCCCAGGACATCGCCACGCAGGCGCAGGACCTGATGCAGGCCGGTGCCCGCCACGTGCTGGTGCTGAACGTCCCCAACTACGGCCTCACGCCGTGGATCCGCGGCGCCGGCCTGAGTACCGAGAGCACGCTGCTGAGCCAGGCCATGAACCAGGCGCTGGGTAGCGCACTGCAGGGCAGCCCCGTGCAGATCTTCGACACGTTCAGCTTCCTCACGGCCGCCGTCGCCGCCGGCCCCGCGTCGGGGTTCAGCGACGTGCTGCATGCCTGCGGGGCAGCGGTCAACGCCTGCGACGAGTCGACCTCCCTGTTCTGGGACGGCGTGCACCCGACCACGCTGGGCCAGCAACGCCTCGCCGAAGCCGTGTTCGCCACCGCCGTGCCGGAGCCGGCCACCACCGCCCTGATGGCGCTGGGGCTGGGCGTCGTGGCGCTAGGCGCCCGGCGTCGGGCACGCCTGCAGCAGCGCTGACATCGCCTCCAGGAACACCCGGGTGCGCAGCGGCATCAGCCGCCGCTCCGGGAACACGGCCCAGCAGCTGGAGCCGGGCAGCTCCCACGCCGGCAGCAGGCGCTGCAGCCGGCCCAGCTCCACCGAGTGGCGCACCAGCAGCCGGTCCACGCCGGCAATGCCCACGCCGTCCAGCGCCATCTGCGCCAGCAGGCTGGGCGAGTTGGCCAGCGTGCGCTGGGCCGGGTTGGCGACGTAGGGCTCGGCACCGTCGCGCTGCAGATGCCAGGGCACCGGCTCGCCGGTGCGGCTGCGCAGCATCAGGCCGTGCATGGCGTCCAGCGCCTGCGGCAACAGCGGCTCGCCGACGCGGGCCAGGTAGTCGACAGACGCGTACAGCCCCCAGTGCGTCGTTGCCAGCTTACGCGCGGCGAGCTGGCTGTCGTCGTCCAGTTGGCCCATGCGGATGGCCAGGTCGAACCCCTCGCCGATGACGTCCACGCGCCGCGGCGTCAGGTCCAGCTCCAGCTGCACCTCGGGATAGGTCCGCACGAACTCGCCCAGCATGCCGGCGGCCACGCGTTCGGCGAAGTCCGCCGGCATGCTGACGCGCAGCCGGCCGCTGGGCTTGCGCTGGCGGTGCAGCGCCAGCGCCAGTGCGCCGTCCACCTCGGCGGCCACGACACGCGCGTGCTCCAGCACGCCGGCGCCGAAGTCGGTCAGCGCGAGGCGCCGCGTGGAGCGCTGCAGCAGCTTCTCGCCCAGCCGCGCCTCCAGCGCCGCGATGCGCCGCGACACGGTGCTCTTGGGCCAGTGCACGCGCTCGGCGGCACGGCTGAAGCTGCCGGCCTCCATGACGCGGGCGAACAGCAGCAAGTCATCGGCATCGGGTTCCATACGGCCTCATTGATCCATCAGTGGAACAATCTTATGCAAATCGACGGCTTCTGGTGCTGACCGAGCAATCCTAGAGTTCATCCCATCGCAACCGACCTCTTTCCGGAGCTTCAGATGAACATCCTGCAAATCAACGCCAGCGCCCGCCGTGCCACCGATGCCGACGGTTCCGTCTCCACCCGCCTGGCCAGCGAACTGACCGCCGGCCTGCGCGCCGCCAACCCCGCCGCCACCGTCACCGTGCGCGACCTGACCGTGACGCCCCAGCCCGTGCTGGACGAAGCCGCGCTGGGCGCCCTCTTCACGCCGGCCGACAAGCGCACGCCCGAACAGGCCGCCCGCGTTGCGCTGGACGATGCGCTGATCGCCGAGCTGCAGGCCGCCGACACCCTCGTCATCGGCGTGCCGATGTACAACTTCAACGTGACGGCCCAGTTCAAGAACTGGATCGACGCGGTCGCCCGCGCCGGCGTGACCTTCAAGTACACCGAGAAGGGCCCCGTCGGCCTGCTGACCGGCAAGAAGGTCTACGTGGTCACGAGCCGCGGCGGCGTCCACCGCGACCAGCCCAGCGACCAGATGACGCCCTACCTGCGCACCGTGCTGGCCTTCCTGGGCATGACGGACGTCGAGTTCGTCTACGCCGAGGGCATGGCTTTCGCCGCCGAGCAAGGCCTGGCCCAGGCCCGCGCGCAGATCTCCGAACTCCTGACCGCCTGAAAGCACGCCATGAGCACCGTCGCCACTTCTCTTTTGAACCAGCCACGCGAGGTTGAACGCCTCGTCGCCGGTCAGCCGACCAGCGACGGTGCCGGTGTCAAGCTCAACCGCGTGCTGACGAACACCCTGCAGCGCCGGCTGGACCCGTTCCTGATGCTGGACCACTTCGGCACGGACAACCCCGACGACTACATCGCCGGCTTCCCGGACCACCCGCACCGCGGGTTCGAGACCGTCACCTACATGCTCAACGGTCGCATCCGCCACCGCGACTCGGCCGGCAACGAGGGCCTGGTGTCGGACGGCGGCGTGCAGTGGATGACGGCCGGCCGCGGCGTCATCCACAGCGAGACGCCCGAGCAGACGGCGGGCCGCATGGCCGGCTTCCAGCTGTGGCTGAACCTGCCCGCGAAGGACAAGATGCGCGAGCCCTGGTACCGGGACGTGCAGGGCGCCGACGTGCCCGAGTTCGAGCGCGACGGCGTCACCGTGCGCGTCATCGCCGGCGCCAGCCACGGCGTGCAGGGCGCCGTGCAGCGCGACGTGACAGAGCCGCTGTACCTGGACGTGCACCTGCCCGCCGGTGCGAGCTTCGAACAACCGCTGCCAGCCACGCACAACGCCTTCGTCTACGTGTACGACGGCGCGCTGAAGTTCGAGAGCGGCTGCCTGCAGCCCGCCGGCCGCATGGCCATCCTCGCCAACACGGCGGCCAGCGACGGCGTGCGCCTGACGGCCGGCGAGCAGCCGACCCGCGCCATCCTCGTGGCCGGCAAACCGCTGGGCGAGCCCATCGCGCAGTACGGGCCCTTCGTCATGAACACCGAGGCCGAGCTGGTGCAGGCGGTGCGGGATTTCCAGGCCGGGCGCCTGGCGTGACGAATCGATCAACGCGATAACTACGCACGCTGCAATCGATGGACAACGTGAGGCCCTGCAAGAGAGACTGACGCACCCCAAAGAGGAGTGCTCATGAATCCCATGCAATGGAAGATCGGGCCGCGCCTGGCGGCCGCGATGGGCGTGATGCTGGCCTTGCTCATCGTGCTGTCGGGCATCGCGATGCTGCAGATGTTGCGCATGCGGGCGCAGACGCAGGACATCACCGGCAACTGGCTGCCCAGCGTGTCGCTGGTGAACCAGATGGACACCAACACGTCGGACTACCGCATCGCCGAGACCGGCCATGTGCTGGCCACGGAAGACGCAGCCATGGCCGCCAAGGACAAGGAGATGACGGCCGTGCTGGCCGAGTTCGACAAGAACCGCGCCGCCTACGAGAAGCTCATCAACTCGCCCGAGGAGCGCCGCCTCTACGAAAGCTTCATGGCCGACTGGAAGGCCTACATGGCCGCCCACGACAAGCTGTACGCGCACTCGCGCAAGAACGAGACCGAGCAGGCCCGCGCCATCCTGGACGGCGAGTCACTGAAGTACTTCAACAGCTCGTCGGACACGCTGCAGAAGCTCATCGACATGAACACCCGCGGCGCCGACCAGGCGGGCGTGGACGCCGAGGCCGCGTTCGGCACGGCGCGCCTGGTGGTGCTCGTCACGCTGGCGGTGTCCATCACGATGGCGCTGCTGATGTCGCGGCTGCTGATCCGCTCCATCACGGTGCCGCTGCGGCGTGCCGTCGAGGTGGCCGATGCCGTGGCCGACGGCGACCTGCGCCAGCCCGTGCACGCGCAGGGCACCGACGAGGCCGCGCAGCTGATGCACGCGCTGGAGCGCATGCGGCAGGGCCTCTCGACCACCGTGTCGCGCGTGCGGGCCAACGCCGAGTCCGTCTCCACCGCCAGCAGCCAGATCGCCCAGGGCAATGCCGACCTGAGCCAGCGCACCGAGGAACAGGCCTCGGCGCTGCAGCAGACGGCGGCCACCATGTCGGAGCTGTCCACCACCGTGCGCAGCAACGCCGACAACGCCCGCCAGGCCGACCAGCTCGCCCGCAGCGCCAGCGAGGCCGCGCGCCAGGGCGGCAGCGCCGTGGGTGACGTCGTCGAGACGATGCGCGGCATCAGCGAATCCAGCCGCCGCGTCGCCGACATCATCGGCACCATCGACGGCATCGCCTTCCAGACCAACATCCTGGCGCTGAACGCCGCCGTCGAGGCGGCGCGTGCCGGCGAGCAGGGCCGCGGCTTTGCCGTCGTGGCCGGCGAGGTGCGCACGCTGGCCCAGCGCAGCGCCGAGGCGGCCAAGGAGATCAAGGGCCTCATCACCGGCAGCGTCGAGCAGGTGGAGCGCGGCACGCAGCAGGTGGACACGGCGGGCCAGTCCATGGAGTCGCTGGTGCAGGCCATCCAGCGCGTCACCGACATCGTCGGCGAGATCAGCACCGCCAGCGTCGAGCAAGCCGACGGCGTGGGCCAGGTGGAGCAGGCCGTGTCGCAGATGGACCAGGTCACGCAGCAGAACGCCGCGCTGGTGGAGGAATCCGCCGCCGCCGCTGAGAGCCTGCGCCAGCAGGCCACGCAGATGGTGGAGATCGTGTCGGTGTTCCGCGTCGGCGGTGACGCCGCGCGGGCGCCCGCCCCGACGGCCTCGCCAGCGAAGCGGCCCACCGCCACGAAGCCCGCGCCGGCAAGGCCGGCCGTCACGGCGAAGGCCCAGGCCACCGCGGCACCGGCAGCGCCCAGGCCCGCCCCGGCGCCGGCCACCGCCGGCGGCGATGACGACTGGACCAGCTTCTAGCGCGCCCCCCGCGGCGGCGGCAGGGCAAGATGCCGCCATGGACATCCCCGCACGCCGCCACAGCCCCGCCGCCGAACGCAACGGCCCGCCCATCCTCGTGCAGCTGCAGCGGCTGCTGCCGCCGGCCGGCCTGATGCTGGAGATCGCCAGCGGCACCGGCCAGCACGCGGCCTTCCTCAGCGAAGGCCTGCCCGGCTGGCAGTGGCAGCCCAGCGACTTCGACGCCGCCGCACTGCCCTCCATCGCCGCGTGGTGTCAGGGCTTGCCCCGGGTGCGCCCGCCGATCACGCTGGACGTGCTGGCCGGCGACTGGGCCGGCGCGCCGGCGCGGGTCGATGCCATCTACTGCGCCAACATGATCCACATCGCGCCGTGGGCCTGCACGGCGGGGCTGATGCAGGGCGCCGCGCGCCACCTGGCGCCGGGCGGCATGCTCATCACCTACGGGCCTTACGTCGTCGACGGCGAGCCCACGGCGCCCAGCAACCTCGCGTTCGACGCCGACCTGCGCGCGCGCCATCCGGCCTGGGGGCTGCGCCGGCTCGGCGACGTGGCCGAGCAGGCCGCCCTCGCCGGCCTGGCGCTGCACGAGCGCGTCGACATGCCGGCCAACAACCTGCTGCTGGCCTGGCGGCGCGCGGGCTGAGCGTCAGCCGCCGGCCAGCCCGGCGGCCAGGTGGTCGCCAAACGCCTTGACCTTGCCCGACAGCCGCCGCTGCAGCGGGCTGACCAGCTGCATGGGCAAGGCCTGGCCCTGCCAGTGCGGCATGGCCAGCACCACCTCGCCACGGGCCAGCTCCTTCTCCAGCAGCCAGTGCGGTGAATACGCCAGGCCCATGCCCGCCAGCACCGCCTCGCGCACGGCCTCGCCGCTGTTGGTGCGCAGGCTGCCGTCCACGCGCACGCTGGCCAGGCTGCCCGGTGGTGCGTCGACGCCCGGCCCGGCCTCGAAGGTCCACGTCGGCCCGGCGCGCAGCTCGCTGTAGACGATGCAGTCGTGCTGCTGCAGCGCCAACGGGTTGGCCGGCGGCGGCTTGCCGATCTGCTCGAAATAACCCCGCCGCGCCACGACGGCCCGACGCACGGTGCCGATGCGGCGCGAAACCAGGCTGGAGTCGGGCTGCTCGCCGATGCGCACGGCGATGTCGATGCCCTGCTCGACGAGGTCGACGAAGCCGTCGTTGAGGCGCAGGTCGATCTTCACGCCCGGGTGCGCGGCCAGGAAGCTCTGCACCAGCGGCATCAGCTTCAGCCGCCCGAAGCTGCCCGACGCCGCCACGCGCAGCCAGCCCTGCAGCCGGTGCTCGCCGGCACGCAGCTGGCTCTCGGCCTCGGCGATCTCGGCCACCAGCCGGCGCGCCTCGTCCACGTAGCGCTCGCCCGCCTCGGTCAGCCGCAGCGCCCGCGTGCTGCGCGCCAGAAGCTGCGCACCCAGTTGCCGCTCCAGCGCGGCCACCTGCTTGCTGACGGCACTCTGCGTGCTGCCCAGCTCGCGCGCCGCGGCCGAGAAGCTGCCCAGCTCCACCACCCGCACCAGCGTCTGCATCGCCTGCAACCGGTCTGCCATGTCCACCTTTCAGTCCCAAATGGAATAAATCATAGGCAGCTGCCACGGCTACCGGAGCAGACCGGCGGCAATCACAGTCAGGTCACTCAACCAACTTCTCCTTCAGGAGCTTCACATGACTGCATCCCCCGTCGTCCTCGTCACCGGCGCGCTGACCGGCATCGGCCGCGCCACCGCCCTCGCCTTCGCCCGCGAAGGCGCCACCGTCGTCGTCAGCGGCCGCCGCGACACCGACGGCCAGGCGCTGGCCGCCGAGCTGCAGGCCGGGGGCGCCGCGGCCGCCGCCTTCATCCGCGCCGACGTGCGCCACGAGGCCGAGGTGCGCTCGCTCGTCGAGCAGACCGTGGAGCGCTTCGGCCGGCTGGACGTGGCCGTCAACAACGCCGGCGTCGAAGGCGCCACCGGCCCGCTCACCGAGCAGACCGCCGAGAACTACGACGCCATCTTCGACACCAACGTGCGCGGCATGCTGTTCGCGCTGAAGCACCAGATGCGCGTCATGCTGGCCCAGCGCGGCGGCGCCATCGTCAACCTGTCATCGGTGGCGGGGCTGATCGGCTTTGCCGGGGCCTCGGTCTACGTGGCCAGCAAGCACGCCGTGGAAGGCCTGACGAAGAGCGCCGCGCTGGAAGGGGCGGCCGCCGGCGTGCGCGTCAACGCGGTCGCGCCGGGCCCCATCCAGACCGACATGCTGGAGCGCTTTGTCGGCCGCAACGGCGATGCCAAGGCCGGCATGCTCGCCGCCAACCCGTCCGGCCGCGCCGGCACCGTGGACGAGATCGCTCAGACCATCGTGTTCCTGGCCAGCGACAAGGCGAAGTACCTGACGGGGCAGTCGCTGGCGGTGGACGGGGGGCTCACGGCGCAGTGAGCACGCGTTCGTAGACGCTCAGGTCCTCAGCCGAGAAGCAGCAGAAGATGACTTCCCGGATGCCGGGGTGCGCCGCGACTTCGCTGCGCACCACGTCGACCGCCACGCGGGCGGCCTGCTCGATCGGATAGCCGTAGATGCCGGTGCTGATGCTCGGGAAGGCCACCGTCGCCGCGTGCTGGGCCGCAGCCAGCTTCAGGCTGTTCCGGTAGCAGGAGGCCAGCAACTCGGCCTCGCCGTGCACGCCGCCGCGCCAGACCGGGCCGACGGTGTGAACGATGTGTCGCGCCGGCAGGCGATAGCCGCGGGTGAGCTTGGCCTCGCCGATCTTGCAGCCGCCCAGCAGGCGGCACTCGTGCACCAGGTCCGGCCCGGCAGCGCGGTGGATGGCCCCGTCCACGCCGCCGCCGCCCAGCAGCGACGAGTTCGCAGCGTTGACGATCACATCGACCGCCAACTTCGTGATGTCGGCGCGTTGCGCCGTGAGAGCCGCGACCAAGGTTCAGTCCTTCCGCCCAGCCCCGAGATAGGTCTCGATGACCCTCGGATCCGCCGCCAGCTGATCCGCCGGTCCGCTCAGCCCGAACTCGCCGGTCTCCAGCACATAGCCGTGGTCCGCCACGCGCAGCGCGGCGCGGGCGTTCTGCTCGACGAGCAGGATGCCGACGCCGCTGGCGCGCAGGTCGTCGACGATGGCGAAGATCTCGCGCACGATCAGCGGCGCCAGGCCCAGGCTGGGTTCGTCCAGCATCAGCAGCTTGGGCTGCCCCATCAGCGCGCGGCCCAGCGCGAGCATCTGGCGCTCGCCGCCGGACAGCGTGCCGGCCTGCTGCGCCCGGCGCTCCTTCAGCCGCGGGAAGCGTGCGTAGACGCTCTCCAGCCCGTCGCGCCAGCGCCGGTCGCCCAGCTTCCTGGGCCGCCAGCCGCCCAGCAGCAGGTTGTCTTCCACCGTCATCGTGCCGAACAGCTCGCGCTTCTCGGGCACCAGGGCCAGGCCGGCCATGACGCGTTCTTCGAGCGTCAGCCGGGCGATGTCCTCGCCGGCAAACTTCAGCGCCGCGCTGCGCGACGGGATCAGGCCCATCAGCGCACCCAGCAGCGTGGACTTGCCCGCGCCGTTGGGGCCGATGACGGTGACGACGCTCTTCTCGGCAGCCGAGAAGCTCAGGCCCTGCAGCACCTCGGCGCGGCCGTAGCCGGCGTGGAGGTCGGCAACTTCAAGGAGAGCGCTCATTCGTCCGCTCCCAGATAAGCCGCGCGTACGGCCGGGCTGGCCTGTACCTCGGCGGGCGTGCCTTCCATCAGCCAGCGGCCGAACTCCATGACGACGATGCGGTCGGTGAGCTTCATGACGAAGTCCATGTCGTGCTCGACGAGCAGCAGCGACAGGCCCTCGGCCTTCAGCTGCTTCAGCACCTCCGCGAGCGCTTCCTTCTCCTTGTGGCGCAGGCCGGCGGCGGGTTCGTCCAGCAGCAGCAGCGACGGGTCGCTGGCCAGCGCGCGGGCGATCTCCACCAGCCGCTGCGGCCCCAGCGCCAGGTTGCCGGCCAGCTCGAAGGCCTGGTCGGCCAGGCCGATGCGGCGCAGCTGACGCATCGCCTCGGCGCGGGCCTGGGCTTCCTCGGCGCGGTCCAGGCCCAGCATGGCTGCCAGCGCGCCGCTCTTGGTGCGCAGGTAGCAGCCCAGCGCGACGTTCTCCAGCACCGTCATGTCGGGCACCAGCTTGACGTGCTGGAAGGTGCGGGACAGGCCGGCGCGGGCGATATCGCGGCTGCCGCGGCCGTCGACGCGCTGGCCCAGCAGTTCGACCTCGCCGCGGGTCAGCGGCAGCACGCCGGAGACGAGGTTGAACGTGGTGCTCTTGCCGGCGCCATTGGGGCCGATGAGTCCCACGATGTCGCCGGCGCTGATGCTGAAGCTGATGTCGTTGACGGCCACCAGCCCGCCGAACTGCTTGCGGATGGCCCGCACGTCCAGCAGCGCCGCGCCGCGTGGCGGGTGGCTGCGCGAACTCAGCGGCGGCGCGCGCTCGTCCACCGCCTTCGCGCCGCGCGCCGGCAGCACGCGGGCCAGCAGGCGCGACACCAGCGGCCACAGGCCGTCCGGCGCGAAGCGCAGCACCAGCACCAGCACGATGCCGAACACGATGATCTCGTAGTTGCCCGAGCCGCCGAACACCAGCGGCAGCCAGACCTTGAGCTGGTCTTCCGCCAGCTTCACGAGCGCCGCGCCGGCGAAGGCGCCGCCCACCGTCGCGATGCCGCCCACGACGGCCATGAACAGGTACTCGATGCCGAACTTGATGCCGAACGGCGACGGGTTCACGCTGCGCTGCATGTGGGCGTACAGCCAGCCCGACACGCAGGCCAGCAGCGCGGCGCTGACGAACATCACCAGCTTGTAGCGGAAGGTGCTGGCGCCCATCGCCTCAGGCATCGTAGCGCCGCCGCCGCGGTGCGTGTTGAGCGCGCGCATGATGCGGCCCGGCCGCGAGTCCAGCAGCCGCGTGACGCCCAGCGCCGCCAGCAGCGCCGCCAGCCAGATCAGCCAGTACATGCGCCGCTCGCTCTGGAAGCTGAAGTCGCCCAGCGTCACGGCCGGCAGACCCAGCAGGCCGTCGTACTTGCCCAGCGCCTCCAGGTTGCCGACCAGGTAGTACAGCGCCAGGCACCAGCAGATGGTGGCCAGCGGCAGGTAGTGGCCCGACATGCGCAGCGTCAACGCGCCGATGACCAGCGCCAGCACGGCCGTGACGGCCAGCCCGGCCACGAGGCCCAGCCACGGCGACAGGCCCAGCACCGTCGTCAGGTAGCCCGTGGCGTAGGCGCCCACGCCGGCGAACGCCGCCTGGCCGAACGACGTGAGCCCGCCCACGCCCGTCAGCAGCACCAGGCCCAGCACCACCAGCGAGAACAGGCCGATGTAGTTGAGCTGCGTGATCCAGAAGTCCGGCACGGGCAGCAGCGGCAGGCCCAGCAGCAGCACGGCGGCCACGGCCGCGGGGACCGGGAAAGGGGAGCGCTTCATCGTCGTCATCAGTGTTCTTCGTGATGCGGGTCGACGAAGGACCGCCACAGCAGGATGGGCAGGATCACCGTGAACACGATGACCTCCTTGAATGCGCTGGCCCAGAACGAGCCGAAGCTCTCGATCAGCCCCACGCCGATCGCACCCGCCAGCGCCATCGGGAAGCTGGCCAGCCCGCCAAACACCGCGGCGACGAAGCCCTTCAGGCCGATCAGGAACCCGGTGTCGTAATAGATGGTGGTGGACGGCGAGATCAGCAGGCCCGACAGCGCGCCGATGAAGGCGGCCATCGTGAAGCTCATGGCCCCGGCCGCGTCGCCGGAGATGCCCATCAGCCGCGCGCCGGTGCGGTTGACCGACGTGGCCTTCAGCGCCTTGCCGGTCAGCGTGCGCTCGAAGAACAGGAACATCGTCAGCAGCAGCACGACGGAGGCGCCGAAGATGATGAGCGTCTGGCCCGTGAGGCTGAGCGGGCCGACGTCGAAACGCGCCTCCCAGAACGCCGGCGTGCGGTAGCCCTCGGCGCCGAAGAACACGAGGCCCACACCGGTCAGCGCGAAGTGCACGCCGACCGACACGATCAGCAGCGTCAGCACCGTGGCGCCGGACAGCGCGCGGTAGGCCAGGCGGTACAGCAGCGGGCCCATGCAGGTCACGATGAGCAGCGCCACCAGCACCTGCACGATCAGCGCGTGCTGCTGCTGCACGAACACCGGCGCCAGCGCGGCGATGACACAGGGGAAGCTCAGCGTCTGCAGCAGACTGAAGACGATGCGCGACGGCCGCCAGCGCTCGCGCAGCCCCTGCACCAGGTCCAGCAACGCGGCGGCCACGGCCATCATCAGCAGCAGCCACACGGTGCCCGGCACCTTGCCGGACTGCAGCGCGGCCAGCGTCAGCGCGCCGAACGCGACAAACTCGCCCTGCGGAATGAAGATGACCCGGGTGACCGAGAAGACCAGCACCAGCGCCAGCGCAACGAGGGCGTAGATGGCGCCGTTGGTCAGCCCGTCCAGGCCCAGGATGGCGGCAATCGTGAGGTCCATGGCGCGTTGCGGGGTGAAGTCGCCGCCGATGGTATCGGCCATACGCCGACCGAGCGGTCGGGATTACCCAGAAGAAAGGCGCCCGCGAGGGCGCCCTTGCCATCCGGCGAAGCCGGCGGTCGTCAGCCGTTCGTCGCGTTGACGATCAGCTGGTTGTCGACGTGCTTCACGCCGACCACCGCGGCAGCCAGCGTCGTGGCGCGCTCGCGCGACTGCGCGTCGGGCGCCTGGCCGGTCAGCGTGACCTGGCCCTCGCGGGTGTCCACGTTGATCTGCGTGGCCTTGAGTCGGTCGTCGGCCACCAGCGCGGCGTTGACCTTGGCCGTGATGGCCATGTCGCCCGTGGCCTGGGCCGTCTTGTCGGCGGCGCGGGCGGCGGCGTTCTCGGCGTCGTGCATCGCTTCCTTGGCCTCGCGCCGGGTGTCCTCGGCGGACTGCTTGGCCTCGGCGATGGCGCCGTCCAGGCGCTGGCCGGCCGTGCGGTCGTCTTCCTGCTTGCCGCAGGCGGTCAGTGCGGCGGCGATGGCCAGGGCGGCCAGCAGCGGCAGTCGGGGGGTGGGCTGTGTCATGGGTCGTCCTTTCAGGGGCTTGCGGCCTCGCGGGCCGGGTCACACCACTGTGGACGCCCGCCGCGGGCGCCGGGTTCAGCCTGCGCGCCGATCGCCTGTCGGACCGCACCGACAGCCCGGCCGGGCGGCTGCGTCCTACAGCGGCCGGCGCCACCGTCCCACCCTCGCCGCACGGAGCGCCTCCCAGCATGGGGCCATGAAGAAGAAGACCGCCCTCATTGCCGCCGGCGTGGCCCTGGCGGTCACGGCCGCCGTCGCGGCCCTGGACCACGCCGGCTGGCCCGGCCTGGCCCCGCGCCTGGCCGAGCGCAGCGGGCCGGGCCTGCGCGTGGACCCCGACACCCGGCTGCACCTGATCTGGCAGCCGCGCCTGGAGGCCCCGCAGCTGCGCGTCGTCAGCGCCCGGGGCGACACGCTGGCCGACGCCCACCGGGTGCTGCTGGCCTGGCGCTGGGGCGACGTCTGGGACTGGCGCCACGGCGCGCCGCTGCGGCTGCGCGTGGTGCAGGCCGACGGCCTGGCGCTCACCTGGCAGCGCGACGCCGACGGCCGCACGCCGTGGCCGCTGCAGCCCCGGGGCGACGCGCAGCAGTCCGCGGCGCTGCCGCAGATCGACCAACTCGTCATCCGCAACGGCAGCGCGTGGCTGGACGACGCGCCGCTGCAGCTGTCGGGCGACGCGCGCTTCTCGACCGCGGCGGACGGCGTCTGGACGGCCGACGTCCAGGGCCGGCTGCGTGGCCAGCGGCTGTCGCTGAACGCCCAGGCCAGCGCAGGCATGGCGCTGCTGTCGCCGCCCGACGGCAGCGCGCCGCCGGTTAAGCTGCGCGTCGCGCTGAGCCAGGGGCCCGAGCGGCTCACGTTCGACGGCACGGCCGCCTCGCTGCTGGACGCCCGCGCGCTCGACGGCCAGCTGCAGGTGCACGGGCGATCGCTGGCCGCCGCCGGCCGGCCGTTCGGCGTCACGCTGCCCAGCACGCCGGCCTTCGACCTCGCCGGCCGGCTCCGCCACGCCGCGGGCCTGTGGCAGCTTGAGGACGTGAAGGCCCGCATCGGCAACAGCCGGCTGGGTGGCGCCTACGCGTTCGACACCCGCCCGCGGCGCCCGGTGCTGACCGGCACATTGAGCGGTGGCCCGCTGCGCCTGGCCGACCTGGGCCCCGCCGTCGGCGCCGACTCGCCGCCCAGCCGCCCGGGCCGCGTGCTGCCCGACCGGCCGCTGGACCTGCCGGCGCTGAACCTGATGGACGCACGCATCGACGTCGCGCTGAGCCAGCTGGACCTGGGCACGCAGCACCTCGAACCCCTGGCCCCGGTGAACGGCAAGCTGCAGCTCCAGGGCGGCGTGCTGACGCTGAGCCAGCTCCATGCCGGCGTGGCCGGCGGCCAGCTGACCGGCTCGGCCAGCCTGGACACGCAGCCCGTGCCACCCGCGTGGCAGGCCCGCCTGGACGTCGCCAACCTGGCCCTGGAGCGCTGGCTCAAACCCGACATGAAGCCGCTGACCGCGCACCCGGTGACCGGCCGGCTCAAGGCGCGGCTCGATGTGACGGGCCACGGCCGCAGCACCGCCGAACTGCTGGCCAGCCTGAACGGCCCGCTGAACGTGCGGCTGCAGAACGGCAGCGTGTCGCACCTGCTGACCGAGGCCGCCGGGCTGGACCTCGCGCAGGGGCTGGGCCTGCTCATCAAGGGCGACAGCAACCTGCCGCTGAACTGCGCCCGGCTGGACGGCCGCTTCGACGCCGGCGTGCTGCGGCCGCGCACCGCCATCATCGACAACCGCGACAGCCGCCTGGCCCTGGATGGCCGCGTCAACCTCGCCACGGAGACGCTGGACCTGCGCGTCGTCGCGCGGCCCAAAGACTTCTCGCCGCTGACGCTGCGCGCGCCGGTGCGCGTGCAGGGCTCGCTGGCCGACCCACGCGTGGCGCTGGAAGGCCGGCGCCTGGCCGGCCGCGCCGTCGCGGCCCTGGCGCTGGGCTCGCTGGCGCCGCCGGCCGCGCTGCTGGCCTTCGTCGACCCGGGCGAGGACCTGCCGCCGGTGGATTGCAGCTTGCCCTCCCGAAAAGGTTGACCTGCGGGCCGAGCGCCGGGCCGCCCCAAGCCGGCCCGTCAGGGCGATGTGCTTGCAGCTCAATGCTGCAAGCATCGACGCCCCCTCGGGGGGCCGGCTGGGCTTGACCGCGTCCAGCGTGGCAAGACCGGACGAGGAGTCAACGACGTTTGTGGGGTTGTTCGTGCACCGCGTCCAGAAACTCCGCCAGCGTCTCGCGGCAAGGGCCCTGCGGGCACAGGAACAGGCCTTCGGCCTCGGCCGGCACGTCGGACGGGAAGCCCAGCACGCCCAGCGAGTTCACCGCCTCGCCGCACAGCGCCACCGTGCGCCCGCAGCGCCAGGCCATCTTCAACAGGGCATGCAGCCGCGCGCAGCCGGTGGGCGCGGCCCACACGTCGGAGTTCAGCACGACGAGGCCGTCGGCCCAGTCCGCCGCGGCGGGCGGTTCGCCGAAATCATCGTCCAGCCGCCACTCCACGCGGCTGACATCGGTACGCACGAGCGGCGCGAGGTCGGCCTCGTAACGCCGCAACGCGTCGGCGGTGCCGACGACGCAGATCAGCAACTCCGGCTTGGCGGCCGGCTCGGCAGCCGAACGAGGCAGGCAATCCGTGGTCGACATGGCGTGGCTCCGCGCGAGGATGACGCGACCACTGTGCACACGCGACGCCCGCGGGCTTGTGAGCGCCAGTCGCACCGCGCGGTAGGACGCGACGCCGACCGTCAGCCCGTCAGCCCGAGCGGCGCTGTGCTTCCTCGCGCAGGCAGGTCAGCATCAGCTCCGCGCCCGGCGACAGCTGGTGGCCACGGCGCGTGACGATGCCGTAGGCGTCCATGCGCAGGCCCAGGTCGATGTCCAGCACGGTCAGCAGGCCGGCGTCGAGGTAGGGCTTCACCAGCTCCTCGGGCAGCGCCACCACCATGTCGGACTGCACCAGCAGGCTGGTAACGACGGGCAGCGACAGCGTCTCGACGGCCTGCTGAGGCTGGTCCAGCCCCGCGGTCAGGAACATGGCCGTGAGCCGGTCGCGCAGGATGCTTCCGGTGGGCGGCAGGATCCAGCTCTGGCGGGCCAGCTCCTGCAGGCTGAGGTCGCCACGGCCGGCCAGCGGGTGGCCGGCGCGCACGATCAGCGAATGGGGTTCGTCGGTCAGCGGTTCGAAGCTCAGCTGCGCGGCGGACTCGCTGTCCAGCACGCGGCCGATCACCAGGTCCAGCTCGCCGCCCTGCAGCTGCTGCGTGAGGATCTTGCTGGTGTCCACCGTGATGGCCACATGCACGCGCGGCTGGCGCGCCTTGAGCGCGACGACGGCGCGCGGCAGCAGCGTGGCCGACGGCGTCAGCACCGAGCCCACGGCCACGCGGCCGCTCAGGCCCGACAACAGCTCCATGACCTCCTGGTGGCCGGCGTCCAGCTCGGCCAGCGCCGCACCGGCGCGGCGGATCATGACCTCGCCATACCAGGTGGGCGCCACGCCACGCGGCAGGCGCTCGAACAGCTTCACGCCCAGCGCGTGCTCCAGGTCGGCCAGCAGCTTGGACGCGGCCGGCTGCGTCAGGTTGGCGGCCTGCGCCGCATGCAGGATGGACCCGTGCCGCCCCAGCTCCACCAGCAGCACCAGCTGGCGCGTCTTCAGGTGGGAGCGGACGAAGCGGTCGGAGCGCGGGTCGGTCATGCCACGGAGTTTGTCAGCTCCACGCGGCGCCATCCGCGGGCCGAGCGCCGGGCCGCACCCAAGCCGGCCCGTCTGGCGATGTGCTTGCGGTTCAATGCCGCAAGCATCGCCGTCCCCTCGGGGGACCGGCCAGGCCGGCCCGCGTTCAGCGGCGCGGGAATGGGCGAGGGGCTCACAGCTTCACTCGTGATAGAGCTGGGAGCGGCCGCCGTCGATGAGGATGTCAGTGGCGTTGATGAAGCGCGCCTCGTCGGTGGCGAGGAACAGGGCCGTGTAGGCCACCTCCAGCGGCTCACCGATGCGCTTGGTGGGCAGCAGGTCGACCTGGCGCTGGCGCTCCTCGGGCGTGACGCTGTCCAGCCATTCGACGACGCGCTCCGACAGGATCAGCCCCGGCGAGATCGAGTTCACGCGCACGTTCTGCGCCGCGTACTGGATGCCCAGCGCCTTGGTCATGCCGATCAGCGCGTGCTTGGCGACCGGGTACGGGAAGGCGTCGGGAATGATGCGATGGCCGTGCACGGACGCCACGTTGACGATGCTGCCGCCGCCGCCCGCCAGCATGCCGGGCAGCACGGCGCGGCTGCAGTGCAGCGCGCCTTCCAGGTCCACCGCGAAGCAGCGCTGCCACTGCGCGCTGGTCATCGCCAGCGGCTCGGCGAACACGTTCATGCCGGCGTTGTTGATGAGCACCGTGACGGGGCCGAAGCGCTCGGCGCCGCGCGCGGCCATGGCCTGCACGGCGGCCTCGTCGGCGATGTCGGCGGCGATGAACAGCGCGTGGTCCTCGCCCAGCTCCTGCACGAGTTCAACGCCCAGGCGCTCGTCGGCGGCCAGGCCGTTCAGGATGACCTGGGCGCCCTCGGCGACAAACAGCCGCGCGATGGCCTTGCCGATGCCCTGGGTGGCGCCGGTGACCAGCGCGACCTTGCCTTGCAGACGGGAACTCATTGCGTGTACTGCTTCCAGATGTCCAGCACGGGCAGCGCCCGGCCCTTGAAGTCGAACAGCGTCGTGTTGGAGACGACGTTGGGGCCCGGCTCGCCGGAGCCTTCCTTCAGCGCCCAGCCGACGTTGCGGTTGGCGATCATGATCGGGTCCCAGTACAGGACGCCCAGCACGCGCGGATGCGCCTTGCAGGCGCCCAGCAGCTCGGCCATGAAGTCGCGCTGGCCCTCGGGGCTGCTCATGCTGGCCGGGTACGGGCCGTTGTTCTCCAGCTGGCCGGGCCAGCCGTCGGCGCGGTTGGGCGCGAAGTTGAAGCCGGCCTCCATGACGAGGAGGTCGCTGTCATAGCGGGCCGAGACCGTGTCGCAGAAGCTCATCAGCTGGGCGACGTTCTTCTGCGTCCAGAACGGGTAGTACGACGGGCCGATGACGTCCCACGGCACGCCCTGCGCGCGCGCGTTGTCGAACCAGTCGCGGTACTTGGGCACGTCGCCGCCACCGTCCAGGTGCAGCACGACCTTGGACGCCGGGCTGACGGCCTTCACGGCCGCGTGGCCCGCCTTCAGCAGCGCGCCCAGGCGCGGCCAGTCGCTGGTGCGGCCCCAGGGGTAGAGCATCCCCATCTCGATCTCGTTGCCCAGCGACACGAACTCGGGCGCCGTGCCCTGGTTCACCAGCGCCTGCATCACTTCCTTCGTGCGCTGCTCGACGAGCGCCAACAGACGCTCGAAGCGCGCCGTGTCGTCGGGCAGCCGGGCCAGTTCGCGGCGCCACGCGTGCGGTGGGTCCTGCGTCTTGGAGTTGGTCCAGAAGTCGCTGTAGTGGAAGCTGAACTGGATCTGCAGGCCCTGCGCCTTGGCGCGGCGCGCGAGCGCCAGCACGTCGGGCAGGTCCATCGAGCCCTCGGGCCAGTACCAGCCGTCGGCGCCCGTGCCGGAGCCGGTGCGGTCGTACAGCCGGATGCGGACGATGTTGTGGCCGTAGCGCTTCAGGATGGCCAGGCAGTCGCCGGGCTTGCCGTCGCGGTCACGGTAGACCGCGCCGGCGCGCTCCATCCACGTCAGCGCCGAGATGTCGCCACCGGCCAGCAGCGGCGCCTTGGCGGCGTGGGCTGCCGGCAGCGCGCTGGCCAGCGCGGCGGCCAGCAGGGTACGACGTTGCATAGACATCTCAGTGGTTTCTCGCGGGCCGAGCGCCGGGCCGCTCCCAAGCCGGCCCGTCTGGCGATGTGCGAGCGGGGCACGCCCCGCGAGCATCGCCGTCCCCTCGGGGGACCGACCAAGGCTTGCCTTGGGCGAGGGGCTTCACGTTATGAACGACGTTCACCGCGGGTCTTCAGTTGGTCGAGAAGAACGGCGGCCAGCAGGATCAGGCCGCGCACGAGGTACTGGTAGAACGCGTCGACGTTCAACAGGTTCATGACGTTCTCGACCGTGCCCATGATGAGCACGCCGATGACGACGCCGAAGATGCGCGCCTTGCCGCCGGCCAGCGACACGCCGCCCAGCACGCAGGCGGAGATGACGTCCAGCTCGAAGCCGGTGGCCGCGTTGGGCTGGCCGCTGGTGATGCGCGCCGACAGGATCAGGCCGGCCAGCGCGGCGACGACACCCTGCAGCAGGAAGATCCACACGCGCAGCCGCTCGACGCGCACGCCCGCCAGCCGCGCGGCCTCGGGGTTGCCACCGATGGCCAGCGAGTTGCGGCCGAACACCGTGTGGTTGAGCAGCACGCCGAAGATGACGAAGCACACGCCCGTCATCCAGATCGGCAGCGGCAGGCCCAGCACGACGGTGTCGCCGAAGGCGAAGAAGCGCTCGTCGGCAATGCCGACCGCCTGGCCCTGCGACGCGATGAACGCAAGGCCGCGCACCATCAGCATCGTCGCCAGCGTAGCGATCAGCGCGTTGACACGCAGGTAGGCGATCAGCACGCCGTTGCCCGCGCCGATCAGCGCGCCGGCCAGCAGCCCGCCACCGATGGCCAGGCCCACGCTGCCGGTGCGCTCCAGCACCATGGCGCCCAGCACGCCGGCGAAGGCGATGGTGGAGCCGACGGAGAGGTCGAAGTCCCGCGAGGCCAGGCACAGCATCATGGTGCAGGCCACCATGCCGATCTGCGCGACCGACAGCAGCAGGCCGACGATGTTGGCGCCGGAGAAGAAGTTCTCGACCGTCAGCGCGAGCACGACGAACAGCAGGGCATAGCCCAGCGTCATGCTGTGTTCCTTGAGCAGGGCGCGGGAGGTTGAGTTCATGGCAGGGCTCGGCGACGCAGGGGTCGTTTGGGTGGTCGTGTTCATGTCAGTGCAGGGGCGCGACAGGCGCTCCGTCAGGAAGGGCGAGCGCGAGCGCGGCGGTCTCGCTGGCGTTGGCGCGGTCCAGCTCGCCGCTGATGCGGCCGTCGCGCATGACGATGAGGCGGTCGGAGATGCCCAGCACCTCGGGCAGCTCGCTGGAGATGACGATGACGCAGCAGCCCGAGGCGGCGACGTCGTGGATGATCTTGTAGATCTCGTTCTTGGCGCCCACGTCGATGCCGCGCGTCGGCTCGTCGAGGATGAGCACCTTCAGGCCCGGCTCGGCCAGCCAGCGCGCAAGGATGACCTTCTGCTGGTTGCCGCCCGACAGCAGGCGGATCTCCTGCTCGCGGTTGGGCGTCTTGATGCGCAGCTTCTTGATGAAGTCGTCGGCGCGCTGCGCCTCCTGGCCGTGGCGCAGGAAGACGCCCCCGGCGAGGCCGTGGCGGCGGCAGCTGATGTTGATGTTCTCGGCCACCGACGAGTGGGCCAGGATGCCCTGCTCCTTGCGGTCCTCCGGGCACAGCACGATGCCGGCGGCGATCGCGTCGGCGGGGCTGCCCGCGTTGACGGGCTGGCCGTCCAGCAGCACGGTGCCGGCGCGGCGCGGGTCGGCGCCGTACAGCAGCCGCATCAGCTCGCTGCGGCCGGCGCCCACCAGGCCGAAGAAGCCCAGCACCTCGCCGCCGCGCACCGAGAAGCTCAGCGGCTCCGCCAGCTCGTCGCCGTGCAGGCCACGCGCCTCCAGCCGGATGGGGCCATGCTGGCGCTCGCGGTAGTCGTAGATGTCCTTCACCTCGCGGCCCACCATGTCGCTGATGAGGCGGTCCCGCGGCACGTCGGCCATCACGTCGTGCGTGACGATCTTGCGGCCGTCGCGAAAGATGGTGCAGGCATCGCACAGCTCGTACAGCTCTTCGAGGCGGTGCGAGATGTAAATCAGCGTGCGGCCCTCAGAACGCAGGCGCTTGACGAGCTTGAACAGGATCTCGGTCTCGCGGTGCGACAGGCTGCTGGTGGGCTCGTCGAAGGCGATGACCTTGGCGTCCTGCATGACAGCCTTGCAGATCTCCACCATCTGGCGCTGCGCGATGGACAGGTCCGACAGGCGCGCCGCCGGGTCCAGCTCGACACCGATGGACGCCAGCTGCTCGGCCACCATCTTGCGGGCGGCCTTGTGGTCGACGAGGCCGAAGCGCGTGGGCAGGCGGCCCAGCAGCACGTTCTCGGCCACGGTCAGCTCGGCCACGTACTGCAGCTCCTGGTGGATGATGGCCACGCCGGCCGCGATGGCATCGCCGGCGGACGTGAAGTGGCGCTCCTGGCCGTCCACCACGAGGCGGCCGCCGTCGGGCTTGTACTGGCCGCCCAGGATCTTCAGCAGCGTGCTCTTGCCGGCGCCGTTCTCGCCGAGCAGGCCCATGACCTGACCTGGATGCGCCTCGAAGCTCACCCCGTTCAGCGCCTTGACGCCGGGGAAGACCTTGCTGATGTTGTCGAACTGCAGGGAAGACATCTCAGTGATTCACTTTGGATTCTGGGCACTTGCGAGCCGCGCGCCGGGCCGGTGCCGAGCCGGCACGGCGTGCGCGCGGCGCACCATCACAAGCCCATCTGCTTGCGGATCTCGGCCTGGTTGGCACGCGTCATCAGCACGCCGCTCGTCAGCGTGACGGGCGGCGGCGTCTTGCCCTTGGTGGCCCATTCGAAGATGGCGACGGCCGTCTCGTAGCCATGGCGCTTGGGGCTGATCAGCACGGTGCCGAAGAAGCCGGTGGCGGTGGGCTTGGTGAACTCGTTGAGCGCCGTCTGGCTGCCGCCGATGCCGATGGCCAGCATCGCGTCGGCCTTGATGCCGCGGCCTTCGCCGGCGCGCACGGCGCCTAAGGCGGCTTCGTCGTTGAGGCCGAAGGCGACCCACTTCTTGAACTTGGCGTTCTTCGTGAACGCGATGTTGGCCGCGTTGAAGGCGCTCTCGGTGTCGGTCTTGGCCTGCGGCGCGTCGACGACGTTGGCGGCCGGGATGCCGGCGGCCTTCAGCGCGTCGGCGGCGCCCATGGTGCGGTCACGGCCGGTGGGCAGCTGGTCGAAAGCCACGCGCAGCACGCCGACTTCGTCGAGCTTCCAGCCGCGGGCCTTGATCTCGGCCAGCAGCCCGGCGCCGACCTGCTTGCCGATCTCGTAGCCCGAGATGCCCATGTGCGGGATGTCGGCGATGGGCTTGCCGGCGCCGTCGACCAGTTGGTCGTCGACCGACATGACCTTCAGGTTGTGGCGCTTGGCGGCGCGGTTGATGGCCACGCCCAGCTTCACGTCGGGCGCGCAGATGACGAAGCCGACGGCTTTCTGCGCGGCCAGGTTGTCGATGGCGGCCAGCGTCTTCTCGCCGTTGGGCACGCCGATCTTCACGAGCGTGAAGCCCTTCTCCTTGGCGGCCTGTTCGGCGAACTTCCATTCGTCCTGGAACCAGGGCTCCTCGGCCTGCTTGACGAGGAAGCCGACCTTGACGGGATCGGCGGCCCGCGCCGCGAAGGGCGAGGCCAGCAGGGCCAGGGTGAGCGCGCGTCGTTGCATCTTCATGGTCGTCTCCTTAGTCTTCGAACAAAGTGTCTTCAACACCCAGCGCCTTCGGCAGGCGCAGACCGAACAGGCTGCCGGACAGCGGCTGCGCGGCCAGCGCATCGCGGCCCAGCTCCGCCCGGGCGGTGGTGAGCATCAGCTGGTCTGCATCCTCGCCGCCGATGGCGGGGCAGGTGGTGTGGGCGGCCGGGGCGCGCCATGCGCCCAACAGCCGACCGGCGGGGTCGTAGCGTGCCACACGGCCGGCACCCCACTGCGCGTTCCACAGGCAGCCTTCGGCGTCGATGACCGAACCGTCGGGCGAGGCACCGGCCTCGACCTGCGTGAACGGGCGCACGTTGTCGACCTGGGCGGTCTCGGCGTCGTAGTCGCACTGCTGGATGCGCTGGCTCAGCGAGTCGCAGAAGTACATCGTGCGGCCGTCCAGGCTGAAGCAGATGCTGTTGGCGATGGCCACTGCCGGCAGCGCCAGCCGGCGCAGGCCATGCTGCAGCGAGAACTGGTAGAAGCTGGCGATGGGCCGCTTTTCCTTCGCCTCGTTCAGCGTGCCGAACACGAAGTAGCCGCGCCGGTCGGTGCGGCCGTCGTTGATGCGGGTGCGCGGCTCGGCGGCGTCCACCGGCACCAGTGTCTGCAGTTGCATCAGCGCCAGGTTGTCCCCCAGCGTGGCGATGCAGAGGCGCTTGGCCAGCCCCAGCAGCACGCGGCCGGAGCGGGTGTGGGCAAAGCTGCCCAGCCGGTCCGGCAGGCGGCAGGACTCGGGCGCCGCCGCACCGGGCCGCCACGCATGCAGCGTGGCCGCCTCGATGTCGGTCCACCACCAGCGCCCGGCCTGCCATTGCAGGCCTTCGCCGAGGGTGGCGCCGAACGGCAGCGCCAGGTCGAGTTCGCCGCCTGGCTGCATCACAGGTCCAGGTGCAGCGACACCGCGTAGCGGCGGTCGTCCGCATAGGCGCCGCGGGCCAGGTCGCCCACGCCGTAGGTGCTGCGGCGCACCGTGCGCGTCAGGTTGTTGGCCTCGACGGCAAGCTTGAGCTGCGGCGTGATGGCCCAGCTGGCGTAGGCGTCCAGCATGCCGTAGCCCTTGATCGTGATCGGCGTCTGCGCGATGACCGTGCCGTTGCTCGGGTAGTAGTTGCTGGTGCCGGCCAGGTACTTGCTGCGGTAGTTGTAGGCCAGGCGCAGCGCGAACTGCTCGTAGTCGTACATGCCCACCAGGTTGTAGCTGTTGCGCGAGAGGCCTTCCAGCTGCGTCTTCTGGCCGTTGATGGGGCCGGGCGCCGAGCTGTCGACGTAGGTGGCGTTGGCCTGCAGGCCCAGGCCACGCAGCGCGCCGGGCAGGCTGGTGAAGAAGGCCTGGTAGCCGACCTCGATGCCCTTGACACTCCCGTCCTCGCCGTTGCCGGGCGTGGAGACGGTGTAGGTGGTGCCCTGGTAGGCCAGGCTCTGCGTCTGGGTCTGCAGGAAGCCGTCCACGCGCTTGTGGAAGACGGCGCCGTAGACGTGGTCGCTCTTGTTCAGGTAGTACTCGAGCGACAGGTCCAGCTGGCGGGCATGCAGCGCGCCCAGCGTCGGGTTGCCGAGGTAGCCGGTGCGGTCGTTGGCGTTCAGGCTCAGCGACGGCGTGAGCTGGTCGAAGTTGGGCTGCGTGACGACCTTGGACGCGCCGAAGCGGGCCACCAGCTTGTCCGTCAGGTCCAGCCGCGCGTTCAGGCTGGGCAGCCACTCGTTGTCGCTGGTCTTCAGCGTGGTGGGCGTGCCGGCGGCCGTGGTGTAGCGGCGTTCGCCCTGCGTGCGCACGTAGCGCAGGCCGACGTTGCCGGACAGCGGCAGGCCGGCCAGCTCGCTGTCGAAGTCGGCCACGCCGTAGGCGGCTTGCGTCTTCTCGCGGTAGTCGAAGGTCTGCGCGGCGTCGAAGGCCGGCACGGTCAGGCCCATCGCGGCGCGCGCGGTGGCGGGGTCGCGCAGCCAGGCCAGGTCGGTGACGGACAGCCACTGGCGCGGCGTGTTGCCGGCGCCGGCGTTCTTCAGCAGGTCGTCGTAGCCGATGACGCCGATCTTGGCGGCCAGCGCCGGCGCAGCACCCGCGACCGGGCCCGTGGCAGTGGCGCTCCACAGGTTGTCGATGGTGTTGATCTCGGCGCTGGTCGCCTTGCGGTCCGACAGGCGCAGGCCCGTGCGCACGCGCGCCAGCACGCCGTCCAGGCGGCGGTCACCGTCCAGGCGGAAGGTGGTTTCCTTGCCGGTGTTTTCCTGCTTGAAGTACAGCGCCTTGTCGGCCCAGTACTGCGACGGCGTCGTCAGGTCGGCCGCGCCGGCCAGCACCGGGTAGGCCGACGGCAGCTCGGTCGTCAGGTCGAAGCCGAAGCCGGGGTTGTTGGTCCACACGCCCAGGCGGGCTTCCTGGTAGATGCGGCTGAAGTCGCTCTGGGTGTGGCCCAGTTCGGACTTGACGGTCCAGTCCTGCACCTTCCACTTGCCGCTGACGGCGGCCTGCGTGGTCTTGGTGTCGTTGTCGGCAACGAAGGCCGACGTGCTCATGCTGGCGCCCCAGAACTTGCCGCTGGCGAGGTTGCCGTTGGCGTCCTTGGTGATGGCGCCGTTGGGCCACAGCGCGCCGAGGTTGGTCGTCGCGTTGAAGTTGGCCCAGAACGGCGAGCCGAAGAAGCCGTAGGTGTCGGTCTGCGTCTTCAGGCGCGTGTGGTGCAGGTCCAGCGCGTACTCGGTGTCGCGGTTGGGGCGGTACTGCAGCGCGGCGGTCACGCCGGTGCGGTCGCGCGTGCCCAGCTCGTAGGCGTTCCACACGCCGGTGGGCGCGAACGGGCCGGAGCCGTCGGCGATCTGCGCCGGCGCGCTCAGCTCCTGCGTGTCGGCGCGGTAGGCGCGCTTCTGCTTGGCGAGGCTGACGAGGGCGCCGAACTGCTGGCCGCCGCCCAGGTCCCAGCGGTTGCTGGCCAGCACGGAGCCTTCGAACTTGTTCTTGCCGGCCAGGTCGGCGTAGGTGCTCTTGACGGTGGCGGCCAGCTTGGTGCCGGTGAAGTCGAACGGCTTGCGGGTGCGCAGGTCGATGAGGCCGGCGATGCCGCCCTCGACCTGGTCGGCCGTGGGCGTCTTGTAGACGTCGGCACCGGCCAGCAGCTCGGCGGGCACGTCCTGGAAGGACAGGCCGCGTTCCTTGCCGGCGGTGAAGATGGAGCGGCCGTTCAGCAGCGTCTGCGTCTGCGACAGGCCGCGCACCTGCACGCGGTCGCCTTCGCCGCGGTTGCGCGAGATCTGCACGCCGGCGATGCGCTGCAGCGCCTCGGCGACGTTGGCGTCGGGCAGCTTGCCGATGTCGTCGGCGACGATGGAGTCGACGATCTGGTCGGCGTTGCGCTTGAGGTCCTGCGCCTTGGACAGGCTGGCCTTGATGCCGGTGACGACGACGGTCTCCAGGGACTCGGCGGCGGGGGCGGCAGGCGCGGCCTGCTGGGCCCAGGCCGGGGCAGCGAACAGCATGCTGGCGGCCAGGGCAAAGCGGTGGCGGGACGGGTTGAGGGTTCGGCGGGACATCGGATCTCCGGGTCTTATCGTTGATGGGCTGGGAGCCCTGCCGGCTCAGCGTCCGGCAGCCCGTAAGTTACGGATCTGTTTCATTCCGTACTAATCGAATATCAGGTCTTAACTATCTGAAATCCGTATAGGTCACGGCGCGATGGCGACCCGACGGACGGTCAGCAGGCGCGCGCCGCGCAGTTCGGCCACCTGGGTCTGGCCGGCGGCGAAGGCCGGGCGGTGGGCGGCGTCGATGTAGATGGGCGCGTCGGCGCGCAGCGGCAGCACGCTGAGTTTCAGCTCGGCGCCGGGCTTCAGGCCGAACTGCTTCAGGCCGATCTGCCAGCGCTGGCCGTTGTAGTACCAGTCGTCCAGCATCGTCGTGCCGGAGAACACGCGGCCAATGTCGCCGACGAAGTCCAGCTCCAGCAGCACGTCTTCGTCCCTGGGCAGCTGCGCGGGCAGCTGCAGCGACCACGTCGCCGCCGTGGCGAATGCCTCGGGGATGGGCTGCACGGCCGCACCGGCCAGGCCGCCCTTGAGCACCTTGGGCGCATTGCCGGCCGCGCGCGTGGCGGCGATGTGCAGCGCGGGCTGGGCGGGGTCGCCGGCCACATCCAGGCGCTGCAGCACGCCGTCCTGCGACACCTTCAGGCCGGCGGCAGCCGGCTTGGCCAGCGCCGGGAACACGGCGGCGCGCAGCGGCTGCGGGCCCACGCCACGCAGTTGCAGGCGGCCGTCGGCCACCCAGGCCTGTTGTTCGGAGAACACAAGCCGGCGCTGGCCAGCCAGTTCCAGCACGTTCAGCTGGGCCAGTTGCTCGGGCGCCAGCAGCAGCACGCTGACGGCGCGGCCGTTGGCGCCGGTGCCGAGGCGCTGCAGCTGCGTGGCGTCGGGCTTGAGCGCCTTCAGGCCGTCGGGCAGCGAGAACTCCGCCTCCACGCCGGCCGTGGCCGCGAACACGTGCACGATGCCCTGCGCACCGGCGTCCACGCGCGCGACCGGCTGGGCCGCGGCGTAGCGCAGCTTCACGCCGTCCAGGTCCAGGTTGACGGGCCAGACGAAGTAGGCGCCGTTCGGCAGGTCCACCGGCTTGCTCGGCAGCGTGACCGGGCCGCCCGGCAGCTGCACCTCGAAGCGCACGCCGACCTGCGCCGGCATGGCGTACTGGCGCACATGGTTGTTGAAGAACAGGAAGGCGCTGTCGCCGTTGGCGCGCACGGCCCAGCGCGGCGTCTGCAGGTCGGCCGGGTTGGCGGGCGAGCGCTCGGGCTGACGCACGGTCATCGTCGCCAGCGCGGCGCCGTAGTCGCGCAGGAAGTAGTGGAACGGGCGCAGCCTGGTCAGCACCTCGCGCTGCTGGCCATCCGGGCCCAGCGGCGCCTGGAAGTCGTAGTTGATGCGCGGCGTGTCGTTGTAGCCGCCGCTCAAGCTGCTTTCCTCCAGGCCCGTGCCGCCCGCGCCGACCGGGTTGCGGCCGCCGTGGAACATGTAATAGCCCAGCAGGTTCACGCCCGAGCCGATCTGCACCGGCAGCATGGCGGCGATGTCGTCCGGCGACACCAGCGTGCGGCGGCGGTACATGGCCGGCAGGCCGGGGCCGTACTCGGCGCCGAAGAAGGGCACCTTGTCCTTGTCGGTCTCGGCGGTGCCGGCACCGTGGGACTTGGTCTGCGCGCCCAGGTCGCCACTGACGCGGGTGTTGAAGCGGAACGCGTGCGTCTCCTTCGGAGCCAGCTCCCGGGTGCTGGTCGCCCAGGGCTCGTCCGGGTAGCCGCCGAACACGGGCATGACCTCGCCCGACGGGTAGACGGCGCCGTCCCAGCCGGTCACGGTGTACATGGGCACGTCCATGCCGGCCTTCAGCGCGAGCTTCTTCAGCGCACTGATGTGCTCCTCGCCGCGGCCGGGGCCGCGCAGGTTGTATTCGTTCTCCAGCTGCACGCCGATGACGGGGCCGCCGTCCTTCCACAGCAGGCCCTGGATCTGCTTGCCGATCTGGCCGTAGAGCCGGTCCACCAGCGCCAGGTACTCGGGGTCGTTGCCGCGCGTGGGCATGGCGTCCACCACCCAGTCGGGGATGCCGCCGTAGCGCACCTCGCCGTGGCACCACGGGCCCAGGCGCACGACCACCTTCAGGCCCGCCGCCTGCGCCAGCTGCACGAAGCGGCGCAGGTCATGGTTGCCGCGCCAGTTGAACGCACCGGGCTGTTCCTCATGGTGGTTCCAGAACACATAGGTCGCCACGACGTCCAGGCCCGCGGCCTTCATCAGGCGCAACTGGTCGGCCCACTGCGAGGCCGGCGCACGCGTGAAGTGGTACTCGCCCATGACCGGCAGCCAGGGCTTGCCGTCCTTCAGCAGGTACTGGCTGTTGGCGGCCAGCGTCTCGCCCTTGGGCGACGTGGCCGCGCCCAGCTTCAGGTAGCCGGTCGTCGGCGCCGGCACGGCGGCGCGGGCGTCGAGCTTGAGCAGCGTGTCGGCGCCGGCCGCAGAGGCGAGCGCCCCCAGCAGCAGCGCCGCGGTCAGCGGACGGATGCAGAACATGCAGTCTCCAGGTTTTGCTTTTTTCTTAGAGCGAGCGCCAGCCTTGGGCAAAGGCTTTGGCGCGCTGGGCGACTTCGGCCGCCGTCAGGCCCGGGGCATACAGCGCCGAACCCAGCCCGAAGCCGGCCGCGCCGGCCTTGACGTACGGGCCCATGTTGTCCGGCGTGATGCCGCCCACGGGCAGCAGCTTCAAGGCCTTGGGCAGCACCGCGCGCATCGCCTTCACGATGGCGGGCGTGATGAGCTCGGCCGGGAACAGCTTGACCGCATCGGCGCCGGCGTTGACGGCGGCGAAGGCCTCCGTCGGCGTCGCCGCGCCGGGCACGCAGAACAGGCCACGCGCCTTGGCAGCGCGGATGACCTCCACGTCGGCATGCGGCATGACGATGACGCGGCCGCCCGCGGCCTGCACGTCGGCCACGGCCTGCACGCTCAGCACGGTGCCGGCGCCGACGACGGCGTCCGCCGGCATGCGGCGCGCCAGGCGGGCGATGGAGTCCAGCGCGTCGGGCGAGTTCAGCGGCACCTCGATGACGCGAAAGCCCTCGGCGTAGACGGCGTCGGCAATCGCCTCCACCTCATCGGGCTTGACGCCGCGCAGGATGGCGACGAGGGGCAGGTGTTGCAGGGCTTGTTCGAGCATGTCGGTTCAGAAATTCATCGTTTGCGCCAGCGCCCACAGGCCGGCCGGCGCGGTGTTGTCCAGCAGCAGCGGCGCGGGCTGGCCCAAGTGCGTCAGCGCCTGCGCGTAGCGGGCGCACAGCGCGGGGTCGCCGATGAGCGCCACGCGGGGCACATCGCCCTTCAGCTCGCTCGCCAGTTCATGGCCGATCAGCAGGCCGGACAGGTAGTCGGGCAGCTGCTCGGCAGACAGCTGCTTGAACAGGCCCAGCGTGCGCACGGCGAACAGCTGGTGGCCGAGACCGCCCTCTTGCTTCGCGGCGTCCACGCCCTTCAGGAAGGCCTCGGGCGATGCCGGCGAGCTGCCGTCGGCCGGCATCAGGCGGTTCAGCACCGAATGCTGGCGCAGCAGCGCGAACAGCTCGCCGGTCATGTGCGTGGCAAAGCCCGTCACGCGGCCGGCCTTCACGCGCGCCCACTTGGAATGTGTGCCCGGCAGCACCAGGCAGGCCTCTTCAGCCAGCTCGGGATGCTGCGCCAGCGCGCCGACGATCTGCGTCTCCTCGCCGCGCATCACGTCGGGCTGCGCCGCGTCGTCGACGAGGCCGGGCACGATGCCGAGCTGGTCATCCAGCGTCAGCAGTTGCGCCGCCAGCGCCGCCGCGTCGGCCGGGCAGCGCACATAGGGCGCCTCGCGCCAGCCGTACTGGCTGCCCACCATGCCGCAGGCCAGCAGCTTCAGCGCCGGGTGCTCGGCGCGCCAGTCGCCCACCAGCGCGGCCAGCGCCGCGGCGTAGGCATCGGCCCCTTTCAGCGTGGCCGCACCGTCGTTGGACTGGCGCGTCGCCAACACCTCGCCGCCGTCGCCCAGCAGGAAGGCACGCAGCCGCGTGCTGCCCCAGTCGAGCGCGATGAGCCGGGCGGCAGCCATCACCATTCGGCGACCGAGCCGTCGGCGTGGCGCCACACGGGGTTGCGCCAGTCGGGCGGGTTCTTGCTGGCCTCGATGACGCGCTCCTCGTCGATCTCGACGCCCAGGCCCGGCTTGCGCAGCGGGTTGATGAAGCCGTCCTCGATGCGGAAGTCGTCCTTGTTCTTGACGAAGTCCAGCAGCTCGGCGCCCTTGTTGTAGTGGATGCCCATGCTCTGCTCCTGCAGCACGGCGTTGTGGGACACGAAGTCCACCGCCAGGCAGGACGCCAGCGCCACCGGGCCCAGCGGGCAGTGCGGCGCGAAGGCCACGTCGTGCGCCTCGGCCATCGCCGCGATCTTGAAGCACTCGGTGATGCCGCCGGCGTGTGACAGGTCGGGCTGCACGATGGAGATGCCGCCGGCCTGGAACACGCGCTTGAAGTCGAAGCGCGAGAACATGCGCTCGCCGGCCGCCAGCGGGATGGCGGTCTGCTCGGCGAGCTTGGGGTAGTACTCGGCCTGCTCGGCCAGCACCGGCTCCTCGACGAACAGCGGGCGGTAGGGCTCCAGCGCCTTCAGCAGCGGCTTGGCCATCGGCGCGGCCACGCGGCCGTGGAAGTCGATGCCGAACTCGATGTCATGGCCGAAGGCCGCGCGGATCTCGGCGATGCGGGCCACCGCCTCGTCGATCTTGCGCGCGCTGTCGACGATGCCCAGCTCCTCGGTGCCGTTCATCTTGAAGGTGTCGAAGCCGCCTTCGCGCAGACGCTTGATGTCGCGGATGATGTCCGCCGGGCGGTCACCGCCGACCCAGGAGTACACCTTCATCTTGTCGCGCACCAGGCCGCCCAGCAGCTCGTAGACGGGCTGGTTCATGACCTTGCCCTTGATGTCCCACAGCGCCTGGTCGATGCCGGCGATGGCGCTCATCAGGATGGGGCCGCCGCGGTAGAAGCCCGCGCGGTACATGACCTGCCACAGGTCGTTGATGCGGGACGGGTCCTGGCCCACCAGGTACTCCGACAGCTCGTGCACGGCCGCCTCGACGGTGCGCGCACGGCCCTCGATAACCGGCTCCCCCCAGCCGACGACGCCTTCGTCGGTCTCGATCTTCAGGAACATCCACCGCGGCGGAACGCGGTAGGTCGTCAGCTTCGTGATTCGCATGGGCTCAGCAGTCGTTTCATTAACGACCGGAGCTTAGGAGGGGCAGCTAGTTCTGAAATATTGTTTCTTTCGCTTCAACTATGTGCAGTTGATATAGCTGACCCAAAAAGCACTTCATGACACCCGCATTGCAACCTCAAATTTCTAGGGTTAACCCTTGACGCACTAGTGCAAACCCTTAAACTGGCGATGCATCAACAAAGCACAAAGGGAAAGAAATGGAACTCCTCGTCATCAGCCTGGCCTTCTCGGTGGTTGCTCTCATCGCCCAGTTCGGCGACTTCATGAGCCGCCGCGCCGCCGCCAACGCCATCGGCGCCTGAAGACAGGCGGGCGCCCTGCAGGCGCCCATCGGCCCGTGAACGGGCCTGGGACCGGTCCCGCCAATCCAGCGACCACGGCCCCCTGAAGAATTGAACGGCCTGGGCACGGAGTGCGCACATCGCGCGCTTCGTGCCGAGGCCGTTTTGCATGGGCCGCGCGGCGGCCCGGGCCGGGCTCAATCCGGCCGGCGGCGCCGCAGTGCCAGCGCCCCCGCGGCCAGCCCGGCCAGCCACACGGCGGAGGCTGCACCACCACCAGAAGGCGCCGGGGACGGCGACGGTGTGGGAGCGGGTGTCGGAGCGGGCGTGGGGGCCGGCGTCGGGGCCGGCGTCGGGGCCGGTGCGGGAGCCGGCGGCGTCGGCACCGGGATGGCCGTGTTGCCCTGCAGCGTGCCGCAGCGGCTCAGCGCCGCGCTCTGCAGGCCCTGCGTGCTGCGCGTGGGCGCCGTGTAGGTCGTCGGCGTCAGCGCGTACTTGACGGCCTCGGCCGCGTCCAGCAGGCCGGCGCCGCCGGTCGTCGCGTTCAGCGTGCAGCGCTGCGCCAGCACGGGCGTGGCCGGGCAGTAGCCCAGCGCATAGGCCGTCACATGCGGGCGGGCGCTGGCCTTCAGGCCGGTCTCGACCTGCGCCAGCGTCAGCGCCGGGTTGGCCGACCACATCAGCGCGGCCGCGCCGGCCACCTGCGGCGCGGCGAAGCTGGTGCCGCTGACGGCGCCATAGCCCGCCGTGGACGGACCGGTGGTGCCGCCGTTGGTCGTCGACACGATGCCGGTGTCCGCCAGATCGGCGTCGCAACTGGCGCCGTTGTTGGCGTCGCCACCGGGCGCGGACAGCTGCACCTGCGTGCCGTGGTTGGAGTAGATGGCCTTGAAGCCCTGGCGGTTGGTGGCGGCCACGGCGAACACGCCGGCGCAGTTGGCCGGCCGCGCAACGCCCTTGCCCTCGTTGCCCGCCGCCGCAACGATGAACACGCCCAGGTTGCGCAGCTCGGTGATCGCGTCGGCATACAGCCGCGCGGCCGCGGCCACCTCGGGCTTGGCGTCGGTCAGGCTGCACGACGTGCCCTGCACGCTGGCGAAGCCGATGACCAGCACCTTGGCCGGATTGGGGTTGGCCGGCACGCCGGACACCGCCAGGCCCGCGGCCCAGCGCATGCCGTCCACCATGTCGGCCACCGACGCGCCGCACTTGCCCGACACGCGCACCGGCAGGATGCGTGCGTTCCAGTTGATGCCCGCCACGCCGTTGGCGTTGTTGGTCACCGCGCCCAGCTGCCCGGCCACCAGCGTGCCGTGCCAGCTGCTCTTGGGGCGCACGACACAGCCGTCCCACAACGCCGTGTTGGCGTTGAACTCGGTCTGCGTCAGCGCGTCGCCGGGGTCGTTGGCGCCAGCGCTGCGGCCGGTGCCGCCGTTGTTGGCGTACTCGGGCTTGCTGACGAAGTTGTAGCCCGGCAGCAGGTTGGTGTTGAGGTCGGCGTGCGACGTGACGCCAGTGTCCAGCACGGCGATGACGGGCGCGGCCGAGCCCTTGGTCGTGTCCCAGGCCTTCGTGAAGTTGGCGGCGGCGGCGTTGCCGGTGTCACTCTGGTCGTCCAGCCACCACTGCGCGTTGGCCGGGTCGGTGGCGCGGAACAGCGAGTCGCTGGGCACGGCTGCGCGCTGCTCGTGCAGGTCGGGCATGGCGTGGGCCAGGCGCTTGTCGGTGCGCAGGCGGGCCAGCCAGGTCGTGGCCTGCGGGCCGCCGGCCGGCGCCTGCACGCGCCACCAGCCGGAGCCCAACGGGCGGTCGGCCGTCAGCGGCAGGCCGGTGTCGGCCAGCACGCGGGCCAGCTCGGCCTGCTGCTGCGCCTCGCCGCGGCCGGCATCGGCCAGCTTGACGATCAGCGTCGTCGTCGCCGAGGCCGCCGGGGCGGAGGCCATCACCGGCTGCACGCGCGCCGCGAGGCCGATGGCCGACACGGCGACGCCGGCCACCGTGGCGGCGGCGACCAACTGGTTGAGACGAAACGCCCGCGTCATCGGATGCGACGGGCGGGGCGGCGGGGTCAGGGCAGGCAGGGTCTTCATCGAGGCGAGACGGTAGTGAGCCGCGGTGAAGGGGCCATGACATGAACCCAACGGACCACGGCGACCGTCACGCCGTCGTCATTCATGTCGCGGTCATTGCAGCTTCCTAAGCTGCGCGGCCCATGACCTCACCCGCCCTCCCCCTTCGCCGCCGCGGCTTCACGCTGCTGGAACTGCTCGTCGTCATGGTCATCATCGGCCTGCTGGCGGGCTACGTCGGCCCGAAGTTCTTCGGCCAGATCGGCAAGAGCGAGGTCAAGGCGGCGCGCGCGCAGATCGATGCGCTGCAGAAGTCGCTGGACCAGTACCGGCTCGATGTGGGCCGCTACCCGAGCACCGAGCAGGGCCTGGCGGTGCTGGTCAGCAAGCCGGCCGATGAGCCCAAGTGGGCCGGGCCCTACCTCGCCAAGGCGCTGCCCAAGGACCCCTGGGGCCACGACTACCAGTACCGCGCGCCGGGCGAGCATGGCGAGTACGACCTGCTGTCGTTCGGCAAGGACGGTCGCGCCGGCGGCGAGGGCGAAGACGCGGATCTCACGTCCTGGTGAACACCGTGAACGAGTTCGACGTCCGCTACCTCGACGCGCAGCGCCAGCCGGCGCAGGCGCGCGTGCGGGCGGCAGACGCGGGCGGCGTGGCGGCGGCGCTGGGCCTGTCGCCCGCGGCGCTGCTGGCTGTGGAACCGGTAAAGGCCACCGCGCTGAAGGCCGCGCGCGGTGGCCGCTTCCCGCGCCGGCAGTTCGCGCAGCAGCTGGCCGTGCTGCTGCGCGCCGGCATCCCGCTGCTGGAGGCGCTGCAGACGCTGCAGTCGCAGGACAACCCGCCCGCCGTCACGACCGCGCTGGCCGGCGTCGTCGAGCGTGTGCAGCTGGGCGAGTCGTTCTCCACCGCGCTGGCGTCGCAGCCGCAGGCCTTCGACGCGCTGTTCGTCGCCATCGTGGAGGCCAGCGAGCGCAGCGGCCAGGTGGAGCAGGCGCTGGCCGAGCAGGCGAGCTACCTGGCCTGGGTGGAGCAGCTGCGCAGCAAGCTCGTCGCCGCGGCCATCTACCCGGCGATGCTGATCACGGCGGGCACGGTGGTGGTGCTGTTCCTGCTCGTGTTCGTCGTGCCGCGCTTCGCGGGCCTGCTGGACGGCGTGGGCGGCGAGCTGCCGTTCGCATCGCGCCTGCTGATCGCCGTCGGCGCGTTCAGCGGCGCGCATCCGGTGGCGCTGCTGCTGATGGCAGCGGGGCTGGTGGCGCTGCCGGTGCTGGCCTGGCAACGCGGGTTGAAGGAGGCGCTGCAGGCGCGGCTGTGGCGGCTGCCCTTGATCGGCCCGAAGCTGCATCTGCTGGCGCTGGCGCAGTTGTACCGGTGCCTGGCGATGCTGCTGCTGGCGGGCGTGCCCATCGTGCCGGCGCTGGTGAACGCGCGTGGCGTGGCGGCGTCGCACCTGCGCGCGGCACTGGACCGCGCGACCGAGGCCGTGCGGCTGGGCGAGCGGCTGTCGGCCTGCCTGCAACGCGAAGGGCTGGCGACGCCGGTATCGCTGCGCATGCTGAAGGTGGGCGAGCACAGCGGCGAGCTGGGCGCGATGCTGGCGCAGGCGGCGGGGTTCTACGACGAGGAGCTGTCGCGGCTGTCGGAGCTGGTGACGCGGCTGGTCAATCCGGTGTTGATGCTGTTGATGGGGCTGGTGATCGGCACGGTGGTGGTGCTGATGTACCTGCCGATCTTTCAGTTGGTGGAGCAGGTGCAGTGAGCGGGTTGCTTCGTCGTCGCTTTGGCCTGGCGGCCAGGCCCAGCCGGGAATTCGCCCCGGCGGGCGACCTACTTTCTGGGCGACCAGAAAGTAGGCAAAGAGTCGCCCCTGACCGCGACGCCCTCCGCTGCGCTGCGGGTTCCCTGCGGTGCTCGCGGCTTGCAACCCCGCGCAGAACTCCCTTCGCTACGCTCCGGTCAGACAGCTGCGCGGAGTCAGAGCACGAAGCGCGCTGCGCGCGCGGTTGCAAGCCGCTGCGCTCCTCGGCGTCGCTAAAAGGGGGGTGAATGAACAGCCGAACCCCAACACCCAAACAGCCAACAGCCAAGCCCGCAAGCCGGCTGCCGCCGGCTTTTCGGTATGGCCCCTTGAGCACCGCCGAGGAACGCAAGCCCCGAAGCCCGCGAGCGCAGCTCGCCTCAAGCACTGACTCACGACGATTGTTTGAGCAGAGCGTAGCGGCGCGAGTTCGGCGTGGGGCTTCGGGGCTTGCGGTCCTCGGGCACCCGAGCGCAGCGAGGGCGGTGCGGTCGGGGCGAGCTTTTTGCCTACTTTTTGGCGGCCCAAAAAGTAGGTCGCCCGCCGGGGCGAAATCCCGGCACGACTCGTGGCGCTCAACCAAAAGCGCGCAGACATGAACGCCATCCTGCAACCGCCGCAAGACCCGCTGGCTGTCCTCCCCGCGTCCGACGCCCCCTGGACGCTCACGTTCGTCCCCTGGCCCCACGCCGACGCCCAGCGCTGGCGCGCGGTGATGGCCACCTCGGCAAGCGGCCGCTTCGCGCTGCTGGCCGACCGGCCGCTGGAGCCGCTGCTACGCCTGCGCATCGAGCAGCGCCTGAAGAAGCCCGTGCTCTGGTGGCCCTGCGCCCCCACCGACATCGACACGCTGCTGGCCACCGGCGAAGCCGACTACCGCGCCCTCGGTGAACTCACCGAGCACTTCGCCCACGGCGCCGAAACAGACACCGCGCAGGAACTCTCCGCACTCCATCTCGCCGAACAGGCCAGCCCCGTCGTGCGCCTGCTGGACGCGACGCTCTACGACGCGCTGCAGGACGGCGCCAGCGACATCCACTTCGAGTGCCAGCTGCGCGGCATGAAGATCCGCAGCCGCGTCGACGGCGTCATGCTGGACGTCAAAAGCATCGACGGCGTGCAGGCCGCCGAGCAGCTGGTGTCGCGCCTGAAGGTCATGGCGGAACTGGACATTGGCGAGCGCCGGCTGCCGCAGGACGGCCGCTTCAAGCTGCGGGTGCAGGGGCGCGAGGTGGACTTCCGCCTGTCCATCATGCCCAGCGTGTTCGGCGAGGACGCCGTCATCCGCGTGCTGGACCGCGCGCAGGTGGAGGCGCAGGGCGCGCTGACGCTGGACGCGCTGGGCTTCGAGCCCGAAGCGCGTGCGCAGATCCGTGCGCTGGCGAAGCAGCCGCACGGCCTGCTGCTCGTCACCGGCCCCACCGGCTCGGGAAAAACGACGACGCTGTACGCCGCGATCAGCGAGGTCAACACCGGCCGCGACAAGATCATCACGATCGAAGACCCGGTGGAGTACCAACTGCCCGGCGTCGTGCAGATTCCCGTCAACGAGAAGAAGGGGCTGACGTTCGCTCGCGGTCTGCGCTCGGTGCTGCGGCACGACCCCGACCGCGTGATGGTGGGCGAGATCCGCGATGCCGAGACCGCGCAGATCGCCGTACAGGCCGCGCTGACGGGCCACCTCGTGTTCAGCACCGTGCATGCGAACAACGCGTTCGACGTGGTGGGCCGCTTCATGCACATGGGGCTGGACCTCTACAACGTCGTCTCCGCGCTGAACGGCGTGCTGGCGCAGCGGCTGATGCGCATCAACTGCACGCACTGCCGCGCGCCGCTGCCCGCCAGGGCCGAGCAGTTGCGCGAGCTGGGCCTGCCGGAGGACGCGCGGCTGCTGCACGGCACCGGCTGCAGCCACTGCCGCGGCACGGGCTACCGCGGCCGGCGCGCGGTCAGCGAGCTGCTGTGGCTGGACGACGAGCTGCGCGACCTCATCGCCAGCCGCGCGCCGCTGTCGCGCATCAAGGAGGCGGCACGCGGCCGCGGCATGCGCTCGCTGCGCGACGCGGCCGTGGCGCTGGTGCTGCGGGGCGACTCGACGCTGGAGGAGCTGGACCGTGTCACGCTCGCCGACTGAACGGCTGCTGCTGACGACCGATGGCGCGGTCGACGCACAGGGCAAGACCTGGCCCGACTTCGCCGCCTGGTGCGCGGCCCATGCCGGCGCCCGCGTGGCGCTGCTGGCCGGGCCGGATCGCATGCACAGCCTGCGGGTGCCCGACGACCTGCCGCTGGCCGACGACGCCGCGCGGCTGGGCTATGCGCGGCTGCAGTTCACGCACTACTTCGGCGCCGCGGCGCAGCAGTGGCCGCTGGCCGCGTGGCCGCAAGGTGCGTGCGCGCTGGCCGACGGCGACCTTGCCGCGCTGCAAGCCACGGCGGCGGCCCACCGCGTGCGCCTCACGTCGCTGCAGCCCAGCTGGGCGCTGGTGCCGGCCGACGACGGCGACACCGCGCTGCTCGAAGGCAGCCTGCTGACCTGGCTGCGCCGCCGCGACGGCCGGCTCGTGGAACTGCAGCAGCGCCACGCCGACGACGAGCTGCTGCAGGAGCTGCAGGGCACGCGCGTCTTGCGAGCCGACGCGCTGCTGGCCGACGCCGGCAACGACGAGGCGCCCGATTTCATCGCGCAACCGTCGCGCGCCCGGCCGCTGATTTGGGCCTGGGCGGCGACGGCGGCGGCAGCCTGCGTGCTGGTGGCGCTGCAAGCGCAGAGCCAGCACGATGAAGCACTGCGCCTGCAGGAACAGGCCGCCGTGCTGGACCGCCTCGCGCGCCCGGCCGTGGCGACCAAGGCCAGGCCGCCCAACCCGGCCGCGCGCAGCCGCGCGTGGGCCACGGCGCAGCAGCTCGGCACCGACTGGGCCGCGCTGTGGAGCGATGTGGAACGCGCGCTACCACCGGGCCTGCAGCTCGCCGCGCTGGACCTGGACCGCAGCGCACTGCGCCTGGAGGGCCAGGCCGCCGAGCCCGACGCGGTGACCCGCCTCGTCGACCGCCTGGCCATGACGGCCGCGCCGGGCGAGGACGTGGTGCTGACGCGCCTGCAACGGCCCGAGGCGGCCGCCGACGCGGGCGGGCTGCGCTTCGAGGTGCAGCGCCGCAACGGGGCCGTGCGATGAAGCGCTGGATCACTCAAGCCCGCCGCCTCGGCTGGCCCACCGCGCTGGCCGCGCTGCTGACGCTGGCCGCCGTCATCGGCGCCGCGTGGCTGGCGCGCGAGCAGGCCGCGCTGGATGCGCAGCGCCAGGCCCTCACCGCCCGCCGTGCCGCGCTGGCCAAGACGCCCACGGCCCCAGCGGCGAGGGACGACGGCAGCGCGCTGGCCGCCAACCTGCCGCCCGACAGCGCCCGCCAGGCCCGCACCGCCGCGCTGCTGGCGCTGACCGGCGAGCTGGGCCTGCCGTGGCCGCGCAGCGAGTTCCGCTACCAGGCCGACCGCGAGCTGGGCCTGGCGCAGTACCGCGTGGCGATGCAGCTCAGCGGCCGCTACGGCGCGCTGCGCGACTTCGTCGCCGAGGCGCTGCGGCGCGACCCGGCACTGGCGCTGGAGGGCGTGCGGCTGCGCCGCGAGGCAAACGGCACGCTGAAGGCCGAGCTGGCATGGGTGCTTCATATGCAGGCCGCGAAATGAAGAAGCCCGCGCCCCGCCAACTCGCACTGTTCGGCGCCCTGGGCCTGAGCCTCGCGGCCACGGCCTGGGTGTCGAACAATGACGGCGCAGCCGAACCCACCGCCGCCGTGCCGCGCCGCACGATGGCGGCCACCGCCACCCAACCGGCCGACTGGCCCGGCCCCGCCAGCTCACGCGCCGAATGGCCCGCGCTCGACGCACAGGCCCGCGCCGCCTGGGGCGAAGCCGCTCCCGTCGCGGCTGCCGCAGCCGCACCGCCTCCCGTGGCACAGGCCCCGGACGAACCGCCCCCACCGCCCAGCGCGCCACCGTTCCCGTACCAGCTCGTCGGCCGCCTGACCGATGGCGCATCCCGCGCCGTGCTGAACAACGCGCAGCGCAGCGCCGTCGTCGGCGCGGGCGAGGTGGTGGACGGCCAGTGGCGCATCGAGGCCGTCGAGCCCGCGGGCCTGCGCCTGACATACCTGCCGCTGGGCTTGCCCCAGTTCGTTCCCTTTGCCAGCTCGCCTTCCGCATGAGTCGCCTTCTCATCGTCACCCTCGCCCTGCTGCTGAGCGCCTGCGCCACCCACCCCGCGCTGCGCGAGGCCGACACGCTGGCCCGCCGCGGCGAGCACGAGGGCGCGTGGCGGCTGCTGCGCGACGCCACCGCCGCAGCGCCGCAGGACCACGAGCTGCGCGCTGCGCTGCAGCGCCAGCGCGAGCTGAGCCTGCTGGCGCTGGCCACGCAGGCCGAGATCGCCCGCGGCAGCGGCCAGGTGGACGCCGCGGCCGAGTTGCTGCAACGCATGGAGGCCGTCGACGCGCAGGCGCCGCGCACCCGCGCGCTGGCCGCCGCGCTGCGCCGCGCGCGCGACCACCAGGCGCGCCTGGCCCAGGCCGCGCGCCAGCTGCAGGCCGGCCAGCTGGACGCCGCACGCGACGCCGTCACGCGCGTGCTGGCCGAGGACGCCGGCCAGCCGCAGGCGCTGGCCCTGCAGCAGAAGCTGCGCCAGCGCTACGCACCGCCGCCGGTGCCGTCCGCGCTCGCGGCGGCCTACCAGAAGCCGGTGAGCCTGGAGTTCCGCGACGCGCCGCTGCGCACCGTGTTCGAGGCGCTGGGCCGCGGCGCGGGCGTGAACTTCGTGTTCGACAAGGACGTGAAGGGCGACGCGCGCGTCAGCATCTACCTGAAGGACGTCAGCGTCGACGAGGCGATGCGCGTGGTGCTCAGCACGCAGCAGCTGGAGCGCAAGCTGCTGAACGACAACTCGGTGCTGATCTACCCCAACACGCCGCAGAAGCAGCGCGAGCACCAGGAGCTGGTGACGCGCAGCTTCTACCTGAACAACGCCGATGTGAAGCAGGCGCAGGCGCTGGTGCGCATGATGGCCAAGACGCGCGACCTGTTCGTGGACGAGCGGCTGAACCTGCTGGTGGCACGCGACACGCCCGAGGTCATTGCGATGGTGGAGCAGCTCGTGGCCAGCCTGGACCTGCCCGAGCCGGAAGTGATGCTGGACGTGGAGGTGCTGGAGCTGGCCAGCGACCGCAGCGCCGAGGCGGGCCTGAACTGGGCCACCGACGCGACCTACGGCGCCATCGACACCGCGTCGACGATGGTGCCCTGGGCGTCGCGCGGCAGCTTCCGCACGCTGGTGGCCAACCCGGTCGTCGCGGCGCGGCTGAAGGGCGGCTCGGGCGCCAGCAACCTGCTGGCCAACCCCAAGCTGCGCGCACGCAACAAGGAGAAGGCCAAGATCCAGATCGGCGACAAGGTGCCGGTGTTCACCACCACGTCCACCGCCAACGTCGGCGTGTCCACCGCGGTGACGTATCTCGACGTCGGCATCAAGCTGGAGGTGGAGCCCACCGTGCAGCTGGACAACGAGGTCATCATGAAGGTGAACCTGGAGGTCAGCAGCCTGGGGCCGAAGGAAAGCTCCGGCGGCACGCAGCCCACCAGCGCCTACCGCATCGGCACGCGCAACGCGTCCACGTCGCTGCGGCTGCGCGACGGCGAGACGCAGGTGCTCGGCGGCCTCATCAACGACGAAGACCGCAAGGGCATCAGCGGCATCCCCTACGTGTCGGAGACGCCGCTGCTGGGCCGCCTGTTCGGCGTGCACACCGACAGCCGCAAGAAGACCGAGGTGGTGCTGCTGATCACGCCGCACGTGCTGCGCAACGTCAGCCTGCCGGATGCGAGCCAGACGCTGTTCCACTCCGGCGTCGACGCCAGCCCCGGCGCCGAGGGCGTGCGGCTGCGCTCGCGCGGCAGCGTGGCGGCGCCGCTGGCCGGCGAGTCCCTGAACGCTGCCGCGCCCACGCCGGCAGCCCGCACGGGTGAGGCCGTCGTGGAGCTGCAGACCAGCGGCAACGCGGCCGTCGGCGAGACGCTGTCCGTGGGGCTGACGAACACGGCCGCGGTGCCGGTGTCGGGCACGCTGACCTACGACGTCTCGCTGTTCACGCGCGCCGACGCCGGCGGCGCCGAGGCCAGCAGCGGCAGCGTGGACGTGCAGCTGGGGCCGCAGGCGCAGAAGGTCATCGTGCTGCGCGCGCGGCCGGGCGCTTCGGGGCAGTCGGGCGTCATCGAGTTCGTGAACACGCGTGCCACCGGGCCCAAGGGCGAGCCGTTGACCGTGCGCGTTGAAGGTGAAGCCGGTGTCGAAGTCCGCTGACCGCGGCTTCACGCTGATCGAGATGCTGGCGGTGGTCACCATCGTCGGCATCCTGGCCGCGGCCGCGCAGCCGCTGGCCGTGTGGGTGCACAAGCGCCAGCGCGAGGCCGAGCTGCGCCACGCGCTGCGCACGCTGCGCGGCGGGCTGGACGCCTACTTCCAGGCCGCGCGCGACGGCCGCATCACGCTGAAGGCCGACGACAGCGGTTACCCGCCCGACCTGGACAGCCTAGTGCGCGGCGTGCCCGACGCCAAAGACCCGCAGGGCCGCCGGCGCATCTACTTCCTGCGCAGCTTGCCGCGCGACCCGCTGGCCGACGCCAGCCTGCCCGCGGCGCAGACCTGGGTGCCGCGCAGCTACGACAGCCCGCCCGAATCCCCCGCGCCGGGCCGCGATGTGTTCGACGTGCATTCACGTGCCGAGGGCGTTGCGATCGACGGCAGCCGGTACAAGGACTGGTGATGAAGTCGCGCGGCTTCACGCTCATCGAACTGATCGTCGTCATGGCCATCGTGGCCCTGCTGGCCGGCATCACCGCGCCGCGCTACTTCGCGTCGGTGGACCGCGCCAAGGCGAACACGCTGCGCTCGTCGCTGGCCGTCATGCGCGACGCGCTCGACAAGTACGCCGCCGACAAGGGCCGCTACCCCGACACGCTGGCCCAACTGGTGCAGGACCGCTACCTGCGCCAGCTGCCCGAAGACCCGCTGACCGGCAGCGCGCAGAGCTGGGTGACGCTGCCGCCGCCCGCCGGCACCGACCTGGCCGGCCAGGTGGCCGACGTGCGCAGCGGCGCCGCCGGCCGCGCGCCGGACGGGAGCCTGTATGCCGACTGGTGACGCGGCGCCCGGCCAACGCCAGCGCGGCTTCACCTACCTCTGGCTGCTGTTCGCGCTGGCACTGGGCGGCGTGGCGCTGGCCGCGCTGGGCGAGCAGGAGACGACGCGCCAGCAGCGCGAGCGCGAGGCCGAGCTGCGCTTTCGCGGCGAGGCCATCGCCGCTGCGCTGGGCCGCTACGCGCAGACGACGCCGCTGGGCCACCTGCCGCTGCCGCAGCGGCTGGACGAATTGCTGGCCGACCGCCGCTTCCCCAGGCCGCAGCGCCACCTGCGCCAGCTCTACGACGACCCGTTCACCGGCCGGCCCGACTGGGAGCCGGTGCTGGGCCAGGCCGGCGTGGTAGCCAGCGGCGAAGGCGCCGCCAGCGCGCCGGCGGGCAGCGGCATCGTTGGCGTGCGCAGCCGCTCGTCGCGCCGGCTGTTCGCCACGGCTGGCGGGCGCACCACGGCCCGCGACTGGGTGTTCACCGCCCCGGCCACAGCCCCTTCGACACCCCCTGAATGAGCCGTTCGGCCCATGACCCGACCAAGCCTTCAACGGCCGGTCATGCACGCTTCCTAGAGTTTCTGCCTTGTGAGTTCGTTGCGAAGTTTTGTGACGCGCCCTCCCGCCTTCCGCGACGCTGAACCGCTGCCCATGCATACCAACGACAACCCGGCCGCCACGACTCCCCCCGCCAGCGACACCCACGACCCCGCCGAGGCCATCGTGCGCGCGGCCGAGTCCGCGCTGACGGTGCGCCGCCGCTACCAGTTCTTCGTCTGGACGCAGAGCTACCTGAGCCGCCTCATCCCGCACCAGCTGGCCGTCTGCGGCGCCTACGACCGCGCGTCGCGCGAGCTGATGTTCGACGTCTTCAACAGCGTCAGCCTGGAGCCCGTGCTGATGGACGCGCTGGGCGACGCGCGCAGCCTGCTGATGCAGCACTGGCAGGCCTGCTGGCTGGACGCGCGCGGCAAGCCCGCCGTGCTGCAGACGGCCGACCTGGCCTTCGCATCGCTGGGCGCCGTGCGCGACGCGCTGCTCGCCGCGCAGTTCCGGACCGTGTTGGTGCACGGCGTGTCCCGCCCGCAGCGGCCGCAGGAGATCGAGAGCTTCTTCGTCTTCGCCGCGCAGGACGGCGCAGCGCTGGCCGCGCTAGCCGGCCGGCTGGAACTGCTGCTGCCGCACATCCACGGCGCCTGGCAGCGCGTGCAGGCCGTGGAGCGCGACGTCGTCGGCATCAGCGCACCGCAGCCCACGCCCATCCGCGTCGGCGGCGTCACGCAGCGCGAGCGCGAGATCCTGGGCTGGCTGCGCGAGGGCAAGAGCAACCAGCAGATCGCCGATGAGCTGGGCATCAGCGCGCTGACCGTGAAGAACCACGTGCAGAAGATCCTGCGCAAGCTGGGCGCCGCCAACCGCGCCCAAGCCGTGGCGCAGGCCATGACGCTGCAACTGCTGGACCGGGCGCCCGCCACGCCGCTGCCGCGGGCACGCCTCATGCCCTGAACGCATGCGCCATGCGCCGAACGGAACACATCCGAACGGCTCAGGGGGTTTGCACGTAGTCCATACGGACTGCGAACGAAATCACGGCCTTGGTGCGCGTGTCACCGGCGGCCGAAAGAATGCCGCCTGAAACGATCTAGTCGGATCACTGCTCTTTGAACGCGGGTCTACCGACCCAGGCGCCCAAGGCCACCGCCGATTGCACGACGCGATCCAGGGGAGGCAGCCAGGCGTGACGGACCCCGGCCATTCGGGTCGGGCGTCCTAACACCACTGTCTACGGAGAAATATTCCATGAAGTTCAAGACCATCGCCCTGGCTGCCCTGGCCGCCGTTGCTGCTCCGTCGTTCGCGACCGTCCAAACCGCCGGCAACCTCGGCGAAGCCGAATACGTCTTCATCGCCACCAACAGCGCCGGCTCCTACGCTCAGGACCTGGGCGTTTCCGCTGACGCCATCAAGGCCCTGGCCGGCGGCACGTCCTTCACCCAGGCAGTCGCTGGCGTGGAATGGAACAAGTTCCTGGCCTTCGGTGGCACGAACACGCAATGGGCCATCATTGCCGTGCAGCCGCTGGATGTCGGCTTCAACCCCGGTGAAGTCAACGCCTGGACGACCGTCAACGTCAACCAGGCCCTGGGCACGATCCAGAACGTCCAGTCCAACGACGGCACGAACAACCTCGCCGTTCACTTCATCGACATCGACAGCCTGTCCACGCCCAAGGTCGACAACAACCGCAAGGCGTCGGCCTTCGGCACGCTGACCTATTCGGACAACGGCATCACCTCGTTCAACGGCTTCTTCAACGCCCGCAACGCCGTCGGCACGAAGGCCGACATGGTCTACCTGACCCCGTCGGACGATGCTGGCGACCATCTCGCCCAGTTCACCGTGCTGAGGACCACCGCCGAGTTCGATGGCTCGACCGTGACCCTGACGGCCGCCGTCCCCGAACCCAGCACGTACGCGATGCTGGTTGCCGGCCTGGCCGCCGTCGGCTTCGTCGCCCGCCGCCGCAAGGCCTGATCGGCCCGCCGGGGCTTCCTGCCCCGGCTTTCTCCCCTTCTGCTTCGCCAGACCGCCTGAGCCCAGGTGGCCTGGCGGAGCACTGCCTGACAGCCCTCCCGAGAAAGCACCTTCACCATGAAGCTCCGTTCCTCCCTGATCGCCCTCGCCTGCCTGGCCTCCTTCGGCGCTGCACATGCGCTGACCCCATCCGAAGTCTCCGCCGCCCGCGCTGACGGCTCGCTGAAGGAAATCCGCCTGGCTGGCGCCTCCGCGCTGCGCCTGCTGGTGGGCTCCTACATCCAGGCTGATCTGGCACAGCCCGCCACGTTCGATGTCTTCTTCGACTCGACCACCGGCGCAAACCACCGCGGCTACTCGTTCAGGACCAAGGTCGCCATCGGCACCTGGCCCGTCGGCACGCCCGTGCTGATCACCAAGCGTGACGCCGGCGGCTCAGCGCAGGGCGTGACGCCGCTGCTGAACGGCGGCGACGCGACACAAGCCCACATGCTGGTGGACGCCAGCTGCACGACTGCCTCCGGCGGCGTGTCGCCCGCGACCGACATCCAGAAGGCCGGCTTCATCTGCGGCACCACCACCACGGGCCTGGCCCACGCTGGCTTCTCGGACGTCGAACCCCCGCTGCTGCAAGCCACCATCAACGGCGGCGGCAACCTCGACACCTCGGGCCTGGACGCTGCCGGTTTCGTGCAGAACATCTTCGCCATCGCCGTCAACAAGAAGCTGTACCTGGCCCTGCAGAAGGCCCAGGGCCTGGTCGCCCCCAGCGCCACCGACATCGATGAGTCCGCCGCGGCCCAGCCAAGCATCCCGAAGAGCTTCATCGCCGGCGCTCTGACCGGCCAGCTCAACGGCAGCTCATCCTCCAAGAAGGGCTGGAACCTGCTGATCCCCGCCTCGGTCGACAGCAACATCAACAACAAGCGCATCAACGTCTGCCGCCGCACGCCGGGTTCGGGCACGCAAGCCGCGTCCAACATGTACTTCGCCAACAACCCCTGCGGTGGTTCGGCCAACCAGTACACGCCGACGGCAGGCAGCACCACGGTCACGCCGTCCGTGCTGGGCTCGCTGACGGTTCAGCAAGGCAGCAGCACCGGTGTCGTCGAGAACTGCCTGGGCACGACCGAAGGTCTGGCTGACAGCACCGGCGGTGGCTATGCCTTCGGCGTGCTGGGTCGCGAAAACAACCCGCAAGCCGTCGTCAACGGTGCGCCTTCGGAGAAGGGCTACCGCTACGTCAAGCTGAGCGGCGCCACTCCCAGCCGCGCCTCGCTGATCGCTGGCGAATACGACTTCGCCGTCGAAGCCTCGATGCAATGGGCCAAGCCCGGTGCCGCCAACGCACCGACCGCCGATGTGCTGGCCGTGCTGACCAAGCTGCGCGGCGAAATGGGCAAGGCTGCCATCCTGCAAGGCCTGGACCCGGACCTGCAGAACGGCCTGGCCGCGCTGCCGTCCACCGCCTCGGGCGCCTGGTCTGACCTCGACGCTGTGACCAAGAGCTACACGTCGCACACCAACCGCACCAGCGCCAACAGCTGCTCCGGCGTTCGCATGACGAAGTAATCCCCGGTCCTTCTCGGTCGCGGCGGAAGGCCTGCCCTTCTACCGTGACCGCCCCGGCACGCCGGGGTGCCTTTGCCATGCAGTCACAGCGTCTGCATGGCAAAGGCCAGTCAGGAGACTGGTGCATCACGCGCCGGCAGCGGTGGAGGAATCAGCATGAACACGGTGAGCAAGAAGATCCCCAGCACGGGGCTGAAGACATGGATCGTTGCACTCATGGCGGCCGTCGGCGGCGCCAGTCAGGCGGCCGTGCGGGTAGGTGACTCCAGCGCCACCGGTGTGGCCGAGGGCAAGACGCCTGAGCTGATGCTGGTCATCTGGGATCCGGTCAAGGAGGTCTCGTACACGAAGGACTTGGGCATCACCGTCTACGCCGAAAACTACGCCTCGGGCAACGCGGCCACCAACCTGTTCGTCTACGGGCAACAGGATGCGGGCTACCAGCAGCTGTTTGCACCGCTGAACACGGACGCCAATTTCCAGAGCTTCCTCACCAAGTCGAGCAACGTCTCCGATCAGATCTGGGCCATTCTTGCGGTGTCGTCCGACCCCAACGGCGTCGGCCAAGGCAGCCGTGCGCTCTACACGACGCTGAATGCCGCGACGCCGACCGGCACCACCAACCCCGAGTACACGCGGCTGACGACCTGGGCTCAGGGGAATTTCGGTGATGCCGAAGGCTCACTGGAGTCGTTCTACGCCGACGTCAGCACCCAGTGCGGCGCTGGCAGCTGCCAGACGGATTTCGGCGCCAACCTGTCCTCGTACAACGTCAAGGGCCAACTGTCCTACGCCGGCAGCGCCTTCAGCAGCACGGGCGCCCTGGCCGGCGCTTCGACCACGTACGCCGCCAACGTCTTCAACAAGGTCAACAGTTCCTCCTGGTTCTACCAACTGGGCCTTGCCGATGACCAGTCGGACCCGCCCGTCGTCGTCGACGAGTTCGACAACCTCAGTCACGACGCCTACTGGGGCCTCGGCGTGAACGCGCAAGGCGAATACATCCTCAGCTACACGCTCGAAGCCTCGCAGACCCAGGCGCAGACCATGCAAGGCCAGATGCTGCGCCTGCGCACCGACTTCGCCGCGAACTACGGCAGCACCCGCTTCATCGGCGCGCCGGTGGGCGACACGCTGAACCTGGGCGGTGGCGCGGCCATCACGCCCGTGCCCGAGCCGTCCACCTGGGGCCTGATGGGCCTGGGCCTGGCGCTGCTCGCCGGCCGCGCACGACGCCAGAAGAACGCCTGAGGGCCGCGCGGCCGCGGCCGCTTTTCACGACCGTTTCACCCGCCCTCGGGACACTGAGTTCATGGAAGCCGGATCGACGCGCGCCCCGTTGCGGGCGCGCTGTTTTTTGCTGATTGCCTTCGCCCTGGCGCTGCTCGCCCAGGGCCTGCCGGCCTTCGCCCAGGCCGCGCTGCAGTTCGACATCCTCGAGTTCGAGATCGAAGGCAACACCCGGCTCAAGGCCACGCAGGTGGAGGCCGCCGTCATGCCCTTCATGGGCGAAAAGCGCGACATGGCGGCCATCGAGGGCGCCCGCGCCGCGCTGGAGAAGGCGTACCAGAACGCCGGCTACCTGACCGTGTTCGTCGACGTGCCCGAGCAGCGCATCGACGGCGGCGTGGTGCGGCTGGCGGTGCTGGAAGGCCGTGTCGACAGGCTCTACGTGACCGGCTCGCGCTATTTCGACCAGGGCCGCATCCGCGCCGTCGCCACCGAGCTGGCCGAGGGCACGGTGCCCAACTTCAACGTCGTGCAGCAGCAGGTCGCCGCGCTCAGCCAGACACCCGAGCGGCGCGTGCAGCCGGTGCTGCGCCCGGGCCGCGAGCCCGGCACCGTGGAGGCCGAACTCAAGGTCACCGACAAGCTGCCGCTGGGCGGCAGCTTGGAATTGAACAACGCGGCCGCCGCCGGCACCGAGGCGCTGCGCGCCGCCGTCAACCTTCACTACGACAACCTGTTCCAGCGCGACCACTCGCTGTCGCTGACGGCGCTGACCGCGCCGATGCGGCCCAGCCAGTCGCAGGTGCTGGTGCTGAACTACCTCGTGCCGCTGGGCGACGGTGATTCGCTGAGCTTCAGCGCCGTCAACTCCAGCAGCGATATCGACAGCCTGGGCGGCACGCGCGTGCTGGGCAAGGGCACGACGCTGGGGCTGCGCTACGGCGTCAACCGCGTCGGCAGCAACGCGGCCCACGGGCTGTCGCTCGGCTTCGACCTGAAGGACCTGACCGAAGACGTGCAGACCAGCGCCGGCACCATCGGCTCGCCGCTGCGCTATGCGCCGCTGCAGGCGGCCTACAACGGCAGCTGGTGGGGCGAGTGGGGCCAGCAGCAGCTCAGCGCCAGCGCCACCTTCGGCCTGCGCCCCGTGTGGCGGCAGACGCGCAATGACTGCCAGCTGGCCGACGGCAGCTTCGGCGTGGCCGACCAGTTCGCCTGCAAGCGCCGCGGCGCGGACGGCGGCTTCACGACGCTGAAGCTGGACTGGCGCGGCAGCACGCGCATTGGCGTCACCGAATGGGCGCTGCGCGTGGCCGGCCAGATCGCCAGCCAGCCGCTCGTCAGCGCCGAGCAGTTCGCCGTCGGCGGGGCCGACTCGGTGCGCGGCTATGCCGAGTCCGCCGCGTCGGCCGACTACGGCGTGCTGGCCTCGCTGGAGCTGCGCAGCCGCAACCTCGCACCGGCGCTGCTGAAGGCGTTCGACGGCGCCAACCTGCCCCCCTTCACCGAGCTGGTGGTGTTCGGCTTCGGCGACGTCGCCCGCGTGGCCCTCATCGAGCCCGAACCCGGCCAGCCCCACCGCAGCACGCTGCTGGGCACCGGCGTGGGCGTGCGGCTGGGCCTGCAGCCCGGCCTGAGCCTGGCGCTGGACTGGGCGCGCCGCCACCGCGATGTTGCGGGCCGCAGCCTGCCCACCGAGCGCGTGCACGTGCGCGCCGCCCTGCGTTTCTGAAGCAGCCCCATGTCCAAGCCCGCCTCGCCCAAGACCGCCCTGCTGCTGACGCCGCTCGTCGCCGCGCTCGCCGCCAGCCTGCCTTTGGCCGCGCTGGCGCAGGCGCCCGTGGCGGCGCCGCCGGTCAACCGGGTGCCGCTGCCGGCGGCTGGCTGGCGTGTCTACGGCTCGGGCGCCGTGGCACCGGTGACGACAGGCAACAGCCGCGGCGGTCAGGACATGACCATTGGCCAGACCAGCCAGCGCGCCATCTACAAGTGGGAAAGCTTCGACATCGGCGCGGCCAGCTCGGTCACGTTCGACATGGCGCTGCCGGGGTCGAGTGCGCTGAACCGCATCGGCAGCGTCAGCCCCAGCCTGATCTTCGGCCAGCTCAAGGCCACCAACGGCGGCGAGATCCTGCTCTACAACCGCAACGGCATCCTGTTCGGCAAGGACGCCCGCGTGGACGTGGGTGCGCTGCTGGCCACGACGCTGGCGCCCAGGGACGCCGACTACGCCAACGGCTTCGTCACCAACATCACCGGCACGGCACCGGCGCTGCGCTACGACGGCACGGCGGCCGACTATGTCGATGCGAAGAACTTCATCCGCGTCGAGCCCGGCGCCGAGATCAGGACCGGCGAAGGCGGCCGCATCCAGCTGTACGCCAAGCGCGTCGAGAACGCCGGCACGCTGACCGCGCCGGGCGGCCAGGTCGTGCTGGGCGCGGGCGCCGAGGTGTTCTACAAGCTGCCCACCGCCGAGCCGCTGTACGCGTCCGAGGCCAACCCCAACGTGCCGGCGCTGCGCGGGCTGCTCGTCGAAGTGGGCCGGGGCGACCTGGCGAGCGGCGCCGGCTCGGTGGAGAACACCGGCAGCATCAGCGTGCCGCGCGGCAACGCGACGCTGGTGGGCCTGGCCGTCAACCAGGCGGGCCGCATCAGCGCGACGACCAGCGTGTCGCAGAACGGCTCCATCCTGCTGCTGGCGCAGGGGGATGCCGAGTCCGGCAAGACCACCAGCGACCCGTTCTACAAGCGCGCCGCCGTCAGCGGCACGCTGACCCTGGCCGCCGGCAGCGTCACCGAGATCACGCCCGACAACACCGGCGCCGACGGCAAGCCGCTGACCAGCGACGACAACGCCAGCTTCACGCGCTCGCGGCTGCACCTGAGCGGCGGCACCGTCGACGTGCAAGGCCGCATCACCGCGCCCGGCGCCGTGGCCGAAGTGCGCGCGCTGAACACGCCCGACTACAACGCCGACCTCGTCACCGGCACCCAGTTCAACGCGACGGCCGGCCGCGTGGTCATCGGCAGCAACGCCAGCATCGATCTGGCCGGCACCACCGACACCACCGTCAGCGCCGCCCGCAACTTCGTGACGACCGAGCTGCTGGGCAGCAACGACCTGAAGGATGCGCCGCTGCAGAAGGACGGGCTGCTGTACCGCAACAAGGTCACGCTGGACATCCGCCAGGCCTCGCCCATCCTCGGCGACCTGGCCGGCTACCGCGCCGGTCTGCAGCGCAGCGCCAGCGAGCGCCTGGCCGGCGGCGGCAGCCTGCGGCTGCTGGCGGGCGAGGCCGTCGTCGCGCAGGCCGGCTCGCGCATCAGCGTGGACGGCGGCCGCGTCACCTACACCGACGCGTTCGTGTCGCCCACGCAGCTCTACAGCAGCACCGGCGCGGCCTACACGCTGAACAACGCGCCCAAGGATCTCGTCTACACCGCCATCACCAACGCCGGCACGTCCAAGGCGCGCTACGACCGCTGGGGCCCGGTGGTCAGCTACGGCAGCGTCAGCCCGCAGCGGCTGGAGAGCGGCTACGTGGACGGCCAGGCCGGCGGCAAGCTGACGCTGATCGCGCCCACCGTGTCGCTGGCCGGCCAGTTGAGCGGCGGCACGGTCACCGGCACGCGCCAGCGGCTGGGGCAGGACGCGCTGGCCGCCGCCAGCCAGCTCGCCATCGGCGCGCTGGTGCACAACGCCGAGTTCGGCTCGGGCAGCTACGCCGGTGCGGTGCTCAGGCGCTTCGAGCTGACCACCGCCGACACCCTCACGGCCGATGTGTCCGCGCTGTCGCTGCGCACGCTGCGTGGCGCGGGCTTCGGCTCGGTCAGCATCACCGCGGTGGGCGACGTGCGGCTGGGCGGCGACCTGGATCTGCCGGCTCTCGGCACGCTGCAGCTGCAGTCCGAGCGCGGCAACGTGGACGTCGCCGGCTCGGTGCACACCGCCGGCGGCCGGGTCACGCTGCGCAGCCCCAACGGCAACGTGACGGTGGCCCCGGGCGCGCAGCTGGACGTTGCCGGCGCCTGGATCAACGCCGCGCTGGACCCGTTGCTGGCCGCCTCGGCACCCGCCGCGGCCACCAAGGGCGGCAGCCTGACGCTGCAGGCCGGCGGCGACCTGACCCTGGGCGCGGGCAGCGTGCTGGACGTGTCCGGCGGCGCACTCGTCACCACCAGCCAGGCCATCAGCGGCGGCGCGGCGGGCAGCCTCACGCTGGCCGCAGGGCCCAGCACGGCGGCCACCGACACGCCGCACACGCTGACGCTGGGCGCCGAGCTGCGCGCCTATTCACTGACGCAGGGCGGCAGCCTCGGCCTGACGGCCACGGCGCTGCGCTTCGGCGCCGCGCCGGCCACGCCCGACGCCGCCGGCACGCTGCGGCTGGGCGCCGACTTCCTGGACCGCGGCGGCTTCCAGAGCTTCGCCTTCGAGGGCCGCGAGTCACTGTTCGTCGACGCCGGCACCACGCTGGCGCCGCGCACGCAGCTCTGGCAGGCCACGGCCGCCAGCCGGCTGCAGGCCAGCGGCAGCACGCACTGGCGCGACACGCTGACGCTGGCCGCACCGCTGACCGGCTACGCCCGCCCCGTCAACCTCAGCCTGGCCTCCGGCGGCTACGCGGCCGACAAGCCGCAAGGCCAGCTCGGCATCGCCGCCGGCGCCACCGTCTCGCTGGACCCGACGGCCCGCCTCGACCTCTCCGCGCGCCACCAGCTGCGCATGGACGGCCACCTCCTCGCGCCGGGCGGCCAGGTCAACCTCGGCCTCGGCGGCGGCGCGCTGGCCAGCCAGGCCCGCTGGCTGTGGGTGGGCAGCACGGCGCTGATCGACGTGGCCGGCCTGCGCCAGCTGCAAGCCGGCACCGACGGGCTGCTGACCGGCCGCGTGCTGGCCGGCGGCAGCATCGCCCTCAACGCGGCGGGCTCCAACCTCGCGCTGGCCACCAGCCTCGTCGTGCAACAGGGCGCGCGGCTGAACATCGCCGGCGCCTCGGGCCTGCTGGACGTGCGCGAGCGCGCCGACGGCGGCGACCGTGTCACGCGCCAGCTCGTCGGCAGCGCGGCCGGCAGCCTGGCCGTGCAGGGCAACGGCCTGATGCTGCTGGAAGGCGCGCTGGACGCGCAGGCCGGCACCGGCCAGCACGGCGGCCGGCTGCAGGTCACGCTGGGCGCCGGCTACGCCATCGAGAACCAGGCGCCGCCGGTGCTGGCCCTGACGCTGGCCGCCACCGACGGCGCCCTCAGCGGCGCGCTGCGGCCGCAAGACCTGCCGGGCGCCGCCGGCGCCAACCTGCTGGCGCGCGTGGACGCACCGTGGGTGGCGCGCTCGGGCGTCACCGACGTCAAGCTGAGCGCCCGCGAGAAGCTGGCCGTCGAGGGCGGCGTGTCGCTGCAGCTGGCCCGCGCGCTGACGCTGGACGCCGAGGCACTGACGGTCACGCCGTCTGCCGGCGCGGCCACCGCGCAACTCGCCGCGCCGCTGCTGAGCTGGGCCAACACCAAGGACGGCCTGAACTACGGCAGCGGCCTGCAGCGCGAGCCCGCCGCCACCAGCGCCGGCAACGCCGCGCTGACGCTGCAGGCCAGCGAACGGCTGGACGTCAGCGGCCGCGTCGTCACGCAGGGCCTGGCCCGGCTCACGCTCGCCAGCGCCGGTGACCTGCTGCTGCAAAAGCCCAGCGCCAACATGGCCGGCGACGGCCGCCTGGCCACGGCGGGCGACCTGTCGCTCAGCGCCCGCCAGATCTACCCCGCCACCGACACCGCGTTCACGCTGGACGCCAGCGGCCGCCGCATCGACATCGCCATGCCCGGCGGCGACGCACCCGACCTGCCCTGGAGCGCCGGCGGGCGCCTCACGCTGCAGGCCGCCAGCATCGTGCAGGGCGGCCGGCTGCGCGCGCCCGAAGGCAGCCTGACGCTGAAGGCCAGCGAGTCGGTGCAGCTGCTGGCCGGCAGCGAGACCTCCGTCACCGCCGGCGGCCGCAGCTACCTGTTCGGCACCTGGAACGGCGAGCGTTGGCAGGCTCCCGGCAGCGCGCCCGGCGTCATCAGCAGCACCACACCGGCCAAGGCCGTGGTGCTGGAGTCGCCCAGCGTCAGCATCGCGCCCGGCGCCACGGTGGACCTCAGCGGCGGCGGCCAGCTGCTGGGCTGGCAGTTCGTCGCCGGGCCCGGCGGCTCCACCGACATCTTCAGCGCCGCCGACGGCAGCTACGCCATCGTGCCCGGCGTGCAGAGCAGCGGCGCGGCCGACGCCTCGCTGCCGGGCCTGCCCGCCGTGGGCCGGCAGATCAACTTCGGCAGCACCGGCCTCACGCTGGCCGACGGCACCGTGCTGCGCGGCGCCTACACGCTGTTGCCGGCGCGCTTCGCGCTGCTGCCCGGCGCGCTGCTGGTGCGCCCGGCCACCGGCACCGCGCTGGCGCAGGGCCGCAGCATTGCGCGCGACGACGGCACGCTGCTCGTCGGCGCCCGGCTGGGCCAGGCCGGCACCACGGTGCTGGACGCGCTGAGCAGCAACTGGCAAGTCCTGACCCCGGCGCAGGCGCGGCGCTACAGCGAGATCCGCCTGGCCGGCGCCGACGCCTTCTTCGGCGCGCTGGCCGTGCGCAACGACACCGCCACGCCGGCGCTGAACCGCGACGCCGGCGCGCTGGTCGTGGCCGCACAGCAGGCCGACATCCGCGGCGCGCTGCGTGCCGCCGCCGGCACCGGCGGGCGCGGCGGCAGCGCCTACTTCGGCGCCAGCGACATCACCGTCGGCAGCGGCGCCGGCCTGCAGCTGGACGCTGCGCAGCTCAACGGCCTCGGCGTGGCCCAGCTCGTGCTGGGCGCCGTGCCCACCGACCTGCGCCAGCCCGGCGCGCTGACCGTGACCGCGCAGACGCTCACCGTCGCCGCTGGCCAGAAGCTCAGCGCGCCCACGCTGCTGCTCGCGGCACGCGACACGCTGGACATCGGCGTCGGCGCCACCTTGAAGAGCACCGCCGGCACGCAGCCCGCCGCCAGTTTCACCGTCACCGGCGACGGCGCCGCGCTGCTGCTCAGCGCCAACACGGGCAGCCAACTGCTGCGCCAGGGCGCCACGCAGGCCACCGGCAGCCTGGTGCTGCGCAGCAACGCGGCACTGGCCGCCGACGGCCTGCTGCAGCTGGACGCCACCGCCCAGGCCGGCATCGCCGACAGCGCGCAACTCAGCGCCGCCACGCTGGCGCTGGGCGTGCCGCGCCTGCAGCTGGGCGGCCAGCAGCCGCTCGCCAACAACAGCCTGCTGCTGGGCCGGAACCTGCTCGATCAGCTGGGCCAGAGCCGCGAGCTGCTGCTGCGCAGCTACGGCGGCGTGGACCTCGTCGGCAGCGTCGACTTCGGCAGCGCCACGCTGCAGCGGCTGACGCTGGACACCGCCGCGCTGCGCGCCGCCACCGCGGCCGACGTGGCCCGCATCCAGGCCCGCCACCTGGTGCTCACCAACACCACCGGGCGGCCCGCCACGACGGTGACCGACGCCGCCGGCCGGCTCATGCTGGACGCCGCCGGCACGCTGCAGATCGGCCCCGGCGCACAGGGCTGGAGCGCCGCGCAGACCACGCTGCGCGCGCCCGACGGCCTGGCGCTGGCCGGCAGCAGCACGGTCACCGCCAGCGGCAGCGTGCGGGCCGAGACCAGCGCGCTGCACGCCGCCAGCGGCACACCGGCCAGCAGCACCTGGACCGTGCAGGGCGGGCTGGAACTCACGCGCGCCAGCACACCCGCCACGGCCGAGGCCGCCCACGGCAGCGCCGGCCAGCTGACGCTGAACGCGCAGATGCTGCGCGTCGCCACCGACATCGACCTGCCCGCCGGCCGCCTGGCGCTGAACGCCACGGGCGAGCTCCGCATCGAGTCAGGCCGCCTCAGCGTGGCCGGCCGCAGCGAGACGCTGGGCAGCGGCAGCCAGGCCGTGCGCACGGACCTCGCTGCCGGCAGCCTCGCCGCGACCAGCCAGACCGGCAACGTCACGCTGGCCACCGGCGCGACGCTGGACGTCGCCGGCGTCGGCGGCGGCGATGCCGGCCGCCTGAGCCTGGCCGCGCCGCAAGGCAGCCTGGTGCTGGGCGGCACGCTCAGCGCCAGCGCGTCCACCGCCGCCGTTACCGCCGCCAGCCTCAGTCTGGACAGCAAGACCGCCGTGGACCTGCGCGAGCTGGCCGGCGCCATCACCGCCGCCGGCAACCGCGCGTTCGAGCAGCAGATCGCCGTGCGCAACCGCAGCGGTGACCAGACGCTGCCCAGCGGTGCCCGCCTCACGGCGCACGCGCTCGAACTGAGCAGCGACGCGGGCAACCTGACCGTTGCCGGCGAGCTCATCGCGCTGGCCAGCGGCACCCGCGGCGGGCAGATCCAGCTCAACGCCGGCAGCCGCCTCGTCGACGGCCAGCACGTCGACGGCGATGTCGTCATCGCCGACGGCGCCCGCCTCGTCGCCCGCAGCGCCGGCGCAGGCAGCGACACCGACGCGCCCCGCCTCGCGCTGAACAGCCGCGATGGCTGGATCAAGCTGCAGGGCGGCAGCGTGGACCTGGGCGGCGGCGAGCTGTCGCTGCGTGCCATGCGCGACGGCCAGGACGTGAAGATCGCGCCGCTGCAAAGCCAACTCGAGCAGGTGGGCAGCGTGGACATCGAGGCCGTCAAGGTCTACGGCGGTGTCAGCGAACTCGTCGACGGCCTGGTGCCGGCGCCCACGCCCGCTCCCACACCCGCGCCAACGCCCGTGCCCACACCGCCGGCGCCGTCGCCCACCCCGACGCCGCCCGCCCCGGCCCCCACGCCGACTCCGCCGGCGCCAGCGCCCACCCCGACGCCCCCGGCGCCGGCACCCACGCCGACACCGCCTCCCGCACCGGCCCCCGTGCCGACGCCGGGGCCTGCGCCCACCGATCCGTCCACCGGCAATGGCCCCAGCACGGGCAACACGCGGCCGCCCACACCGCCGCTGACGCCGACGCCCCCCGCGCCATCGCCGACGAACCCGACCAACCCGTCCACCGGCAACGGCCCCAGCACGGGCAACACCCAGCCGCCGTCGCCGCCGCTCACGCCCACGCCGCCGGCGCCATCGCCCACACCGACGCCGCCCGCTCCAGCCCCGACGCCCGAGCCGCCCGCGCCGACACCCACCCCCGTGCCCAACCCGCCGGCACCGGTGCCGACGCCGCCCGCTCCGACGCCGGTACCCACACCGCCGGCCCCCTCGCCCACCCCGACGCCGCCCGCGCCGGTGCCCACGCCTGGGCCTGCCCCCACGAACCCGTCCACCGGCAATGGCCCGAGCACGGGCAACACCCAGCCGCCCTCACCGCCGCTGACGCCGACGCCCCCAGCGCCCGCGCCCACGCCCACGCCGACGCCGCCTGCACCGGCCCCCACGCCCGAGCCACCCGCGCCGACACCCACCCCCGTGCCCAACCCGCCGGCACCGGTGCCGACGCCGCCCGCTCCGACGCCGGTACCCACAC
>NZ_JBXAGX010000006.1:195395-388560 GCF_058794515.1 Roseateles sp. GW823-FHT07B05
TGGGCCTGCCCCCACGAACCCGTCCACCGGCAATGGCCCGAGCACGGGCAACACCCAGCCGCCCTCACCGCCGCTGACCCCGACGCCCCCAGCGCCCGCGCCGACGCCGACGCCGACGCCGCCTGCACCGGCCCCCACGCCCGAGCCACCCGCACCGACACCCACGCCCGTGCCCAACCCGCCGGCGCCCGCGCCGGTGCCCACGCCCGCGCCTGCCCCCACGAACCCGTCCACCGGCAATGGCCCGAGCACGGGCAACACCCAGCCGCCCTCGCCGCCGCTGACGCCGACGCCCCCGGCTCCGGCGCCCACGCCCGTGCCCAACCCGCCGGCTCCTGTGCCGACGCCGGTGCCCACACCACCGGCTCCTACGCCGACACCGCCCGCGCCGACGCCAGTGCCGACCCCGCCGGCGCCTTCGCCCGTCCCGACGCCGCCCGCCCCGGTGCCGACTCCCGCCCCCGTGCCGACGCCCCCGGCACCTGCCCCGGCCCCAACGCCTTCCACCCCGTCCAACGGCAATGGCCCCAGCACGGGCGACACCCAGCCGCCGACGCCACCGCTGACGCCGACCCCGCCGGCCCCCGTGCCCACGCCGCCGGCCGCGGCCACGCAGCCGTCCGCCGGCAATGGCGCGACGACCGGCTCGGCCAACCCGCCCACGCCGCCGTTGACGCCACCGCCCGCGCCGCTGGCGGGCACGCTGGCCGTCGGCGTGGCGGACGCGACCGCCAGCCCGTCCAACCCGTCCCCAGGCAACGGCCCGACGACCGGCAACACGCAGCCACCCGCGCCGCCCGGCGGCGCACCGGTGCCCGCTCCCGGCCCGATCACGCCACCGCCCGGCCCCAATCCACCGCCACCGCCGCCCCCACCCGCCAGCACGGCGCAGCTGGGCCTGGCGCGCGTGCTGCAGGACAACAGCGACTTCATGGGCGAGGGCCAGCAGAACGCGCAGGCCATCGCCAGCCGCATCGCGGCCGGCCAGGCCACGGTGCGCGTGCGCGCCGGCGTCGAGGTGCAGTCCACCGGCGACCTGACGCTGAGCACCGACTGGCGCCTGCCCACGCTGAGCAGCGCCCAGTTGGCCGCCGCCCCCAACGCCGCCGAGGCCGCGCTGACGCTGCGCGCCGCGGGCAGCGTGGCGCTGCAGGCCAGCCTCAGCACCGGCCTTCGCGAGTCGCCGGCCGCGGCGGGCCAGTGGGTCGCCACGTCGTCGCGCGCCGGTGACCTGCGCATCGTCGCGGGCGCCGACCTGTCGGCCGCCAACGTGATGACCACGCGGCCCACGGTGGCCGACGACACCGCTCCAGGCTCGGTGCTGATCGGCACTGCCGACGCCAACGCGCCGGCCGTGCAGGTGCGCAGCAGCACGGGCCGCATCGCCATCGCCGCCGCGCAGGACATCCGCTGGCTGGACCGCCGCGCCACCATCGCCACGCTGGGCGTGCCGGTCACCACGGCACCCGCCGCGGAGCCCGCGCCCAGCCCCGTGCCGGCGTCCGCGCCGCAGGCCGGTGGCACCACCGTGCGCGCGGCGGACGCCGCCACCGGCACGGCCACACAGCCCTCCGACGGCAACGGCCCCAGCACCGGCAACACGCAGCCGCCGGCCCCGCCCGGCAGCGTGCCCACGCCGGCGCCAGCCCCCACGCCGGCCCCGGCGCCATCCCCCACGCCGGCGCCCGCGCCCAGCCCGGCGCCCGCCCCGGACACGCCGGACCCGCTGCCGACGACGCCGTTCAACTCTCTGTTCGAGAACCTCGCGCCCGCGCTGGACGGCAGCGGCCTGCTGCCCTTTGCGCACGGCGGCGGCGCCATCCGGCTGAGCGCCGGGCAGGACGTCGTCGGCCAGGCGGCCGGCGCCGAGCAGCGCTACGCCACCGGCTGGCTGTGGCGCGCGCAGGGCGTGATGGACGGCACCGTCGCCTGGTTCGCGCGCAGCGACCTGTTTGCGCAAGGCGTGGCCACGCTGGGCGGCGGCTCGGTGCAGGTGCAGGCCGGCCGTGACGCCATCCAGGTGCACGCGGCCGCGGCCAGTTCCGGCTTCCTGGCCGGCAGCGGCAGCACCAGCAGCGACCTGCCGCAAGGCCTGCAGCAGTTCGGCGGCGGCACGGTGGCCGTGCAGGCCGGGCGCGATGTCGTCAGCGGCCAGCTGCTGGCCTCGCGCGGCATCAACGTGTCGGCCGGTGGCGCGGTGCGCAACCAGGCCGGCAGCAACGTGCAGCTGGACCCCGGCCTGCAGCTGATCTACCAGGACGGCGCGCTGCGCGTGCAGGCCGGTGGCGACGCCACGCTGGCGAGCGCCCGCAACCTGGCGCTGGCGCTGCCCTCCAAGGCCAACACCGCGGCCCAGGGCGAGAACCTGGCGCTGCCGCTGCTGGACGCCCGCGCGCAGCTGCTGGTGCAGAGCGCGGCCGGCTCGGTCAACTACCTCGGCGCCGCGCAGCCGCTGGAGGACAGCGCCGGTGGCCAGGCCACGCCAGGCCGCGTCGTGCCGGTGGACCTCCGCCTGCTGGCACCGCAAGGCGGCGTCAGCGCCGCCAACCTGTGGCAATGGAGCACGGCGGCCGACCCGGCGCAGGCACGCAGCTGGATCGCCGGCCGCGACGCGGTCAGCGCCGACGGCCTGCAGGTGCTGGCGCTGGGCCCGGCCCAGCCGCCGGCGGCGGCGTCGATGGAAGACCTGGCCAGCATCGTGCTGCCCGAGGCGCAGCGCCTGACACGCAACGCGCTGGGCCAGGCACAGCCGGACCAGAGCGGCCGCGCGCCGGTGCGGCTGCTGTCGGCCAACGGCGACGTGGACGTGCAGAACCTCGTGTCCACGCGGCCGCTGACGGCGACGGCGGGGCGCGACGTGCGGCTGTCCAACGTCAGCGTGCAACAGCAGCCGGCCACCGCCGGCGAGGCCAGCGAACTGAGCCTGCTGCAGGCCGGGCGCGATGTGCGCTTCACCAGCCTCACCGGCCTGGAGATCGCCGGCCCCGGCGACCTGCTGGTACTGGCCGGCCGCGACGTGGACCTGGGCAACAGCACCGGCATCGTCGCGCGCGGCAACCTGTCCAACAGCGCGCTGCTGCCCGACGGCGGCGCGCGGCTGACGGTCGTCGCCGGCCTGAGCGCCGACGGCGAGGACTACGCCCGCGCCAGCGCCGCGGGCTTCCAGGTGCTGGGCGCGTCGGGCCTGACGGGCAAGCGGGGCCAGGCCTGGGTGCTGCTGGGCGGCAGCGGCACGGCCGCGGCATTCGAGGCGGCCTCGCCCGCACAGCAGCTGGACCTGCTGCGCCAGAAGTTCGGCACTGACACCGTGGACCGCCTGGTGGCCGAGCAGGTCAAGGCGCAGCCGGCCCGCGCCGAGGCCGGCGACCAGCGCGCGCGCGTGGCCGCGTTGCTGGGCAAGCCGGTGGACGACGCGGCCGTGGCCGACGCCGTGAAGCAGCAGGCCAGCCTGCTGGAGCCGGCATGGTCCGCGCTCAGCGATGCGCAGGCGCTGCAGCAACTGGGTGCGTTGAGCGGCGCACAGCAATCGCTGCTCGTCAGCCGCGTGCTGATGAGCGGCCTAGCATCGCAGCCGGTGGCCACCCGCGCCTCGGCGCTGGCCCAGCTGGCCGCCACAGCGGACCTCGCCAAGCTGGCCGACTACGTGGCGCTGATGGGCGGCACGCGGGGCACCGACGCGGCCGACACGCTGCGCCGCTTCGAGGCGCTGCCGCTGGCGCGGCAGATCCCGTGGCTGAACCGCGTGCTCGTCGGCGAGCTGCGCAGCGCCGGCCGCGCCGCCGCGGTGCTGGAAGGCGACGAGCGCTGGGCCGCCTATGCGCGCGGCTACCAGGCCGTGAACCTGCTGTTCCCGCTCGGCAATGGCACCGCACGCCCGGCCGCGCAGGTGCGCATGCCCACCAGCCAGATCAAGACGCTGCAGGCGGCCGACATCACGCTCGTCAACCCCGGCGGCGGCGTCAATGCCGGCGAGGTGACGGCGGGCAACAAGTCGGCCACCGAGCTGGGCATCGTCACCGTCAACGGCGGCGATGTGTCGGCCGTCGTGGCGCAGAACTTCGACGTCAACCAGTCGCGCGTGTTCACCATCGGCCAGGGCAGCCTGCTGATGTGGTCGTCCGCCGGCAACATCGACGCGGGCCGCGGCGCCAAGACCGTGACCGGCGCGCCGGCGCCCGTGCTGCGGCTGGACAGCAACGGCAACCTGGTGTTCGACACGTCCGGCTCGTTCAGCGGCTCAGGCATCGCCGTGCTGCAGGCCGGCAACGACCTGGACCTGTACGCCCCCACCGGCGAGATCAACGCCGGCGAGGCGGGCATCCGCTCCAAGGGCAACGCCTTCCTCGGCGCGGACCGGCTGGTGAACGCGAACGACATCCAGGTGTCGGGCGCGCGGGCCGGCGCGACGGGCGAGGTGGCCATCACGGCGCCCATCGCCGTGCCGACAACGCCCACCGGCGCCGCGCAGGCCGCCGCCGCGGCAGACAGCGACAAGGACAAGGACGAACGCCGCCGCCGGCGCCGCAACCTGCTGCTGGAGTTCCTGGGCTTCGGCTCCTCGTGATTCAAGAAAGACAAGCCATGCGCAAAGCACTCACCGCCCTTCTTCTCGCCGCGCTGCTGCCGGCCACCGCCCACGCCTGGTGGAACGCCGACTGGAACGAGCGCGCCAGGATCACGCTGAACACGTCGGCGCAAGGCCTGGAGACCAGGGAAACCGCCAGCGGCGTGGCCGTGGCCGTGCGCCTGCACAGCGGCAACTTCGACTTCACGGCGGCCAAGGAAGACGGCAGCGACCTGCGCGTGGTGGCCGGCGACGACAAGACGCCGCTGAAGTTCAGCGTCGAGCGCTTCGACAGCGTCAACGAACTGGCCGTGCTGTGGGTGCAGCTGCCCAGCGTGCTGCCGGGCAGCGACAAGAACGTCTTCTACGTCTACGGCGGCAATGCCAAGGCCGCGGCCGAGGGCGACGGGAACGGTTTCGATGCGGCTACCGTCATCGCACTGCACTTCAGCGACAAGCCGGCCGGTGCCGACCAGCTGGGCGCCGTGAAGCCGCAGGGCCCGCTGGTCACTGAGCCCAACGGGCTGCTGGCCGCCAGCGCCAAGCTGACGGGCGAGGCGGTGGTCTACGCGCTGTCGGACAAGCCGGTGGTGGACGCCGGCAACCAGCTGACGGTGAGCCTGTGGGTGAAGCTGGACGACGTGCAGCGCGCGACGCTGCTGAACTGGGGCGGGCTGACGCTGAGCCTGAGCGGCGGCAAGGTCGTCGTGCGTGCCAGCAATGAAAACAGGGCCGAGGTATCGGGCGGCGACGTGCCGGTGGCGCGCTGGACGCAGGTGGCCCTGCGGCTGGGCCTGGGCAAGGCGACGCTGTTCGTCAACGGCGCGCAGGTGGCACAAGGCGACCTGGCCACGCCGCAGCTGGGCAGCAGCCTGCGCCTGGGCGAAGGCGCGCGCGGCCTGATGGACGAGGTGCAGGTGGCCGCCGCGCTGCGCAGCGCCGACTGGATCGCCGTGGCAGCCGGCGCGCAGGGCGCGGAGAGCAAGCTCGTGGCCTCCACCCGCGAAGCCAAGGACGCCGCCGAGGCCGAGGGCGAGAGCCACGGCTACATGGGCGTGCTCGTCAAGAACCTCACGGTGGACGCCTGGGTGGTCATCATCATCCTGGGTGTCATGTTCGCCATTGCCTGCTGGGTGATGGTCAGCAAGAGCCTGCTTGTGGCCAAGGTGGCCAAGGCCAACCGCAGCTTCGTGCTGAAGTTCCGCGAGGCCAACGAAGAGCTGCTGAAGCTGGAGACACACGCGCCGCATCCGGCCTCGCCCATCTACCGGCTCTACCAGGCCGGCGTGCGCGAGCTGGCCAAGCGCAAGGTGGGCGAGGCGGGCGCCAAGCCGCTGTCGGGCGCGTCGCTGGACGCGGTGAAGGCGTCGGTGGATGCCGACTACGTGCGCGAGAACGCGCAGCTGAACTCCGGCATGGTGCTGCTGACCATCGCGATCTCGGGCGGCCCGTTCCTGGGCCTGCTGGGCACGGTGGTGGGCGTGATGATCACCTTCGCCGCCATCGCGGCGGCGGGCGACGTCAACGTGAACGCGATCGCACCGGGCATTGCCGCGGCGCTGCTGGCGACGGTGGCGGGCCTGGGCGTCGCGATCCCCGCGCTGTTTGGCTACAACTGGCTGGCGTCGCAGATCAAGAACGCGACGTCGGACATGCAGATCTTCATCGACGAGTTCATCACTCGCGTTGCAGAGCTGTACGGCGCACCTTGAGGTTGACATGGCCGGCGACGTCAAGTCCGACAACCAGCCCTACGACGACATCAACGTCACGCCGATGCTGGATCTCGCCTACGTGCTGCTGGTGGTGTTCATCATCCTGACGACGGCGTCGGTGCAGGGCGTGAAGGTGAACTCGCCGACGACGCAGGCGGCCAACAACCTCGCCAAGCCGCAGACGCGGGCGATCACGATCACCGCGGACGGCGCGGTGTACCTGGACGCGTACCCGGTGGACATGGCGCAGCTGCAGTCGTCGCTGGCTCAGTACAAGTCGGCGAATCCGGCGCTGCCGGTGGTGCTGAAAGCCGATGCGGCAGCGCAGTACGAGAAGGTGATGCAGGTGCTGGAGGTGGCCAAGAAGCTGGACATCACCGAGATCGGCTTGGTCACGAAGCGGGCGGGGAGTTGAGGATGGCGCTTCGCTGCTGCTGGCTGATGCCCACGCCCATGCCGAGGGTTCGCCCCGGCGGGCGGCTGGCACCGGCTGTTCTTCACTCCCCCTTGGAGCCCGCCGAGGAGCGCAGGACTTCAAGCCCGTTCGCGCAGCGAACTTCAAGCACTGACTCGCGACGACTGTCCGAGCAGAGCGTAGCGGCGCGAGTTCGGCGCGCGGGCTTGAAGTCCGAGCACCGCAGGGCAGCCCGCTGCGAAGCAAAGGGCCGGGCGGATCGGGGGCGACTTTTTGCCTTCTTTTTGGTCGCTCAAAAAGAAGGTCGCCCGCCGAGGCGACGTCCCGGCATGGGCCTCACGCAGCATCCCAGCCCAGCCAAGACCAACCCAACAACAAAGCGGAGCGTCTGACCCATGCAAGTCAACCAAGACGCCAAACCCTACGACAGCATCAACGTCACGCCGATGCTGGACCTCGCCTACGTGCTGCTGGTCGTCTTCATCCTGATGACGACCGCGTCCGTGCAGGGCATGAGCATCACCATGCCCAAGCCCAGCAACAAGCCCAGCACCGAGAAGCACGACCTGAAGATCGTGCAGGTGATGCCCGACGGCGGCGTGCTGCTGAACGGCGTGGGCGTCAGCCTGCCCGAGCTGGAAGCCCAGCTGACGGCTGCCAAGCAGAAGGACGCGCAGATGTCCGTCGCCATCAAGGGCGATGCGCGCACGCAGTACGCCAGCGTCGTCGCCGTCATCGACCTGTGCAACAAGCTGGGCGTGAACATGGGCCTCGTCACGTCGAGGATAGGCACATGAAGACGAGCCACATCAAGGGCCTCGTCGCCGCCGGCTGCTTGCTGCTGGGCCTGGCCGTGTGGTGGGCCGTCAAGAACATCAAGCCCGAGGCACCCAAGCGGCAGGTCGCGAAGATCGCCATCCTGCCCGACACGCCGCCACCGCCCCCGCCGCCGCCCAAGGAAGAGAAGAAGCCCGAGCCGCCCAAGGACGAGCCCAAGCAGGTGATGCGCGAGGAGCAGGTCAAGCAGGTGGAGGCGCCCAAGCCGGCGGAGTCCATCAAGATGGAAGGCGCCGCGGGCGACGGTCCCAGCGCGTTCTCGGCCGGCAGCGTGTCCAAGGACTACGCCGGCGGCACGCCCACCACCGGCCCCAGCGGCGGCCCCGCCGGCAACGCGGCGGACCGCGCCCAGGAACGCTTCTACGCCAACTCCGCGCGCCAGCTGCTGCAAAGCGAGATCGAACGCCACCTGAAGGCCGACGCCGAACAGCTGACCGCGACGTTCGCGATCTGGCTGGACAAGGACGGCGCCATCCAGCGCTTCGAGTTGAGCCCCAGCGGCAACGACGGCAACGACAGCGCGCTGCGCAACGCCCTCGACGAAACCCGCCGCCAGTTCAAGCTGCCACCGCCCCCGGCACTGGCCCTCTCCCAACCCATGCGCTTCCGCCTCAGCGTGAGGCCGCAGGCCTGAACCCCATGAAACCCATCCACGCCCTGCTGCTCGCCAGCGCCATCGCCGCCGCGCTGCCCGCGCATGCCCAGAACTCCGACAAGGAAGAACTCGCCCGCCTGCGCGCGACGACGCAAGCCCTCATCGACGCCCTCGTCGCGCAGGGCCTGCTGACGCGCGACAAGGCCGAGGCCATCCTGAAGCAGGCCCAGGTGTCGGCCAGCGTGCCGGCGCCACAGCCGCAAGCCGCCGACGCCGCCAGGCCCAACGTGCTGCGCATTCCCTACGTGCCCGAGACCGTGCGTCAGCAGATGCGCGACGAGATCAAGGCCGAGGTGCTGGCCCAGGCCAAGGGCGAACGCTGGGGCCAGGCGGATGCGCTGCCCGAGTGGGTGGGCCGCATCAAGGTCAGCGGTGACCTGCGCGTGCGCGGCCAGGCCGAGTTCTTCGACCGCGACGCCAACGTGCCCGCCGAGGTCTACCGCGCGCAGACGGCCTCGCCCGCCTGGTCGCCCGACCTGACGAACACCACCGCCGACCGCCAGCGCCTGACGCTGCGCGGCCGCCTCGAAGTGGATGCCAAGCTCAGCGAGCAGGTGCTGGCCAGCGTGCGCCTGGCCACCGGCAGCACGAGCAACAGCGCCACATCGACCTCGCAGACCTTGGGCAACGACTTCAACCGCTACACGCTGGGGCTGGACCGCGCCTACATCCGCTGGCAGCCGCCGCTGTTCACGAACGGCCTCTCCGCAGACTTCGGCCGCCTGCCCAACCCCTTCTTCAGCACCGACCTGGCCTGGCCCGACGACCTGGGTTTCGACGGCGTGGCCGCCAAGCTGACGCACGCGTTCACGCCGCAGCGCAGCCTGTTCGCGACGGCCGGCGTGTTCCCGCTGGAGGAGCTGAACCTCAGCACGCAGGACAAGTGGCTGCTGGGCGCGCAGGTGGGCGGCGAGATCGACGTCACACGCGGCGTGCAGTTCAAGCTGGGCCTGGCGGCCTACGACTTCCGCCACATGGAAGGCCGCCGCGAAAGCAGCCCGCCGCCCAGCGGCCCGAAGAACGGCGCGACGAACTACTTCGCGTCGCAGTACGCGCCGGGCCTGCGCCTGAAGGGCAACACGCTGATCAACCTGAACGATCCCACCAGCACGGCCGCGCCCACCTGGGGCCTGGCGAGCAAGTTCCGCCCCGTCAACCTGACGGCCAGCCTGCAGCTGGACGGCGTGCTGCCGGTGCCCGTGGGCGTGACGCTGGACTGGATCAAGAACACCGGCTTCGACCGCAAGGACATCGAGGCCCGCGCCGGCGTGCCGCTGACCGACCTGAAGGAGAAGACGACGGCGCTGCAGGCCCGCGTGCAGGTGGGCGCGCCCAAGCTGTCGCGCCGCGGCGACTGGCAGGCCTTCACCGCCTACCGGCTGGTGCAGCGCGACGCGTGGATCGACGGCTTCACCGACACGACCTGGCACCTGGGCGGCACCAACTACAAGGGCTGGAGCCTCGGCGGCAACATCAGCCTGGACCGCAACTTCTGGCTCAGCGGCCGCTGGACGAGCACGCGCAACCTCGACGACGGCGTGCGCTTCCTGGCCGTGCCGGGCGATGCGTCGTCGCTGAGCGGCAACCTCAGCAGCGCACCGCTGCGCATCGAGGTGTTCCAGATCGACCTGAACGCGAGGTTCTGATGAAGCAGCGCATCGCCATCGCCCTGCTCGCCGCGGCCAGCGTGGCCGCACACGCCCAGGACGCCAAGCCCTCCAAGGAGCGCGAGGCGCTGCGCCGCGCCCAGTCTGCGCTGCGCGCCGCGCAGGAGCAGCAGAGCGCGCTGCAGGCCGACAAGGCCAAGGCCGACGCCGACGCGGCCCGCGCGAAGCAGGACGCCGCCAACGCCCGCGCGCTGATCGCCGGCCACGCCGTGAAGCTCAAGGCCCGCGAGACGGAGCTGGACGCGCTGCGCGCGCAACTGCAAGCCGCCAAGGACGCCCAGACGCAGGCCGAGGCCAAGGCCATCGAGCGCGAGCAGGCGCTGCAGCAGCAACTGCTGGCCGCCCGCCAGGACAGCGCCGACCGCCAGCAGGCCAACCGCGCGCTGGCCCAGACGCTGGAACGCAGCACGCAGGCACTGGCCGACGCCGAGGCCCGCAACCGCAAGCTGTACGCCGCCGGCCAGCAGCTGGCGCAGCTCTACGTCGGCAAGCCGCCCCTCGACAAGGCGCTGCAGGCCGACCCGCTGCTGGGCCTGACCGCCGTGCGGCAGGAAGACCAGGCCGAGCAGCTACGCGCGGTGCTGGAGGCGAACCGGGCCATCACTCGACCGTGACCGACTTCGCCAGATTGCGAGGCTTGTCGACGTCGGTCCCCCGCGCACAGGCCGTGTGATAGGCCAGCAGCTGCAGCGGCACCACGTGCAGGATGGGTGACAGCGCGCCGTAGTGCTCGGGCATGCGGATGACGTGCAGGCCGGCCTCGCTCTCGATGGCCGTGTCGCCGTCGGCGAACACGTAGAGCTGGCCGCCGCGGGCGCGGACTTCCTGCATGTTGCTCTTGAGCTTCTCCAGCAGCGCGTCGTTGGGCGCCACGGTCACCACCGGCATCTCGGCCGTCACCAGCGCCAGCGGGCCGTGCTTGAGCTCGCCCGCGGCATAGGCCTCGGCGTGGATGTAGGTGATCTCCTTGAGCTTGAGCGCGCCTTCCATCGCGATGGGGTAGTGCAGGCCGCGGGCCAGGAACAGCGCGTTTTCCTTGCGCGCGAATTCCTCGCTCCACGCGATGACCTGCGGCTCCAGCGCCAGCACGGCCTGCACGGCCACGGGCAGGTGGCGCAGGTCCTTCAGGTGCTCGGCCTCCTGCGCCTCGGTCAGGTGGCCGCGCGTCTGCGCCAGCGCCAGCGTCAGCAGGAACAAGCCCACCAGCTGCGTCGTGAAGGCCTTGGTGGACGCCACGCCGATCTCCACACCGGCGCGCGTGATGTAGGCCAGCTCGCACTCGCGCACCATGGCGCTGGTGGCCACGTTGCAGATGGTCAGCGTGTGAGGCATGCCCAGGCTGCGCGCGTGCTTCAGCGCGGCGATGGTGTCGGCCGTCTCGCCGCTCTGGCTGATGGTGACGACCAGCGTGCGGGGGTTGGGCACGCTGTCGCGGTAGCGGTACTCGCTGGCGATCTCGACCGAGGTCGGGATCTTGGCGATGCTCTCCAGCCAGTACTTGGCGGTGGAACCGGAGTAGTAGCTGGTGCCGCAGGCCAGGATGAGGACGTTGTCGATCTCCTTGAACACGCGGTAGGCGCCGTCGCCGAACAGCTCCGGACTGATGCTGGTGATGGCCTCCAGCGTGTTGGCGATGGCCGTGGGCTGCTCGAAGATTTCCTTCTGCATGTAGTGGCGGTACGGGCCCAGCTCGGCCGCGCCGCTGTGGGCGTGCACGGTCTTGACCTCGCGCTGCACGGCGCCGTAGCGGCCCGTGGCGGCGTCCTGGCGGCTGATCCAGTAGCGGCCCAGCTGCAGGTCGACGACGTCGCCCTCTTCCAGGTAGATGATCTGGTCGGTCACGCCGGCCAGCGCCATCGCGTCGGAGGCGACGAAGTTCTCGCCATGGCCCGCCCCCACGCCCAGCACCAGCGGCGAGCCCTCGCGCGCGGCGACGACGCGGTGCGGCTCGTCGCGGCAGAACACGGCCACCGCGTAAGCGCCCTTCAGGCGCGGCAGCGCCTGCTGCACGGCGTCCAGCAGGTCGCCGCTGTAGAGGTGGTCGACGAGGTGGGCGATGACCTCGGTGTCGGTCTGGCTGGAGAACACGTAGCCGCGCGCCTTCAGCTCCGCACGCAGCTCGTCGTGGTTCTCGATGATGCCGTTGTGGACCAGCGCGATGCGGCCGACGGTGCCCGTCGCGGCGCCCGGGCCGGTGGAGAAGTGCGGGTGCGCGTTGTGCACGGCCGGCGCACCGTGCGTGGCCCAGCGGGTGTGGGCGATGCCGGTGCCGGCGGCGATGCCGTCCTGATCGGCCTGGTGCTGCAGCTCGGCCACGCGCGACGTGGAGCGGGCGCGGCGCAGCGCGCCGTCCTGGTGCACGGCCACGCCGCAGGAGTCATAGCCGCGGTACTCGAGGCGCTTCAGGCCTTCGACGAGGATGGGAACGATGTTGCGCTGACTGACCGCGCCGACGATGCCGCACATGATGGATAGCCTCCGTTCGTGGAATGGCGCGAATGCTAGGCATGGCGGCTCGGCATATGCATGCAAAAATTGGCGCCAAATGAATGAAAATTTCTCATTACCGCTGGAATGAAATTTCCGTTCAATCAGCATGAAAACATGAACGAAATCGACGCCATCGATCTCCGCTTGCTCGACGCCCTGCAGGCCGACGCCTCGCTGAGCAACCAGGACCTGGCCGCCCGCGTGGCCGTGTCGCCGGCCACCTGCCTGCGCCGCGTGAAGCGGCTGGTGGACGCCGGCATCGTCGAGCGCCGCGTGGCCATCCTGTCGGCAGACAAGCTGGGCGCCGGCCTGTCTGCCATCCTGGAGATCACGCTGGACCGCCAGGGCGTCGAGCATCTGGACGCCTTCGAGGCGCTGGCCGTGCAGGACGTGGCCGTGCAGCAATGCTGGCGCGTGTCGCCAGGGCCGGACTTCGTGCTCATCGTGCAGGTGGCCGACATGCCGGCCTACCACGCGCTGACGCAGCGCCTGCTGACCCAGCACGCCAATGTCCGCAACATCAAGGCCTTCTTCAGCGTGAAGCGGGCCAAGTTCGACACCCGCATCGGCCTGCCGGCGCCTGTCACCGGTTGAAGCGGCAAGCCGCCGCTGCGGCTGTCGCGGAAGCCGCCCAGAATCCGGGCTGGCCGCCTCCGGCCCTGGAGCACGACATGCAAGCCCGCTTCTTCCGCACCGCCGCCCCGGCCCTGGCACTGGGCCTCGCCAGCCTGGCCGCCCCGACGGCCCAGGCGCTGAACATCGTGCTCACCGACGAGGGCGCCGCCCCGATGAGCGCGCTGCAGTTCGCCGCGCTGCGCAGCGCCGCCGACCTCTGGCAGGCGCGGCTCAAGGACGACGTGACCGTCTACCTCGGCGTGTCCTTCGCCAACCTCGGCACCAACATCCTGGGCGATGCCAGCACCCAGAACCTGGCCGTTGGCTACGACACGGTGCGCGAACGGCTGAAGGCCGACCGCACCTCGTCCACCGACGAGGCGGCGGTCGCCTCGCTGCCGCTGGCCACGTCGATGCGCTTTCGCGCGACGCAGCCGGATGGCAGCGTCCGCCTCGACGATGACGGCTCCGCGAACAACGCGCAGCTCTGGCTGTCCTCCGCCAACGCCCGCGCGCTGGGGCTGGACGCGCCCAGCAGCGCCGGCGTGCCGGACGGTCACATCCGCTTCGCGAACGCATTCGCCAGCGGCTTTGCGTACACGCGCACCGACGGCATTGCTGCCGGGCAGACGGACTTCATCACCCTTGCCGAGCACGAGATCGGCCATGCGCTGGGCTTCAAGTCCGGCGTGGACGACATCGCCTTCTGCCGCAGCTCGCCCGACCGCTGCGGCAACCTGCAGAGCTTCGACGACAACGCCTGGTACTCCGTGCTGGACCTGTACCGCTACGGGGCGCCCGGCGAGCGCGACCTGAGCGTCGGCGCCGACACGTATTTCTCGGTGGACGGCGGCGCCTCCGCCATCCAGCCGTTCTCCAACGGCGTGGCGGCGCAGGCCAGCCACTTCGGCGGCAGCGCGATGACGCTGATGCACCCCTACATCATCAGCGGCGTGTCCTACGACACCAGCGACGCCGACCTGCTGGCCATGGACGCCATCGGCTGGAACCTCACCAACCCGGTGCCCGAGCCCGGGACGTATGCGCTGCTGCTGAGCGGCCTGGCCGTGCTGGGCTGGTCTGCCCGCCGCCGCGTCAGCGCTTGAGCAGGCCCAGGCCCTTCAGGTAGTCGCCCTCGGGGAAGCACACCGTCTGCGGGTGGTCGGCTGCGGCCGACAGGCGCTCGACGATGTAGCCGTCCACGCCTGCGTCCAGGCCCGCGCCGGCAACGATCTTGTGGAACAGGTCGGGCGCGATGCCGCCCGAGCACGAGAACGTGTACAGCAGCCCGCCGTCGTTCAGCAGCATGAAGGCCAGCCGGTTGATGTCCTTGTAGGCGCGCGACGCGCGTTCGGCGTGCGCGGCCGTGGGCGCGAACTTCGGGGGATCGAGCACGATGGCGTCGAAGCGCCGGCCTTCCTGCAGGCAGCGGCGCAGCGTCGCGTTGACGTCGGCGTCCCAGGCCTCGTGCCGGCCGGCATCGAAGCCGTTCAGCGCCACGTGCGCGGTGGCGCGCGCCAACGCCGGGCCCGACGAGTCCACGCTAACGACGTGGCTCGCCCCACCGGCCAGCGCCGCGACCGAGAAGCCGCCGGTGTAGCTGAAGCAGTTCAACACCGTCTGGCAGCCGTACTGCCTCACGGCGTCGGCAAAACGCTTGCGGCTGTCGCGCTGGTCCAGGTAGTAGCCGGTCTTGTGGCCTTCGGCGACGTCCAGCGTCAGCTGCCAGTCGTGCTCGCGGATCGTCAGCGCGGTCTCGCCATCGCCGCGCAGCCAGCCGGTCTGCGCGGGCAGCCCTTCCCACTCGCGTGCCTGCGCATCGGAGCGCTCGTACAGCCGCGTGAGGCCGGTCTCGGCCAGCAGCGCGTCGGCAATCACCGCTTTCCAGCGCTCCGCGCCGGCGCTGCCGAACTGCGCCACCAGCGTGTCGCCGTAGCGGTCCACCACCAGGCCCGGCAGGCCGTCGGCCTCGCCGTGGATCAGCCGCCAGGCGTCCGACGCGATCGCCAGCCGCGTGCGCATCGCCACCGCCTGCGCGATGCGGCGCTGGAAGAACGCCGCGTCGATGCGCTCGGCCTCGTCGAAGCTCCAGGCCCGCAGCCGGATCAGCGACTTGGGGCTGAACGCGGCCCAGGCGAGGAAGCAGCCGTCGGCCGACTCCACGCGCACCGTCTCGCCGGCGTCGCCGCCGCCGCGGGCGATGGAGGACTCGAACACCCACGGGTGGCGCTTGACGAGCGAGCGCTCCTTGCCGGGGCGAAGGGTGATTTTTTTCATCGCCGGGCCGTCCCAAGATGAAGAGCACCCCCGTGGGGGGCAGTGGCCGCACAACGTGTGGCCGCGTGGGGGCTGTTGCTTCTCATCGCTGCAGCGTGCCGAAGGCGTAGCTCAGTTGCAAGTGGGTCAGCGGCGTGGACTGGTCGCTGCCGCGGATGGTGCGGAACTGGCCCACGCCGGCGCGCAGCCGCAGCCGCTCGGCCAGTTGCCATTGCGCCCACACCTCGGCCTGCGTCACCGCGCCGCCGCCCACCTTCACGCCGCCGCCGCCGGCCGCGCCGACCAGCCACTCGGCGCCGAGGCGCAGCTTGTTGCCCCACAGCGGGTCGCTCTGCACGCCCGCACCGAACAGGCCGAACGAATAGGCGCCCGCGCTGCCGGCCGCCGCACTGCCCGCTTGCGCCGTGCCGTAGAAGCGCGGCGAGAACTCGCGCGACATGCCGATGGCCAGGTGACTGACGGCCTCCTGCCGGCCGTCCTTGAAGCGCATGCGCGGCAGGTGCATGACGCTGGCGCCCAGCTGCTGCACGCGCACCGTGCCGCCCGGGTCGTCGCCGATCAGCGTGGGCGTGCGGTCCAGCGGCATGCTGAGCGCGGCGCGCACGAAGGGTGCCGTGTACGAGCCGCTGGGCGCGTGCGTGAGGCCGGCGTCCAGCCGCAGCGTCGGGCCCCAGGGCGTGATCCAGCGCAGCGTGGGCCCGGCGCGCAGCAGCCAGCCGTTGCCGGTGTCCACATTGCCGCCGCCGCCCAGGCCGGCGCCCAGCTGCCCGCCCACCCGCAGCCGCGGGTTGCCGAACAGCGACCAGTCCTGGCCGATCTGGCCCAGCACTTCCATGTAGCCGTCCACGCCGCCCTTGGCCGCGCCCGCGGCCTCGACGCCCCACCAGCTGCCGTCGGCGATGTACTGGCGCAGCTCGGCGCCGGCCTTGCCGACCTTGCCCGCGTACGGCGTGCCGCCGCGCGTGCGGCTGGACGGGCGCGGCTTCTCGAAGCCGCCGATCAGCGTGATCTCGTCAAAGCCCAGCCCGGAGCGCCGGCCCGAGCGGCCGGGCCGGCCGGCATCGTCAGGCGAGAAGCTGGTGAAGTCCATCGCGCGGCCCACCGTGAACGCCAGGCCCACGCCGCTCTTCACATTGCCGCTCGGGAAGCGGATCTGCGACAGGCCGACACCCGTGTACCAGGGGCCGTTCTCGGTGCGCAGCGACAGCTCGGGGCGCAGCATCAGGCCGCCGCCGAAGCGCAGTTGCTGCGTCGACAGGCCGCCGCCGGCGCCCACGTACAGGCTGGCCGCCAGGTGCGTGTTGCGGCTCAGGCGCCAACGCCTCTGGCCGGTGAAGCCGACGGTGAAGATGCCGCCGTAGTTGCCCTTGGCCGTGCCGTAGAAGCCGGGGCCGAAGCCCCAGTCGTCGTCGAAGGCCATCAGGTAGCTGACGGACGCGAACGCCGTGCGGCCGCCGTCGGGCATCTTCATGCGCGTCCAGTTGGCCTCGACGGTGGCGGGGCGCAGCGTGTTCAGCCGCGCCGGGTTCGAAAAAGGCGCGTCATCGGGCGTGGCCAGCGCACAGGCCGGCAGCAACGCCATGAGCGTGGCGAGTCGAAGGGTCATTTCTTGGCCCGGGGGTGTGCAGCGTCGTAGATGCGCGCGAGATGTTGGTGATCCAGTTGCGTGTAGACCTGGGTCGTCGTGATGTGGGCGTGGCCCAGCAGCTCCTGCACCGCGCGCAGATCGCCGCTGGACTGCAGCAGGTGCGACGCGAAGCTGTGCCGCAGCATGTGCGGATGCACGTGGGCCGGCATGCCGGCGCTGACCGCGCGGGCGCGCAGCATGGTGCGCAGCGTGGAGCCGGCGACGCGATGGCCGCGCGCGCCGACGAACAACGCCGGCTCACCCGGTGCCGCCAGCTGGCCACGCACCGCCAGCCAGGCCTGCAGCGCCTCGGCCGCGGCACGGCCGAGCGGCGTGCTGCGGCGCTTGCCGCCCTTGCCCAGCACATGGACCTCGCCGGAAGGCAGGTCCACCCAGCCCTCGGCGGCACCGCTGGCCTGCACGTCCAGGCCGATCAGCTCGGCCGCGCGCAGGCCGGCGCCGTACAGCAGCTCCACCATCGCGCGGTCGCGCGCCTCCAGGCGCGAGTCGGCGATCTCGTCCGGCACGTGGCCGGCCAGCTGCACCGCGTCGTCCACGCCCAGCGCCTTGGGCAGCGGCTTGGCCGCCTTGGGCGCCTTCAGGCCGTCGAAGGGGTTCAGTGGCACGCGGCCCTGCTGGCCCAGCCAGCGGTAGCAGCTGCGCCAGACCGACAGCAGCAGCGCGATGGACTTGGGCGCCAGGCCCTCGCGGTGCAGCAGCGCGGCCAGCCGCCGGGCTTGCGCCAGCGTCAGCGCGCGCGCGTCGATGGCCGCGTCGGCCAGCATGCGCTGCAGGCGTTCAAGCCCGTCTGTGTAGATGCGCAGCGTGCGCGGACTCAGGCGCTGCTGCACGCGGGCGTGCTGCAGGAACTCCTGGTAGTCCGCGCGGAGATGAAGCCCCTCGGCCGCCGAGTGCGTCGGCCGGTCCCCCGAGGGGACGGCCGGCCGGCTTGGGGCGGCCCGGCGCTCGGCCGGCTCCATCAGGCCAGCAACCCCGCCAGCCCGGCGCTGGCGATCTCGCCGACGCGGGTCAGGAAGTCCGTGCCCATCTCGGCCGTGTAGCGCGTCGGGTCCGGCGAGCCCAGCACCAGCAGGCCGAAGGGCTTGCCGTCGTTGGCCTTGGGCTGCACGAGCGGGATCAGCGCCAGCGACGTGGCCGTGCCGCCGCTCTCGCTCAGGCCCAGCCAGCGCGCCGCCTCGAAGCCCGAGTTCACGCCGCAGTAGGGCTGGCTCAGGCTGGACGCGAAGCTGCGCACATCGGCGCTGACCGACGCCGCGAACTCGGCGGCCTCATGCGCGGGCGCCACGCCCCACAGGCGCAGGCTGGCCTGCGGGATCATGAACTGGTGGCGCAGCTCGGTCAGCAGCACCTCGGGCAGCTCGGCCGGCGTGCCGGCGGCGCGCATGACGGCCAGCGTCCAGCGGTGCAGCCGGTCGGCGATGGCCACGTTGTCCTGGCCGTTGCGGATCATGTCGACGATGCGCAACTCCAGGCCCTTGATCTTGTCGCGCAGCATCTCGGCCTGGCGCTCCTGCAGCGACACGGCTCGGGCGCCATGCGGGTGCTGCAGTTGCACGGTCGCCAGCAGCGCCGCGTGGCGCTCGAAGAAGCCGGGCGTGGCCGCCAGGTAGTTGGCGATGTCGGTTTCGGTGATGCCTTGCACCGCGTCCGCGGCCGGGTTGGAACTCACAGCGTGATCTCTCCGTCAAAAACTTTCACGGCGGGGCCGGTCATCAGCACCGGTGCGTTGCCGCCCGCCCATTCGATGCGCAGCAGGCCGCCGCGCGTCTGCACTTCCACCGACCGGTCCAGCCAGCCGGCGCGGATGCCCACGACGACCGCCGCGCAGGCACCCGTGCCGCAGGCCAGCGTCTCGCCGGCATCGCGCTCGAACACGCGTAGCGCGATGCTGTCGCGCGACAGCACCTGCATGAAGCCGGCGTTGACCCGCTTCGCGAACCGGGCATGGCGCTCGATGGCCGGCCCCTGCGTCAGCACCGGCGCGGTCTCGACGTCGTCGACGCGCTGCACCGCGTGCGGGTTGCCCATGGACACCACGCCCAGCTCGGCACCCTCGACCGGCCACAGCTCGAAGCCGTTCTCCAGCCGCGGCGTCAGGCCTTGCGCATCGAACGGCAGCGACGCGTGCTCGAACACCGGCGCGCCCATGTTCACGGTCACGCGGCCGTCGTCCTGCAGCGTCAGCAACAGGCGGCGGTTCATCGTGTCGACGTGGATCTCGCGCTTGTCCGTCAGGCCGGCATCGACGACATAGCGCACGAAGCAGCGCGAGCCGTTGCCGCAGTGCTCCACCTCGTCGCCGGTGTTGTTGAAGATGCGGTAGCGGAAGTCCGCGCCGGCGTCCGTGCTGGGCTCGATGACGAGGATCTGGTCGCAGCCGACGCCGAAGCGGCGGTCGCCCAGCCGGCGCATCTGCTCGGTCGTCAGCGTCAGGGGCTGCTTCGTCGCGTCGATGACGACGAAGTCATTGCCCGCGCCGTGCATCTTGGTGAAGCGAATTCTCATGGCGTCGGATTATCGGGGGCGGCCCCGATGTCCAGCCCGCGCGGCTGCTTGTAGCGGTGGTAGCCCCACATGTACTGCCCCGGCGCGCGGCGGATGACGCTTTCCATCGCCGCATTGATGACCGCGGCGGCAGCCTCGGCGGACGCGTCTTTCGCAATCTCCGGCGCCGGCAGCACGTGCACGACGAAGCCCTCGCCGCCGGGCAGCCGCTCGCCCCAGATCAGCAGCAGCGCGGCGCCGGTCTGCTGCACCAGCCGCGCCGCCAGCGTCATCGTGTAGGCCGGCTTGCCGAAGAACGGCGCCCACACGCCCAGGCCGTCGGGCGGCACCTGATCGGGCAGCAGGCCGATGACCTCACCCTTGCGCAGCGCTCGGATCATCTGCCGCACGCCGGCCAACGACGCCGGCGCCGTGGCCAGGCCCGGGCGCTCGCGCGAACCGGCCATCACGTCGCGCAGGCTCGCCTGGCGTGCGGGCCGGTACAGCACGGTGATGGGCGCCTCGGGCGACGTGAAGCGCTCGGCAATCGCCTGCGCGCAGATCTCGAAGCAGCCCATGTGCGGCGTCAGCATGACGAGGCCGCGCTTCTCGGCCAGTGCGGCGGCGATCAGCTCGCCGCCGTCCCAGCGCAGCCGGCCGCCCAGCGGTTCGCGCTTGGTGGCGACCCACAGCCACGGCAGCTCGGCGGCCATGCGCCCGGCCGCGGCGATGGCCGGCCGCGCGTGGCCCCAGGCGATGCCCGCCTGCGCCACGTTGGCCCGAAAGCGCCGCCGGTAAGTCGGCGACGCGACGTAGACCAGCCAGCCCAACAGGCCGCCCAAAGCGTGCAAAAGCGCCAGCGGCCAGCGGGATAAAAAGCGAAAGACCCAGCCCATGTTTTCTATACTGCGCGAATCGCCGAGTTACTGAACAACTTGCGGGGCGATTCATAAATCCCGCTAAAGCGTTCGCCGCACCTCCTGGGGCGTCGGCAACGCCGATCCACAAGCTAACCGGAGTTTAAAAGTGGCGAACGACTTTCTCTTCACGTCTGAATCTGTTTCCGAAGGCCATCCCGACAAGGTCGCCGACCAGATCTCGGACGCCATCCTGGACGCGATCTTCGAGCAGGACCCGCGCAGCCGCGTGGCCGCCGAGACGCTGTGCAACACCGGCCTCGTCGTGCTGGCCGGCGAGATCACGACGAACGCCCACGTCGACTACATCCAGGTCGCGCGCGACACCATCAAGCGCATCGGCTACGACAACACCGAGTACGGCATCGACTACAAGGGCTGCGCGGTGCTCGTGGCCTACGACAAGCAGAGCAACGACATCGCCCAGGGCGTGGACCACGCGTCCGACGACCACCTGAACACCGGCGCTGGCGACCAGGGCCTGATGTTCGGCTACGCCTGCGACGAGACGCCCGAGCTGATGCCCGCGCCGATCTACTACGCCCACCGGCTGGTTGAGCGCCAGGCCCAGCTGCGCAAGGACGGCCGCCTGCCCTTCCTGCGCCCCGACGCCAAGAGCCAGGTCACGATGCGCTACGTGGACGGCAAGCCGCACAGCATCGACACCGTGGTGCTGTCCACGCAGCACGCGCCCGAGTATTCGCTGGGCAACCGCATGACGGACGAGTTCTACGAGGCCATCCGCGAAGAGCTCATCAAGCCCGTGCTGCCCAAGGACTGGCTGACGGCCGACACCAAGTACCTGATCAACCCGACCGGCCGCTTCGTCGTCGGCGGCCCGCAGGGCGACTGCGGCCTGACCGGCCGCAAGATCATCGTCGACACCTACGGCGGTGCCTGCCCGCACGGCGGTGGCGCGTTCTCGGGCAAGGACCCGTCCAAGGTCGACCGCTCGGCCGCCTACGCCGCACGCTACGTCGCCAAGAACGTCGTCGCGGCCGGCCTGGCCCGCCAGTGCCAGGTGCAGGTGGCCTACGCCATCGGCGTGGCCCGCCCGATGAACGTGACGGTCTACACCGAAGGCACCGGCGTCATCCCCGACGACCAGATCGCGAAGCTCGTCAACGAGCACTTCGACCTGCGCCCCAAGGGCATCATCCAGATGCTGGACCTGCTGCGCCCGATCTACTCCAAGACGGCCGCCTACGGCCACTTCGGCCGCGAAGAGCCCGAGTTCACGTGGGAGAGAACGGACAAGGCCGCTGTCCTGCGGGCTGCAGCCGGCCTGTAAAGGCCGCCGGCCGTCCGGCCTGCGGGGCGATGCCCTTGGCCGGACGGCGCCCCGCTTGCGGGCCATTGATCGCCCGCAACGCACACGCCTGAACCCGTTGCCGCCCGGCAACGGGAAGCGTCTCTTGTTGAGGCATGCTGCCCCAGTGTGGTGCCGTGGCGACGCCGACCGCGCGCTTGCGCGGCCGGATGCCCAGTTTTTCGCAGAATCAATTTTATCAATTACGATCGATTGCAGCGAATCGCCTCGGCCGCTAGAGTCATTGGCATGAAACAGGCCGGCAACCCAGCCCGCCCTCAACCAGGATCAGGAGGCAGACGATGAACATGCAATCCCTCAGGATAGGCACGCGGCTGGCATTGGGCTTCGGCCTGGTGCTGCTGCTGCTGGCGGTGGCCGTGGGCCTGAGCTATCAGCAGATGTCCAAGGTGGGTCCCCACATCGACCTGCTCATCGAACTGCAACGCCGCCAGGACGTGGCTCAGGACTGGCGCACGCAGACCCAGCTCAACGTGACGCGCACCGATGCCGTCGCGCGGGCCGGCGGCTCCGGCCCGGTGGCAGAGTTCTTCTCCCCGGTCATCAAGACCACCAGCGGCAAGATCACCGAGCTGCAGGAGAGCCTCGCCAAGGCCGAGGACACCGACAAGGGCAAGGACCTGCTGGAAACGATCGCCAGCTCGCGCAAGGCCTATGTCGACATCCGCAACGGCGTCTTCGCGCAGCTCAAGGCCGGCGAGGCCGATGCGGCGCTGCAGGTGCTGGAGGGCAAGATGCGGCCGGCATCCGACACCTACGTGAAAGCCATCTCCGACATGGCGGACTACCAGGGCGAGCGCGTGCGCGACGAGACGCGCAGCGTGCTGGAGGCCGCACGGCACACGCAGGTGCTGATGGTGGTGCTGTGCGCCATCTGCCTGAGCCTGGGCGTGGCCGCGGCGTGGCTGATCACGCGCTCCGTCGTGCGGCCGCTGCGCGCGGCCATCCATGAGGCCGAGGAAGTGGGCCAGGGCGACCTGTCGCGCAACATCCGCTCCGAGGGCGACGACGAGACGGCGCAGCTGACGCAGACGCTGGCCAGCATGCAGCAGTCGCTGCGCAACCTGGTGGGCTCGGTGCGCCACAACGCCGACGAGGTGTCCACGGCCAGCGCCGAGATCGCGATGGGCAGCAACGACCTGTCGGCCCGCACCGAGCAGCAGGCCAGCGCCATCCAGCAGACGGCGGCCTCCATGGAGCAGCTGTCGGCCACCGTGAAGCTCAATGCCGACAACGCCGGCCAGGCCGACCAGCTGGCCGCCGATGCCACCGAGATCGCGCGCCAGGGCGGCGACGTCGTCGGCGAGGCCGTGCAGCGCATGCGCGGCATCGAGGAAAGCTCGCGCCGCATCGCCGACATCATCGGCACCATCGACGGCATCGCGTTCCAGACCAACATCCTGGCGCTGAACGCTGCGGTCGAGGCAGCCCGCGCCGGCGAGCAGGGCCGCGGCTTTGCCGTGGTGGCCGGCGAGGTGCGCACGCTGGCGCAGCGCTCGGCCGAGGCGGCCAAGGAGATCAAGACGCTGATCGGCGACAGCGTCGAGCGCGTCGAGCAGGGCTCGGCCCTCGTGAACCGCGCCGGCGAGACCATGCAGCAGGTCGTGACCTCCATCGGCCGCGTCGCGCAGATCGTGCGCGAGATCAGCTCGGCCAGCCGCGAGCAGAGCACCGGCGTCAGCCAGGTCGGCGAGGCCATCTCGCTGATGGACCAGGCCACGCAGCAGAACGCCGCGCTCGTGGAGGAAAGCGCCGCCGCCGCCGAGAGCCTGCGGCACCAGGCCGATGCGCTCGTGAAGCTGGTGTCGACGTTCAAGACCTGAACGCCCGCTGACCCCACGTTCGCAGGGAGCGTCACCCGTTCAGGTGAAGCGCCCAGGAAGGGCCCCGGCGGGGCCCTCCTACATTGAACGCACCGTGTCGACCGGAGCGTTTCGAATGACCACCCTGCCCAGGACTCTCCCCGCCCGCAGCCTCGCTGCGGCGCTGCTGTGCCTCGCCGCCCAGGCGGCCCAGGCCGGCTATGTGGCCACGACGACCGTGGACACCGCGGCCTGGACCGCCAATCCGTTCTGGGGCGCCTGGACATCGCAGGACCTGCCGCTGACGACGCTGACGAGCAGCCAGACCACCCCGCTCGTCAACGCGCAGTCATCGCACGCGGAGCAGCTGGGCAGCGTCGTCAACATGGTCGGCGACGGCTCGGCCGTCGTCAGCGTGAGGCCGGGCCTGGTCCAGCTGTCGGCCAGCGGCAGCGGCTCCACCAACGTCGACCCGCGCCCCACCAGCACCCGCGTCAGCCTGGATGCGCAGGGCAGCGCGACCGCGTCGGGCAGCTTCACCGACGGCGTGGTCTGGCGGGCCGCCGGCGTGGCCGACGGCACCGGCATCTGGCTGGACTTCAGCTTCCGCTTCAACGGCAGTTCGCCGGCCGTGACGCAGAACTACGTCGGCGGCTATGGCTGGGGCGGGCTGGACTACCAGTGGCAGGTGCAGCTGGGCAGTGGCGGCCTCTACAGCTCCGGCCAGCGCTTCTACAGCCTCAACAGCGACGGCAGCGTCTTCCAGAACTCGTTCGACTTCGGCACCGTCCACGCCAGCGCCTACGTCGTGCTGGGCAGCAGCGAGCAGCTGCGCATGTGGGCCAGCATCAATGCCAACGGGCACGGCGGCGCCGGCTGCGACAACTGCAGCTGGGTGGTGAACGGCGCCACAGCTGCCAGCGCGGATTTCACGCCCGGCCTGCAGTGGGCCGGCGTCACGGGCGCCAGGCTGGCGGACGGCACGCCGCTCGCGCTGGGTCAGCTGTCGGCCGCCAGCGACAGCGGCTTCCAGTACCTGAACGCCGCCCCGGTGCCCGAGCCGGCCTCACTGCTGATGCTGCTGGGTGGCCTGAGCCTGCTGCCCGCGCTGTCGCGCCGCCGCACGCGATCGGCACGCCGCTGAACCGGCGCGCCGTCAGCCCACGCCGCGCAACGCGTCGTCCAGCACCTCCACCCAGTGCCGCACCGGCTGCGTGGTGCCGCTCTGCAGGTGCTGGATGCAGCCGACGTTGGCCGACACGATCTGCTCGGCCTGCAACGGCGCCAGCGCGGCGAGCTTGCGGTCGCGCAGCTGCTTGGACAGCACCGGCTGCAGCACCGAGTAGGTGCCGGCCGAGCCGCAGCACAGGTGGCTGTCGGTGGGCGCGCAGTCGATGCGAAAGCCCAGCTCGCGCAGCGCCGCCTCCACGCCGCCCTTGAGCTGCTGGCCGTGCTGCAGCGTGCAGGGCGGGTGGTAGGCCAGGCGCTGGCCGGCGCCCGCGCGGTGCAGCCGGCTCTTCAGCGCCGGCACCAGCTCGGGCAGCAGTTCGCTGAGGTCCTTCGTGATCTCGCCGATGCGGCGCGCCTTGTCGGCATAGGCCGGGTCATCGCGCAGCGCGTGGGCGTAGTCCTTCACCGTGGCGCCGCAGCCCGACGCATTCATGACGAGCGCCTCCACGCGCTCGCCCGGGCCGGCCACCAGTGGCCACCAGGCGTCGATGTTGCGGCGCATGTCGGCCAGCGCGCCGGCGTGGTCGCCGAGGTGCTCGCGGATGGCGCCGCAGCAGCCGGCGCCGTCGGCCACCACGCTCTGGATGCCGGCGGCGTCCAGCACGCGCGCCGTCGCGCTGTTGATGTTGGGCGCCATCGCCGGCTGCACGCAGCCCAGCAGCAGCGCCACCTTGCGGTTGAGCTGGCGCGTGGGCCAGTCGTGCGCGGTGGCTGGGGCCTTGGGCGGCACCTTGTCCTGCAACGCCGCCGGCACCAGCGGCCGCAGCGCCTGGCCCAGCTTCATCGCCGGCTTGAACAGCGGCGACGTCAGCCCTTCCTTCAGCAGCCAGCGCACGCGGCGCTCGCCGCCGGGCCGCTCGACCTTGGCGTCGACGACGCGCCGGCCGATGTCCACGAGATGGCCGTACTGCACGCCCGACGGGCAGGTCGTCTCGCAGTTGCGGCAGGTCAGGCAGCGGTCCAGGTGCAGCTGCGTCTCGCGCGTGGGCTCGGCGCCTTCGAGCACCTGCTTGATCAGGTAGATGCGGCCGCGCGGGCCGTCCAGCTCGTCGCCCAGCAGCTGGTAGGTCGGGCAGGTGGCAGTGCAGAAGCCGCAGTGCACGCAGCGCCGCAGGATGGCTTCGGCCTCGGCGCCATCCGCGGTGCCGGCGAATTCGGGGGCCAGGGTGGTCTGCATTCAGAGGTCCGGGTAGAGACGGCCGGGGTTGAAGACGCCGTGCGGATCGAAGCTGGCCTTCAGCCGGCGGTGGATGGCCGCCAGCGGCGCCGACAGCGGCGCGAACACGCCGGGCGTCTTGTCCTGCGCGCGGAACAGCGTGGCATGGCCGCCCACCGCCGCGGCGGCCTCGCGCACGCCGGCCGGCGGCATCGGCGTGACGACCCAGCGCTGCGCGCCGCCCCATTCGATGAGCTGCTCGCCGTGCAGGCTCAGTGCCGGCGCGGTGCTGGGCAGGCTGAGCCGCCACAGCCGCGCGCCACCAGCCACGGCGCGTTCGGCGCCCATGAAGAACTCGTCGCCCTGGTCACGCAGGCCCAGCCAGAACGCACCGGCCAGCTCGGGCGGGATCACGTCGCCGCCCAGCTTGGCGCAAGCCGCCTCGACGGCCGCCTGCGCGCCGGCCAGCCGCAGCAGCAGCGCGCCGTCCCACCAGGCGCTGGCCTCGATGGGCAGCGGCTCGCCGCCCCAGCGGTTGACGGCCATCAGCGCGGCGGCCTGGTCGAACTCGAAGCGCAGCGTGGTCACCGCCGCCGGCAGCGGCATCACCTTCAGCGTCACCTCGGTGATGAGGCCCAGTTGGCCCATCGACCCGGCCAGCACGCGGCTGACGTCGAAGCCGGCGACGTTCTTCATGACGGTGCCGCCGAAGCTCAGCAGCTCGCCCGCGCCGTTGATGAGCACGGCGCCCAGCAGGTGGTCGCGCACCGAGCCCAGCGCCGCGCGGGCGGGGCCCGACAGCCCCGCGGCGACCATGCCGCCGATGGTGCCGCGGCCGCCGAACCGGGGCGGCTCGAACGCGAAGCGCTGGTGCTGCTGCGCCAGCAGTGCCTCGACGTCGAAGACGGGCGTGCCGGCCAGCACGCTGATGAACAGCTCGCTGGGCTCGTAGGCCGTCACGCCGTTCAGCGCCAGCGTGGACAGCGGCTCGCCGACGGGCGCCTCGCCGTAGAAGTCCTTGCTGCCGTGGCCGGTGATGCGCAGCGGAGCGCGCGCGTCGCGGATCTGCGCTTGTAGGTCGGCCAGGTTCAAAACCGCTCCAGCTCGGGGAAGGCCAGCAGCCCGCGCTTCACGTGCATGCGCCCGTACTCGGCGCAGCGGTTCAGCGTCGGGATCTGCTTGCCGGGGTTCAAGGTACCGGCAGGGTCGAAGGCGGCTTTCAGCGCCAGCATCTGCTCGCGCTCCTCGGGGCTGAACTGCACGCACATGGAGTTGAGCTTCTCGACGCCCACGCCGTGTTCGCCCGTCACGGTGCCGCCCAGCGCGACGCTGCGCTCCAGGATCTCGGCGCCGAACAGCTCGCAGCGGTGCAGCTGGTCGGGGTCGTTGGCGTCGAACAGGATCAGCGGGTGCAGGTTGCCGTCGCCCGCGTGGAAGACGTTGGCGCAGCGCAGGCCGTACTTCTTCTCCATCTGCTGGATGTCCAGCAGGATGGTGGCCAGGTGCTTGCGCGGAATGGTGGAGTCCATGCACATGTAGTCGGGGCTGATGCGGCCGCTCGCCGGGAAGGCGTTCTTGCGGCCGCTCCAGAACTTCAAGCGCTGGGCCTCGTCGGCACTGACCTGGCAGCGCGTCGCGCCGCTGGCCTGCAGCACGGCTTCCATGCGGGCGACTTCCTCGGCCACTTCCTCCGGCGTGCCGTCGCTCTCGCACAGCAGGATGGCCTCGGCGTCGAGGTCGTACCCGGCGTGGACGAAGTCCTCGACGGCCGCCGTCATCGGCTTGTCCATCATCTCCAGGCCGGCCGGGATGATGCCGGCCGCGATGATGGCCGCGACCGCATCACCGGCCTTGCGCACGTCGTCGAAGCTGGCCATCACGCAGCGCGCCAGCTGCGGCTTGGGCACCAGCTTGACGGTGACCTCGGTGACGACGGCCAGCATGCCTTCGCTGCCGACCACCAGCGCCAGCAGGTCCAGGCCGGCGGAGTCCAGCGCCTCGCTGCCGAACTCGATGAGCTCGCCTTCCACGGTGAAGCCACGCACGCGCAGCACGTTGTGCAGCGTCAGGCCGTACTTCAGGCAGTGCACGCCGCCGGAGTTCTCGGCGATGTTGCCGCCGATGGTGCAGGCGATCTGGCTGCTGGGGTCGGGCGCGTAGTAGAGGCCGTGCGGCGCGGCGGCCTCGGAGATGGCGAGGTTGCGCACGCCGCACTGCACGCGGGCCGTGCGGGCCAAGGGGTCGATGGACAGGATGCGGTTGAACTTGGCCAGCGCCAGCGTCAGGCCCACCTCGTGCGGCATGGCGCCGCCGCTCAGGCCCGTGCCGGCGCCGCGCGCGACGACCGGCACGCCAAGACGATGGCAGGCCTTCAGCACGGCGCCCACCTGGGCTTCGGTCTCGGGCAGCGCCACAGCCAGCGGGCGCTGGCGGTAGGCGGTCAGGCCGTCGCATTCGTACGGCGTGGTCTGCTCGGCCTGGTACAGCAGCGCGTGGGCAGGCAGCAGCGGCGCCAGCGCGGCGACGAGCTGCTGCAGGCGGGCCTGGCGGTCCAGGCCGGGGGTCTTGTCAGGGGCGTTCATCGCCGGGGAACTGTAGCCCGCTCAGCGCACCAGCAGGGTGAACGGCGGCACGTAGGCCTGCAACGTGACGAACACGCCGACGAGGCAGGCCAGCGCGATGGAGTGGAAGAACACGTAGCGCAGGATGGGGCCCTCGCCGTTCTCCCAGCGCGTGGCCGTGGACGCCACGACGATGGACTGTGCGTCGATCATCTTGCCCATCACGCCGCCCGAGCTGTTGGCGGCGCCCATCAGGTTGGGGTTCAGGCCCAGCTGCTCGGCAGCCACCTTCTGCATGCCGCCGAACAGCACGTTGCTGGCGGTGTCGGAGCCCGTCATCGCCACGCCCAGCCAGCCCATCAGCGTGCCGAAGAAGGGGTACAGCACGCCGGTGTTGGCGAAGGCCAGGCCCAGCGTCGTGTCCAGGCCGGAGAAGCGCGTCAGCGTGCCCAGCGCCAGCATCAGCACGATGGTCAGCAGCGACGTGCGCACCAGCCACACGGTCTGGCCGAAGCACTTCACGAGGCCGCCGAAGCGGTAGCCCATCACCAGCCCGCCGACGACGGCCGCCAGCAGGATGCCCGTGCCGGTGGCCGACAGCAGGCCGAACACGTACTCGGCCGCCTCGGCCGTGGGCTTGGGCACCACCGGGGCGACCTTCTCCACCAGCTTGTGCAGCCCGTCGATCGGGAACTTGGGCGCGAAGATGCCGTTCAGCGCCGTCTTCGTGGCCGGCAGGCCCCAGACGAAGACGAACACGGTCAGGATGACCCAAGGCGTCCACGCCTTCACAACGGCCGCGCGGCTGTGCACGACGGCCTTGCGCGCGGGCTTCGCCTCGCCGCCGTCGTGCTCGTGGTTCTTCAGCGACACCGACGTCCACACGCGGCGGGGCTGCCACACGCGCAGGAAGGCCACCAGCGCGACCATCGAGCTCATCGCCGCGATGACGTCCACCAGCTCCGGGCCGATGAAGTTGCTGACGAGGTACTGCGGGATCGCGAACGACAGGCCCGTGACAAGGATGGCGGGCCAGATCTCCCACATCGCCTTGCGGCCGGCGAACGCCCAGATCAGCCAGAACGGCACCAGCAGCGAGAAGAACGGCAGCTGGCGGCCGATCATGCCGGACACGGCCATCAGGTCGTAGCCGTGCACCTTGGCCAGCGTGATGACCGGCGTGCCCAAGGCACCGTAGGCCACCGGCGCCGTGTTCGCGATCAGCGACAGGCCCGACGCCGCCAGCGGCGAGAACCCGAGGCCGATGAGGATGGCCGCCGTGACGGCCACCGGCGTGCCGAAACCGGCCGCGCCCTCGAAGAACGCGCCGAACGCGAACGCGATCAGCAGCAGCTGCAGCCGGCGGTCCTCGGTGATGCCGGCGATGGAGTCCTGCAGCACCTGGAAGCTGCCGTTCTTCTCGGTCAGCTGGTGCAGGAAGATGATGTTGAGCACGATCCAGCCGATGGGCAGCAGGCCGGTGAGCCCGCCCAGCACCGCCGCGCGCCCGGCCATGCCGGCCGGCATGCCGAACGCGAACACCGCGATCAGGAAGGCGCTGGCCAGGCCGGCGGCGGCAGCCACATGGGCCTTGAGGTGGAACACGCCCAGCCCCAGCAGCATGACGACCACCGGAACGGCGGCCACCAGCGTGCTGAGCAGCATGTTGTCGAAGGGGTTGTAGACCTGTTGCCAGACCATCGTTGTCTCCAGTTTTTTTGTGAGTGCTTGAACTGGGGCGCGATGGTGGGTGCGCAGGCCATGGGGCGGCGTGAATCCTCCTGCGCTGTCGCGTGAAGAAATTTCAGCCGCGGAGTCCGACACAGGGTTGGCACGGGGGCCGAGCGCCGGGCCGCCCCAAGCCGGCCCGTCTGGCGATGTGCGAGCGGCTCAACGCCGCGAGCATCGCCGTCCCCTCGGGGGACCGACCGGACTCGCCCGCGTTCAGCGGCGCGAGGCCGGGCGAGGGGCTGCAGGCGCTACGCCAGCGCGCGCGCCAGCCACTCCACAAACGCGGCGCACTCCCAGCGCTCCAGCGTGCCGGGCTTCCAGCAGATGTAGTGGTGGAAGTTGGACGGCACCGTGCGCGGCGACAGCCGCACCAGCCGGCCGGAGTCCAGCCACGACGCGCCCAGCTTCATGCGCATCAGCGCCACGCCGAAGCCGGCGGCCGCGGCGTCCAGCACCAGGCCCAGGTCGTTGAACTGCGCGCCGCCGCGTGGCTCGTCCAGATGCAGGCCGTGGGCCTCGAACCACGTGCCCCACGGTGCCAGCGGGCTGCGGATCAGGTGCACGCGGCGGAAGTCGGCCTCGTTGTCGAAGCCGTCGAACGGGCCGTGCTGGTGCAGGTAGTCGGGGCTGCAGACGGGACTGAGGTCGTCGGTCAGCACGCGGCGGCTTTCCAGCCCCGGGTACTCGCCGCTGCCGAAGCGGATCTCCAGGTCGGCGTCCTCCGACTTCACGTTCGCCAGCGGAATGGCCACCTGCATGACCAGTTCCACCTCCGGGTTGGCATGGCGGAACAGCGCCAGCCGCGGCAGCAGCATCTGGCGCGAGAACGTCGGCGTGACGGCCAGCCGCAGCCGCGCGCCCTGCGGCCGCACGCCGTCGGCGCCGGGGATCTTCTGCAGCGCGGCCAGCCCCTGGCGCACCGACGGCAGGTAGGCCCGGGCCTCCTCGGCCAGCACGAAGTCGCGACCGAACAGCTTGAAGCCCAGCTGCGACTCCAGCTGCCGGATGCGGTGGCTGACGGCGCTGGGCGTGACGGCCAGCTCCTCCGCCGCGCCGCTGACGCTGCGCAACCGCGCCACGGCCTCGAAGGCCTGCAGGCACTGGATGGGCGGGATGCGGGGCGCGGCCATGGCGTTGTGACTCTAGCCGCCCAGCACCAGCCACAGCGCCTGGCGGTGCAGCGGCGTGGCCGCCGGCAGCAGCGGGTTGCGCAGCGCCAGCCGCACGCGCTGCGCCAGCCGGTGGCGGGCGATGAGGTCGCCGTAGTGGCGCTGGAACAGGCGCTGGAAGCTGCCGTCCGCCACGGCCGCCTCCAGGCCGCGTTCCAGGTCGGCCGCCAGCCGCGGGCGGTTGGGCCGCACGAACAGGTAGGACGCCGCCGGGTAGTGCAGCAGCACATGCGGCTCGATGGCCAGACCGTGCGCCAGCGGCGTGGCGGCTTCGTCGTCGATCTCGATGACGGAGCGCGGGAAGTAGTCGATGCGCCCCAGCCGCAACATCTCGAACAGCATCTCGTAGCGGCTTGCCGTCTGCACGCGCAGGCCGTTGGCGCGCAGCACCTCGGTGTCGGGCCAGTCGTGGCCCTGGCCGGCCGTGTCGCCCGCCAGGTCGGCCAGCCGGCGCACGCCGCGCCAGCGTTGTGCGTCGGCCGCGCGCACGAAGGCCAGCCGGCAGCCGATGAGGCCACGGTCCACCGGCACGCGGATGGGCAGCAGCTCGGCCTCGCGTTCGGGGCTGGTCATCGTCCAGGCCAGGTCGGGGTCGCCCAGGCCCTCGGCCAGCTCGCGCATCACGCGCCCCTGCACCATCGCCTGGCGCGACTCCACCAGCTCGTAGCGCGCACCGCTGCGCTGGATGGCCAGCTTCAGCACGTCCTGCAGGTAGTGCCAGGCGGGGATGCGGTCGGGGTCGTGCAGCGGGTAGACGATGCGCTCGGCCTCGACCGCGGCCCCTGCCGACGCCGCGCCGCCGGCCAGCGCCAGCAGCAGCGGCCGTCGCCTCAAGGCTTGCGCCTCGCGCGCGGCGCGGCCTTGGCGGCGGGCTTGGGCGTGGCCTTGGCCGCAGGCTTGGCGGCAGGCTGGCCGGCCGACAGCCCCTTGGCCACGCTGCCGACGACGGCGCCGGGCATGGTGGCGGCCTTGCGCAGCGTGTCGCTGGCGGCGTCGAACGACTGCTTGACGAGGTTGCCGGCCAGGTTGCGCGCGGCGTCGGTGGCGCTGTCCTTCATCGCCGACGTGGCCAGCTGCGTGAACTGCTGCGTCAGCGCCGTCCACCACTGCGTCGGGTCCACCGCGGCGCCGGGCAGGCCGGCGGCCTTGGCGGCGTCGCCGGCCGTCTTCACGGTCTTGGCGGCCACCTTGGCGGTCTTGGCCGCGGTCTTCACGGCCGTGCTGGCCGCCGCCTGCGCGGCCGGCGCCGCGGCGGCGAGGATCTCCGGCGGGATGGCCGGCCAGGCGGGCGCGTCGGCGCCGGTGGGCAGCTTGAGGCTGTCGCGCAGCTGCGCCAGCGGCACGTTCATCGTCTGCAGCGTGGACAGCGTCATGCGCTGCACCTCCAGCGCCTGGATGGTGGCCGCCAGCATGCGCGCGTTCTGCTCCAGCCAGAACTGCACCGTGCGCAGCTCCTCGATGCGCTTGCCCAGTTCCTCGGGGTTCAGCGTGGGCGCCACCCACTGGCCGATGCCCGGCAGCGCCGAGCCGGCGTTCTTCACGAGGCCCTGCAGGAAGTCGAATCCGGGCACGAACTTGGTGAAGCTGTTGTCGGTCATCGCGGTCTCCTCGGCGTTGGGGCCTGATGCTACTTGGCGGGGTGCACCGCTTCGACGGTGAAACCCTGGGCCGCCAGCAGCCGGGGCAGGCCCTGGGGCCCCGTCATGTGCAGCGCGCCGACGGCCACCAGCAGGCGCTGGCCGGCGCCGTGCAGCGCGGTGATGCGCTCGGCCAGCACGAGGTTGCGGTCGTCGTTGAGGCGCTTGAACCAGGCGCGCTCGGCCGGCGTGTCGGCGCAGCCGCACCAGCGCGGGTAGTCGGCCAGCGTCTTCATGTCGCCGCGCACCCAGGTGTCGGCCATCTTGCGCAGCGGGGCGCGTATCTGGCCGCGCTGCAGTTGCTTCAGCGTGCCGTCGACGACCTCGGGCAGCTCGGCCGCCGTGGGCTCCAGCGCCGCCAGCTGCTCCTGCACCGTCTCCAGCGACTGCACCGGCCGGCCCTCGGCCTTGGCGCGGTTCAGCAGCATCAGGTCCTGGCCCCAGCCCACGTCGAAGGCGTCACGGCGCGCCTCCAGCAGCGTCAGCGTGCTGAGCTGCAGCGTGGCCGGGAAGGCGGCCAGCGCCCCGGGCGGCAGGCAGGCCACGCGGGCCTGGGCCTCCACCCGCTGCGCCAGCGCGGGCGGCAGCGGCTCGGCCGGCGGCAGCGCGGCCAGCGCGGGCACGATGTCGGCAGGGTCCAGCTCGACGGCCAGCACCTCGGTCTCGTCCCACGCGCGGCGCAGCGCCGGGCCGGGGTAGGCCCAGTCGGCCTTGCCGATGTGCAGGCTGCCGAACAGGAAGCTGCTGTGGCCGCCGCGGCTGATGCGCCACAGCGGGCCGCGGTCGGGCGCCTTGGCGGCCCAGGTGGCGGCCTGCGCCGCCGTGGGCAGCACGGGCGTGGGCGGGCAGTCGGCACGGGCACCGCCGACGAGCAGCGCGAAGAGGCACAGGAAGCGGATCATTCTTGGGGGGTGATGCGGAGTTCGCCGGGTTTCTGGGAGAAATGCAGCCGGCCCAGCACGTCCATGCCCAGCAGCGGCGCATGCAGGTTGGGCAGCACGGCCACGGGCAGGCGGTCGGCGCGCACGCCGCCCTCCAGCGCGACATCGGCCCGCGCGGCGAAGCCCTCGGCGGCGCCGCCGGCCGTCTGCGTGCGCACGGTGCCCAGCGGCTTCAGGCCGGCGCGCTCGGCCAGCGCCTGCGGCAGCGCGGTGGTGGTGGCGCCGGTGTCGACGAGGAAGTCCACCTCCACGCCGCCCACGCGGCCGGGCCAGTGGAAGTGGCCGTCGGGCGCGCGCGTCAGCACCACGGTCTGGCCGGCCAGCTGGAAGCGGCTGGCCTCGCGCTCGCGCTCCCAGGCCTTGAAGACGAGGAACAGCGCCAGGCCGATCAGCAGCCAGACGGTCATCAGCTTGAGCGTGGTCGGCAGTTCGGAACGGGACACGGGCGTGGGGTCAAGGGTTAGCGCGGGCACCAACGATAACCGCGCGGCCCAGAATCGCCGCCATGAAACTGCTGGCCACCCTGCTGTTCGCCGCCAGCCTGCCGGCGCAGGCCGACCCGCTGGCCCCTCTGGCCTGGCTGGCCGGCTGCTGGACGCAGCCGGGGCGTGAGCCGGGGTCGGTGGAGCAGTGGATGGCGCCGGCCGGTGGCGTCATGCTGGGCATGGCGCGCACGCTCAAGGGCGGCCGGGTCGTGTCGTTCGAGTTCATGCAGCTGCGCGCCGGCCCCGACGGCCGGCCCAGCTTCATCGCCCAGCCGCAGGGCCGCCCACCCACCGAGTTCCCGCTGCTGCGGCAGAGCGGCGCCGAGCTGGTGTTCGAGAACGCCGCCCACGACTTCCCGCAGCGCGTCATCTACCGGCAGACGGCACCCGACCGGCTGGAGGCCCGCATCGAGGGCGAGATGAACGGCCAGGCGCGCGGCATCGACTTCCCGATGCAGCGCACGGCCTGCCCCTAGGCGGCCGCCAGCCACGGGCACACGGATTGCCGCCACCGGTCATGCTCAAACGCCTTGCCACCCTCCTCTCGCTGGCCACCGCCCTGCTGCTGGCCGGCTGCTCCGGCCTGACGCTGGCCTACCAGCAACTGCCGCTGCTGGCCGGCCTGTGGGCCGGCAGCTACCTGGACCTGGACAGCGCCCAGCGCACGCAGCTGAGGCAGCAGCTGCAGGCCTGGCAGGCCTGGCACCGCCGCGAGGAGCTGCCGCACTGGCAGACGCTGCTGGCCCAGGCCCGCGCGGCGCTGGACGGCGGCGTGACGGCCGAGGAACTGTTCGCGCTGGAGCGCGGCGCGCGCGCCAGCGCCGAGCGCAGCCTGCAGCACGCCGCCCCGCTGGCCGCGCCGCTGCTGGCCGGCCTGCGGCCCGAGCAGTGGCAGCACCTGCAGAACAAGCTGGACGAGAACAGCGCCGAGTGGCGCGAGAAGCAGTCGGGCCCCGACGGCCAGCAGGAGCGCGCCAAGCGCTACGCCAGCAACCTGGAGCGCTGGCTGGGCGACCTGGACCGCAGCACGCGCCGCCAGGCGCGCGCCGACGCGCAGGCCTGGCACTTCGACCTGGCCGCCATGGCCCAGGGCCGCTTGCTGCGCCAGGCCCGCACCGTCGACGCGCTGCGCGCCTGGGCCCGCCACGACCTCGCCGGCGGCACCGCGCTGGCGATGCAGAACCTGCTGCCGCTGCCCGCCGAGCAGGCCTACCGCGACGAGATCGTCGCCAGCCTGCTGAAGCTGCTCAACGGCCTGACCGACGAGCAGCGCGCCGCCGTCCGCAAGCACTGGGCCGACTGGGGTGCCGACCTGCGCACGCTGCAGGCGGGTTGAAGTGGGCTGAGGCGGGTCAGATACCGAACATCTCGTTCAAGGCCTGGCGGTACTGCGCCTGGCCGACGGCGTTGGTGTTGTGGTGCGAGCCGCCCTCCACCAGCACGAAGCGCTTGGGCTCGCGGGCGCGCTCGTAGAGCTGGCGGCCCAGCCGGGGTGGGATGAGGCTGTCCTGGCTGCCGTGCACCACCAGCAGCGGCGAGCCGACCTCGGCCACACGCGCGGCGGCGTCAAAGCGCTGAGAAATCAGCGGCGACAGCGGCAGCCAGCCCCAGCGGAACGTGGAGACGACGTCGGGGATGGACGTGAAGCTGCCCTCGACGATGACGCCCGCCTCGTCGCCCACCTGGCTGGCCAGGTTCACGGCGATGGCGCCGCCCAGCGAGTGGCCGAAGATGAAGCGCCGGGCCTGCGGATGGCGCTGCGCCAGCCAGTCCCACGCGGCCTGTGCGTCCTCGGCGGCCATGGCCTCGGACGGCAGCGCCGTCGTGCTGCGGCCGAAGCCGCGGTAGTCCACGCCGAGCACCGAGAAGCCCAGCTGATGCAGGCGGCGCATGCGCGGCGCGCTGCCGCGCACGTCGTAGCGTGCGCCGTGCAGGTACAGCAGCACCGGCGCGGCCGGGTCGGCCTGCGGCAGCCACAGGCCGTGCAGCCGCACATCGGCGCCGCCGGCGGTACTGCGGAAGGAGATCCAGGCGTCCTCCATGCCCTCGGCCGCCGCCAGGCCGCCGGCCCAGGTGCGGTCGCCGGGCTGGAAGATCCAGCCACGCTGGCGCTCGTCCAGCGTCGTGCAACCAACCTGCAGGCCCAGCGCCAGCACGGCCAGCGAGACGATGCCAGCCAGCCGGCGCCACGGTGCTCTGCGATTCATGCCCGCATGGTGCCAGCGCCGCAATGCCCTGGCGCCACGACGGGCCTCAGCTGCGCAACGCCGCCACCGGCGACAGCCGTGCCGCGCGCCGCGCCGGCGCCCAGACGCCCCCCTGCCCCAGCAGCCACAGCGACAGCGCGCCGGCCGGCAGGTAGACCCACGGCAGCCGCGCCACCTCGTAGTGCTGCATCAGCAGCTGGCTCAAGCCCCAGGCGCCGGCCAGGCCGATGGCGATGCCGGTGCTGGTGAGCAGCAGGTTCTCGACCTGGAAGTAGCGCAGGATCTGCCCCTCGGTGGCGCCCAGCGCGCGGCGCGTGCCGATCATGCGGGTGCGCTGCTGCACCCAGAAGCTGGCCAGGCCGACGATGCCCATCGCCGTGACCAGCAGCAGCGCCACGCAGACGCCGCCCATCAGCCAGGCCATCGCGCGGTCCTGCGCGTAGAAGCGCGAGCGCATCTCCGCCAGCGACGAGGCCTGCGTGACAACGCGGCCGGTGTCCGCCGCCTCCAGCGCCGCGGTGGCGGCCTTGATCTGCGCGTCCAGCTGCGCGGGGTCGGCGCGGACGATGTAGAAGCCCGAGCCGCGCAGCGGGAAGATGATGGACAGGTTCTCGTCGCCGTTGTTGCTGCCGTCGTTGCGGCCACGGCTGACGAAGGGGTGGGTCAGCTTTTGCACGACGCCGACGACCACCGACGGCGCGTCGCCGAACACGTAGATGGACTGGCCCAGCGGGGACTGCCCGGGGAAGAGCTTGTCGGCCGTGGCCTGGCTGAGGATGACCTGGCCGATGCGCGGCTCGTCGGCACGGAACACGGCGTTGGCGTCCAGCACCTCCTCGGGCAGGAAGTTGCGGCCCGCCACCAGCTTCAGGCCGAAGGTGGCGAGCAGGTGCTCGTCACCGGCGTACTGCGACGCCACCATCAGCCGCTCGGCCTTGGTGCCGGGGTGCAGCCGCACGCCGCTGTTGTTGCTGTTGTAGGCGTAGGCGACCTGGTTGGCCGTCGTGGCGGCCTGGATGCCGGGCAGCGCGCGCAGCCGCGCCATGTCCTCGGCGGCGATGGCGGCGCCGCGGTCGGGCGGCGTGGCCTTGCTGTAGCGCACCTGCAGCATGGCCATGCCGGGCTCCACCATGCCGCTGTCGGCGCCGAGCGCGTCGAGCCGCGTCTCGATGAGGTGCAGCGCGTTGGTGACGATGGTGAAGGTCAACGCCACCTCCAGCACGATGAGGCCGGCCGCGATGCGGTGGCGGCGCAGCGTGGACAGGATGGGGCGCAGGTCGGAAAAGATGCTCGTCATTACTGAACTTTCAGTTGAACGGCGGGGGTGACCAGCGCGGCGCGCCAGGCGGGCAGCAGGCCGGCGCACAGGCTGGCGAAGATGGCCAGGCCCAGCGTCAGCGCCAGCATGGGCGCGTCCAGCTCGGCCAGGCGGGCGTAGTCGTTGGGGCTGTGGCGCACCAGCCAGAGGCCGGCGTTGGCGAACAGCAGGCCCAGCACGGCGCCCACCAGCCCCAGCAGCCCGGCCTCAACGACGAACTGCGCAAAGATGGCGCCGCGCGTGGCGCCCAACGCGCGGCGCACGCCGATCTCGCCGGCGCGGCGCAGCGTCTTGGCCAGCAGCAGGCCCACCATGTTGACGATGCACACCAGCAGGAAGCCGAAGGCCAGCCAGGCCTGCAGGCGCACGTCGGCAGGCATCACCTTGCGCGCGTCCAGCCAGTCCATGACGTTGCGCAGCCGCACGTTGGTGGGCCGCTTGAAACGGCCAGCGCTGCGCTGCGCCTCGGAGTAGGCAACGAGGTAGTCGCGGTAGGCGGCGGCGTCCTCGGGCTTGTCCAGCTCCACCCAGTACTGCACCCAGGAGCAGCTGGCCTTCAGGTCCAGCGGGTTGCCGCCGCTGGGGCCGTTGCCCCAGCAGTCCATGTTGCCCCAGTGGCCCACGCCCAGCGTGATGGCGGTGGTGAACGGCAGGAACAGGTCCTCGGTCTCGGCGTAGCTGCCCAGCGTCATGTCGTAGAAGTGCGGCTGCACCTGCCAGGGCTTGAGCACACCGATGACGCGCAGCGCCTGGCCGCGCACCACCACCTCGCGGCCCACGCTGTTGGCGCCGCCGAACAGCTTCTCGTTCAGCGCCGCGGACAGCACCGCCACGCGCGCCTCGGCCTCGTCGTCGGCGGCGGTCCAGCCGGCGCCGTACTGCCAGGGCGCGTCGAACATCGCGAAGAAGTCGCTGGTGGCGTAGCGCGTGCTGGAGAAGATGGGCTTGACCTGCGCGTCCTGCACGCCCACGGCGGTGTTGGAGCCACTCATCATGGCCTGGCGCTTGCCCTTCCTGTCGCGCAGCAGCGCCACGGCGTCGAAGCGGGTCAGGTCGAAGGTGGGCTCGTCGCCGGCCTTCCAGCCGACGAGGTCGCCGGCGTCCAGCTGCACGTTGAACAGCCGCGCGCTCTTGGCGGGGATGGGGTCGCCGGACAGCACGTGGTAGACGGTCAGCGTCGTCATGCAGGCGCCGATGCCCAACGCGAGCGCCAGCACCATCAGCGCCGTCAGGCCCTTGGAGGCGCGGGCGCTGCGGGCGGCGAGTTCGAGGTAGTGAAGGAACATCAGTTTTGCTCCAGCAGGGAGTTCACGGCGGCCAGCTCGGTGTCGCCCAGCGAGCCGGCGGCCAGGTGCAGGGCCAGCAGCGCGAGCACATGGCGGTGGCGGGCCTGGGTCTGCGCGTTCTGCGCGCCGGCCAGCGTCTGGATGGCCAGCAGCAGGTCGGTGGTGGAGCGCGTGCCCAGCGTCAGCCCGGTGCGGGTGGACGCCAGCGCGCGCTCGGCGGCCTCGACCGCGGCCTGCGTGGCTTGCAGCTGCGCGGCGCCCTGGCTGACGGCCAGGTGCTCGGCGCGCACCTCGCGCAGCACGGCGCGGCGGCCCGCTTCGAGCTGCTCGCGCGCGGCGTCGCGCTGGAAGCCGGCGCGGTCGGCCGCGGCGGCGGTGGCGCCACCCGCGAACAGCGGCACGGTCAACCGCAGCGCCAGCTGCGTGGGCGTGCGGCCGGCGTCGAAGGCCGACACGCCGTCGCCACGCTGGCGCTGCGTGTCCACCCCCAGGCTCAGCGTGGGCAGGTGGCCGGCGCGGGCGGACGACACGCGCTGCTCGCTGGCCTGCACATCCAGCTGCAGCGCGCGCAGCGCGGGGTTGGCGGCCTCGGCACGCTGCGCCCAGGCATCGGCCGCGTCCGGCAGCGGCTGGGCCGCGAGCTGCTGGCGCAGCGGCTGCAGCGTGGGCGGCGTGCCGCCGGTCAGCTGCGCCAAAGCCTCGCGCGCATCGGCCACGGCGGCCTCGGCGGCCAGCGTGCCGGTGCGGGCCAGCTCGCGGTAGGCGCGCGACTGGTCGGCCTCGACTTGGGCGGACAGCCCGGCCTGGAAGCGCGTGTCCGCCTCGGCCACCTGGCGGGCGAAGGCGTCCTCGTTGGCGCGCGCGGTGGCCAGCTGGGCCTGCGCCGACAACAGGCCGAAGTAGGCCTCGGCCACGCGCAGCCGCGCGCCCTGCTCCGCCGCCTGCAGCCGCGCCGACTGAGCCGACGCCTGGCTGCGGCCGGCATCCCAGGCGCGCAGCGCGGCCAGGTCGATCAACGGCTGCGTGATGCTGCTGGTGGTGCTATTCCAGCGGTTGCCGCCGGTCTCGCGCAGCTCGCTGCGCTGCAGCTGCCACTGCGGCAGCAGCGCGGCGCGGGCCTCGCGGGCGGCGGCTTCCTGCGCGCCGTCCAGCGCCGCGGCCTGGCGCAGCAGCGGGTCGGCCGCGCGGGCCAGCGCCCAGACCTGCAGCAGGTCGTCGGCATGGGCGGCCGTGGCCGCGCACATCACCAAGGCAAAAAGCAAGGGACGCATCACGCTCAAACGGTGAGTTCGGCGGTGAGGTCGACGACCTGCCCGTCGATGACATGCACGTTGCGCTGCGCGCGCGCCGCCAGCTGCGGGTCGTGCGTGACCATGACGATGGTGGCGCCGTCGCGGTGCAGTTCCTCCAGCAGCTCCATGACGCTGCGCGCCATCGCGCTGTCGAGGTTGCCGGTGGGCTCGTCGGCCAGCAGCAGGCGCGGCTCGCCGGCCAGCGCACGGGCGATGGCCACGCGCTGCTGCTGGCCGCCCGACAGCTCGGCCGGGTAATGCTTGCCGCGCGCCGACAGGCCCACGCGGGCCAGCGCCTCGGCGGCGCGCTTGCGGCGCTCGGCGGCGCCGAAGCCGCGGTAGCGCAGCGGCACCTCGATGTTGTCCAGCACGTTCAGGTCGGGGATGAGGTTGAACGCCTGGAAGATGAAGCCGATCTTCTCGTTGCGGATGCGCGAGCGCTCCGCGTCGCCCATGCGGCTGACGTCGATGCCGTCGAGCCGGTACGTGCCGGCGCTGAAGGCCTCCAGCAGCCCGGCGATGGTCAGGAAGGTCGTCTTGCCCGAGCCCGATGGGCCGGTCACGGCGACGAACTCGCCTTCGTTGACGGTCAGGTTGAAGTCGCGCAGCGCATAGGTCTCGACCATCTCGGTGCGGTAGACCTTCTGCAGTTTTTCCATCTGAAGCATGGTGGGTTCCTCGACGATCAATCAGCGATGAGCACGCGCGGCGCGCCCTTGAAGTTCTCGGTGCCGGAGATGACGACGCGGTCGCCGGCGGCCAGGCCGGACAGCACCTCCACACGGTCCAGCGAGCGCGCGCCCAGCTTGACGGCCACCTTCTCGGCCACGCCGCCGCGCACCACGTAGGCATAGCTGCCGCCGCCCTCGTCGACGAAGCTGCCGCGCGTGACGCCCAGCACCTGCTCGCGGCGGTCCAGCAGCACGCGCACCGACAGGCGCTGGTTCTGGCGCAGCTGCTCCGGCTGCGGGCCGGCAAAGCGCAGCCGCGCCGCCACCTCGCCGTTGACGACCTCGGGCGACACGGAGCTGACCAGGCCTGGCCAGCGCTGGCCCGCGCCCGAGCCGCCGCTGATCTCGCCGGGCATGCCGGGCGCCAGCTCGCGGGCGAAGCTCTCGGCCACCTGCATCTGCACCTCCAGCGCCGACAGGTCGATGACCGACAGCAGCTTGGCGTCGCGGGCGACGTTGCTGCGGTCGGCGATGAAGAGCTGGCCGACCTGGCCGTCCACCGGCGAGCGCACCTGCAGCTCGGCCACCTGGCGCTCCAGCTCGGCGGCCAGCAGCTGCTGGCGCGACAGCGCGCTCTGCTTGGCCTGCACGTCCAGCTTCAGGCTGTCGGTCTTCAGGCCGCGCAGCGCCTGCGCCTGCTCCAGCGCCAGCCGGGCCTTGGCGAGTGCGTCCTGCGCGCGCTCCACCTGCATGCGCGCCGTTGCGCCGGCCTCGAAGGCCTGGGTCTGGCGGGCCAGGTCGTTCTGCGCGGTCTGGTGGTCGATACGGGCGTTCTCGTAGGCGCTCTGCAGCGCGGCGCTCTGCTGGCGGGCCTCCACCTCGGCGCGGGCCAGGTCGGCGCGCAGCGCGTCCACCTGGCTGCGCTCCTGCGCGAGGCGGTTGGTCAGCTCCGGCGAGTCGACCCGGGCCAGCACCTGGCCCTGCTTGACGGGGTCGCCGGCCTTCACCAGCAGCGTTGCCGTGCCGCCACCCTGGGCGTACAGCGTGGGGCTTTGCGCGGCGACGACGCGGCCCTCGCCAGCCACGTCGCGCGTCAGCGGCGCCACGGCCACGGTGGCGATGCTCAACCGCGAGGCGCTGACGGCGCTGTCGGCGGACAAGGCCTGGCGGATGCGCCCGCCGGCCAGCAGCGCGATGGCGGCGACCGCGATGACGCCGCCGCCCAGCAGCAGCGGCCAGCGGCGGGCCCGGGGTGCGAGCGGGCGGTCCTGCTCGGAGGTGTCGCGAAAGCGAGTGTTCATGCCCGCTGTTTTTGCAAGCCACGTGCCAGACCAGCGCGCCCGGTGAATCAAGCACTTGGCGCCGCGGACGGTGTCCGCGGACAGTGTCCGGACAGTCCGGGCCCGGGCCGTTCAGGCGCGCCGGGCCGGCGGGCGGCCACCCGCCGGGGTTCTACCGAGAGACGCTCAGGCGCTGCCCACCGCCACGAGGAAGCAGTAGGCCAGCACGGCCACCACCAGGCACAGACCCATGGGCGAGAACGGGATGCGTGTCATGTCCATCTCCCTTGCGTTGGGCGCGGCGCGCGTCAGGCGCGCAGCAGCTTGTCGGCGTGACGCCAAGTCTGCGGTGACTGCGGAAACACTGTCGCCAGTGCGGTTTCCGACAGCCCCAGGTGGCGGCGCAGCACGGTGGCGAGCACCTGGCGGAAGTCGTTGGCCACGGCCAGGTCGCGGCCGTCGGCCAGCGCGGCGGTGTCCAGCCCCGGCCAGTCGCCCAGCACCTGCCCGCCCGCCACCGGGCCGCCCAGCAGCCACATGACGTTGCCGCGGCCGTGGTCGGTGCCGCCGTTGCCGTTCTGGCGCAGCGTTCGGCCGAACTCGCTGACGACGACGATGACGGTGTCCTTGTACGCATCGCCCAGGCCCGCGGCCAGCGCGTCCAGGCCCTCGCCCAGGCTGGCCAGCCGGTTGGCGAGCTGGCCGCGCGCGGCGCCCTGGTTGACGTGGGTGTCCCAGCCGCCCACGGCGGTGAAGGCGAGCTGGGTGTGCGGGTCCTTGCGGATCAGCGTGCCGAGCCGCCGCGCGTCGGCCGCGAAGCTGCGGGCGGACGGCGCGCCGGCGTCGGCGCTGGGGTCCATGGAGCGCGGCTCGGCGGCGGCCATGCTGCGCGCCATCTCGCCGCGGCCCTCGGTGGTGTCGCGCAGCGTGCTGCTGAGCTGCGCGTCGTTCGCGTACAGCTTGGCCAGGCCGGCCTGCATCTGCGGGTTGTCGATGGCGCGGCGCTGCATCGCATTGGGCCCCAGGCCCAGGCTGGCGACGCTGGCGGTGCCGGCAAAGATGCGCGGCGGCGTGCTGCCCTGGGAGATGGCGCGCGTCGGTGCCGGCTCGCCGGGCAGCACGGCCAGCAGCCGGTTCATCCAGCCGTCGGGCGTGGACTTGCGGCCCGGCGTGCCGGATTCCAGGTAGTCCTGCGCGTCGAAGTGGGAGCGCGTCGGGTCCGGCGAGCCGCTGGCATGCACGAAGGCGAGCTGGCCGCCGTCCCAGTGGCGCTTCAGCGGGCTCAGCGCCGGGTGCAGGCCGAACAGCGAGTCCAGCTTGAGGAGGCCGTCGTCCGCGCCGGGTGGCGCCAGCGCGATCTGCGGCCGGCTGTCGGCATAGGCGCGCTCGCCGTAGGGCGCGACGACGGACAGGCCGTCCACCGCCCCGCGCAGCATGACGACGACCAGCTTCTTCTGGGCACCGCCCTGTGCGCGCACGAGCGAGACCGGCAGGCCGCCCAGCGTGAAGGCGCCGAAATGGAGGAGTTGACGTCGCAACATCGCAGTCACCTTTTCATGAAGTCGGGCGAGGCCAGCAGCAACGCCACCTGCTGCCCCGCCGGTTCGGCCGCCAGCGTGCGGCGCGTGGGCTCGCTGACCGATGCGCCCAGCGTCGTGCTGAGCTGGATGGCGCTGACGCCGCTGCGCTGGCCCAGCGTCGTGGCCAGCTGCACGCGCTGCGTCAGCGCCTCGGGGTTGCGCCAGGCGGCGGCGGTGTTCTTGTAGCCGTCGGGCGTCTGCGCGCCGAACAGCGGCTGGCCGGCCTGCTGCAGCGCCTGCAGCAGCGGCTGGGGCTGGGCCAGCGGCAGGTCCAGCGCGCGCAGGCTGGACAGCAGGTACTGGTAGGGCGTCTTGAACTTGGCCTGGTAGGCCTCGCGGCTCCAGAACTCGTCGGCGCGGATCAGCGTTCGCGTGAACTCGCGCAGATCGCCGCCGGTGGCGCGGAAGTTGTCGGCCAACCGGTGGACCAGGGCCGCCGGCGGGTCGTCCGACACGAAGGCCTGCGCGAACTTGAACGCCAGGTGGCGGGCCGTGGCCGGGTGGGCGGCCAGCACGTCCAGCGCGCGCGTGCCCTCGGCCTGGCCGCTGCCCGGGATGGCCTGGCCCAGCCAGGTCTTGGCGCCACCGTCGTGCCGGCGCGGGTTGAACTCGAACACGTCGCCGCCCGTGGCGCGCGGGTCCAGGCCCCAGCCGGTCAGCATGCGCGCCAGCTCGGTCACGTCGCGCTGCGTGTAGCCGCCGTCCTCGCCCAGCGTGTGCAGCTCCATCAGCTCGCGGGCGTAGTTCTCGTTGAGGCCGCTGCGGCGCTGCGCGCCGGGCCGCGCGGCGCCCGGTGCCACGCTCTGCGCGTTGTCCAGGTAGATCAGCATGGCCGGGTGCCGCGCCGTGGCGCCCAGCATGTCGCGGAAGCTCCCCAGCACATGCGGCCGGATGGCGCGCTGCTCGTAGTCGGCCACCAGCACGCCCACGGCCTGCTTGCCGGCGAAGACATTGAAGTGGTTGAACCAGAACTCGGTCAGCACCTCTTCCAGCTGGGCCGGGCTGTGCAGTGCGCGCGCCAGCCGCGCCGTGGCGGCCTGCTGCACCAGCGGGCGCACGTTCTCGCGCACGGCGTTCAGCGCGTCCATGCTGGGCGTGTCGCCCTTGGCCTGCTCGCGGCGCGCTTCGCGGGCGGCCTTCACGGCCTCGCGGTAGCGGGTCAGCAGCTCGCCCTGGCTGAGGTGCAGCACCTCCAGGCCCGCCAGCCGCTCGGCCAGCGCGGCGGGCTGCGACAGGCGGCGCGGCGCCAGCTGCTCGTCGAGAAACCTGTCCAGCCACCGCTGCGCACCCTGCTCGGCGATGGCCGCGGCGTCGCCCGGGCGCGGGCCGTAGCCCAGCCGGTTCAGCGCATGCAGCGCGCGCTCATCGGCACTCAACGCGATGGCGGCGGGGCCGGCCGCGGCCTGGCTGCGGCGCGTCAGCAGGCCCAGGCCCATCAGCGTGGCGGCGCTGCCCAGCATGAAGCGGCGGTGCTTGTTCATCGGCGATCTCCGTCCTTTGAGACGCAGCATGTCGCCAGGCACGCACCGCCATGTGGCGCGAGCGCAAAGATTTGTGTCAAGCGCTGACAAAGCCCCCGGCAACGGGGACGCGGCCGCGCGGCGTCAGTGCCCGCCCAGCCAGCGCTCCAGGCTGCGCAGCGTGGCCGCCACGTCCAGCGGCTTGCTCCAGAAGCCGTCGAAGCCGCCGCGGCGAGCCAGGTCGGCGGCCGTGTACTCGGCCTCGGCCGTCACCAGCAGCGCCGGCACGCCGGCCGCCAGGCCGGCCTCGTGCAGCTGGGCCAGCAGCGCGTCGCCCGCCACGTCGGGCAGGCGCAGGTCGCACAGCAGCAGGTCCACATGCTGCGCGGCAACGAAGCGCCGCGCCTCCGCGCCGCTGCGCGCCACGTGCAGACGGCAGCCCGGCCGCAGCTCGACGATGCCCTGCATCAGCATCGCGTTGACCGGGTCGTCCTCGACGTACAGCACCTCGTGCATGGCCACCCCGCTCAACAGGCTCGCCACAGCGGCGGATGGGACGGGGATGGCGCAACAACGGAAAGACACATCATGGGGAACTGCCGGAATCGTTTGACGGCGATTATCAAATTTATTGATAGCACCGTCAGAGGCACCCCCTCAAATCCGGTAGGCGCCGGTAGATTTGCCAAATATTGCGCTAGGGCGCCGGGTGGCGAGCGGCGCCCAGCGCGAGCAGCCCCTGCGCCAGCCGCGCCCAGTCCGCGGCCTGGCCGGCCGGGTCGGCGCCGGCCGCGGCCGCGTCTTCCAGCGCACGCGCCATCGCGGCCAGCCGGGGGTGGCCGATGAGCGCCAGCACCGCCTTCAGGCCATGGGCCACGCGGCGCAGCGCGGCCGCGTCGCCGGCGGCCAGCGCGGCGTCACCCTGAGCCAGGTCGTCCGCAAAGCGCTGGATGCAGCCGTCGCGGAAGGTCTCGAACAGCGCCCGGTCGCCGCCGAAGTGGCGCTGCACCGGGTCGCCCTCGTCATCCTCGGCGGCGGGCACGGGCGGCGGTGGCGCGGCGCGGCCGCGCAGCAGCTCGGCCACGGTGTCCAGCAGTTCCAGCAGCGGCACCGGCTTGCGCAGCGTGCGCGCGACGCCGCGGGTGGCCAGCGCGAGGTGGCGGTCGTCGTGCACGCCGGCGCTGAACACCAGCCAGGCCGGCGCATCGGCCGCCAGCGCGAAGCCCTCGGCCAGCAGCGTCTCGGCCGAGCCGTCGGGCAGCATCAGGTCGCTGATGACGAGCTGCCAGCCGCCGCCGGCCAGCGCCTCGCGCGCCTGGGCGACGCTGGCGGCCTGCTGCAGCTGGATGGGCGGCGCTGCCGCGTCGTGGCCCGGCAGCTCCTCCAGCGCCAGCTCGACGAAACGGGCGATGGACGGGTCGTCCTCGATGAGCAGCACGCGGGCGGCCATGGCGCCCCCCGGCCCTCAGGCGGGCTGCACGGCGGTGGCCCGGGCCAGCAGCACCGGCAGTTCGGTGACCAGTGCCGTCTTGTGCACCAGCGGCACGCCTTCCAGCGCGAAGCGGTAGGGCTCGCGCTGCGCCTCGTCCAGCGCCGTGACGACGATGAGCCGGCTGCGCGCGAACTGCGGGTGCGAGCGCAGGCTGGTGATCAGCGCCGCGCCGTCGATGCCCGGCAGCAGGATGTCGATCAGCAGCACGTCGGGCTCCAGCCGCCCGGCCATCGCCAGGCCGGCGATGCCGTCGGACGCGACGTGCAGCTCCGCGCCGGGCAGCTCGCGCTTGACGATGAGGCTGATGAGGTTCTGGAAATGCACCGAGTCCTCGATAAGCAGCAGCGTGATGGGGCGCTCGCCGCTGCCAGGCACGGGCGGCGGCGGCGCTGCCGTGGGCGCGGCGCTGCCGCGGCCGGCCAGCCAGGCGTCCAGCGAGCTGCGCAGGATGCGCCGGTGGCCGCCCGGCGTCTTCCAGGCCTGCAGCTCGCCGCGGTCCACCATCAATTGCACAGAGCGCACCGCCATCCCCAGCCGCTGGGCGGCCTCGGTCGTGGAGCAGGTATCGGGCACGGAACTGGTGTGATTCACACGCGACATTTTGCCGAATTCGCGGGCTGGTGTTTTGATTGGCGTATTTGATAAAAACGGCGACATTGGAAAATACGGCTCAACCGGAGCACAAACATGCCTTCCCCCACCTCTCTTTCCCCGCCCGCGGAAGCGCGGCGCCCGCCCGCCTCGCATGCCGGCGAGGCCGAGGAGAACCGCGCCCACCGCGTCAGGCTGGGCCATTTGGCGGAGGCGCTGGCCCGCCACCTGGGGCTGGACGCCGACACGGCGCAGCTGCTGCGCCTGGCCGCGCCGCTGCACGACGTGGGCGAGTGCCACCCCGGCGACCCCTTCGAGCCGGACTGGCCGCTGACCGCTGCCGAGGAGCGCCGCCGCCGCCAGGCCCAGCCCGAGCGCGGCGCGGCGCTGCTGGGCGGTTCGCGGCTGCCGCTGTTCGCGCTGGCCGCCGAGATCGCGCTGCACCACCGCGAGCGCTGGGACGGCAACGGCTACCCGCGCGGGCTCAAGGGCAAGGCCATCCCGCTGTCGGCGCGTATCGTCGCGGTGGTGGACTATTTCGACGCCCTGACGATGCGCCGGCACTTCCGCCCCGCGCGTGCCGACGACCGCGGCCTGGCCATGCTGGCCGAGCAGGCCGGCAGCGCGTTCGACCCCGAGATCGTCACCACCTTCCTGGCCCATGCGCCGGCGCTGATCGCGCTGCGCGACCGCATCGACCCGTCGCGGGGTGCCGCATGAAGCGGCTGGCAACGGCACTGCTGGCCCTGCTCGCCACGCTGGCCATGGGCGCGCCGCCCACGGTGGCGCAGCGCATGCAGGCCAGCGGTGAGCTGCGCGTGTGCATCTGGCCCGACTACTACGGCATCTCGCTGCGCAACCCGCGCACCGGCCAGCTGTCGGGCATCGACATCGACCTCTCCTCCGCGTTCGCGGCCGACCTGCACGTGACGCCGCGCTACGTGGACTCCTCGTTTGCGACGCTGGTGGACGACCTGCTGCAGGACCGCTGCGACGTGGCCATGTTCGCCGTCGGCCGCACGGCCCAGCGCGAGCGCCAGCTGCGCTTCAGCCGCCCCTACCTGGAGAGCGACATCTACGCCGTGACGACGCGCAGCAGCCGCGTCGTGCAGCGCTGGGAAGATCTGGACAAGCCCGGCGTGCGCGTCGCCGTGCAGGCCGGCACCTTCATGGAGCCCGTCATGGCGGGGGCGCTCAAGCGCGCTACCCTCGTCGTCGTGCGGCCCCCGGACACGCGCGAGCGCGAACTCGAGGCCGGCCGCGTCGACGCCTTCATGACTGACTACCCCTACAGCCGCCGCCTGCTCGACAGCGCCGACTGGGCCCGCCTCGTGGCGCCGCCCACGGCGTTCTACGTGATGCCGTACGCCTACGCGGTGAAGCCCGGCGACAAGGCCTGGCTGGACACGGTGGACGACTTCGTCGGCCGCATCCAGCGCGACGGCCGGCTGCGCGCCGCGGCAGATCGCCACGGCCTGGGTGACATCGTGAGAACGCGCTAGCCGCCCTTGGCCGACACCAGCATGCCCCACCGCAACCGCTGGCGCCCGAGTGTCATCACCGCGGGCGCCGGCGTGTTGCTGGCCGCCACGCTGCTGGCCGGCGCGGCGCACAGCCTGTGGCGCGAGCAGCGCGAGCAGGTGAACGAGGCGGCGACGCGCCAGGCGCTGCTGGCGCGCGTGCTGGAAGACCATGCCAGCCGCAGCCTGGACGCCACGCAGATCGCGCTGGCCGGCCTGGCCGACGTGGCCGCGCGCAACGCGCCGCCCGAGGTGCTGCAGGCACTGCTGGACCAGACGCAGACCAGCCTGGGCTTCCTGCGCGGCGTGGCGCTGCTGGACGAGAGCGGCCGCGTGCTGGCCGCGGCCGACCCCGCGGACCGCGGCGCCCGCATCGAGCTGGACGCGCTGGGCCGCTGGCCCGACACCGGCCGCGACGCCGTCGGCGGCTTCATCGCCGCGCGCAGCCTGGCCGGGCTGGGCCAGCAGGGCGGCGTCGTGCCGCCGGGCGTGGGCTTCATCCCGGTCATGCGCGGCGCGCGCCTGCCCGACGGCCGCACGGCGCTGCTCGTCGCACTGTTGAACCCCGACGCGCTGGCCAACTTCCAGCAGCTGACGCTGAACGACCCACAGGCCGCCGCCGCGCTGGTGAACATGGACGGCCTGCTGCTGGCCGCCACCAGCGGCGCCGAGCGCCTGCCCGGCGAGCCGCTGCCGCGGCTGCTGGCCCCCGGCGCGCCGCTGCACCATGTGCGCGAGGGCGCGGAGCTGGGCCGCTGGGACGGCCCGGGGCTGCGCGACGCGCCGCAGCTGGGAACCTACCGCGCGCTGCGGGCGCGGCCGCTGGTGGTGCTGGTGGAGCTGCCGCAGGCGGAGCTTCGCCGGCAATGGCTGGTCACCGTGCGCGACATGGGCCTGCCGGCGCTCGGGCTGGCGGTGGCGCTGGTGGTGCTGTCCGGCGTGGGCGCGGCGGCGCTGCGGGCGCGCGAACGCGCGGCGCTGGCGCTGGACCAGGCGCAGCGCCAGGTGGCCGAGCGCGAGCGCGAGCTCAGCGCCATCTTCGGCAGCGTGCAGGACATGCTGTTCCGCACCGACGCCGCCGGCCGTGTCACCTTCATCAACGAGGGCTACGCGCGGCTGTCCGGCCAGGCGGTGGATCGCGTGCGGGGCCGGCCGCTGCACGAGCTGTTCGGCGGCGCACCGGCCGTGGCCGCGCTGTTCGACGCCTGCGACGCCGACGCCGCCCTGCCCCGCCAGGTACGGGCCGAATGGATCGCCGGCGACGGCCAGGCCCGCGGCTTCGAGATCCACATCGTGCCGCTGCGCCACGGCGCCGGTGCGCTGGAGTGGGTGGGCAGCGCGGCCGACGTCAGCGGGCTGATCCGCGCGCAGGCCGAGCTGAGCGCCCAGCTGGGGCTGGCGCGCTCGCTGCTGGCGGGCAGCCCGCTGCCGATGTCGGTGCTGGACGGCGAGAACCGCTACCTGGACGTCAACCGGGCGTGGGAGCAGTTCACCGGCCGCCGCCGCAACGAGGTGCTGGGCCGGCGCGCCGCCAGCTACCTGCGCCCGGAGGAGGCCGCCGTGCACGACGCGCGCGACGCCGAACTGCTGGCGCGCGGCGGCGAGATGAGCTACGAGGCCGTGTGGCACAGCCCCGACGGCCGCCGGCGCGACATCTTCGTCAGCAAGTCCACCTTCCCCGACGCGCAGGGCCGGCCCATGGGCATCGTCGTGTGCTTCATGGACATCAGCGATTTCCGCGAGGCCGAGCGCGCCACGCGGGCCGCGCGCGACGCGGCGCTGGAGGCCTCGCGCGCCAAGTCCGAGTTCATCGCCAACGTCAGCCACGAGCTGCGCACGCCGCTGCAGTCCATCCTGGGCTTCTCCGAGATCGGCGCGCTGCGCGGCCGCCACGAGCCGCGGCTGGCCGAGCTGTTCAGCGACGTGCACCGTGCCGGCCAGCGCATGCTCAGCCTCGTCAACGACCTGCTGGACCTCAGCAAGATCGAGCGCGGCAACGAACCGCTGCACGCCGAGCGGCTGGACCTGCGGCCGCTGGCCGCCGAGGTGGCGCGCGAGCTGTCGCCGCTGCTGGCCGCGCGCGGGCTGCAGCTGGACATGGCGCCCGGCACCGACGCGCTGGCCGTGCTGGGCGACCCGCTCCGGCTGCAGCAGCTGCTGCGCAACCTGCTGGCCAACGCGATCCGCTTCTCGCCGCAGGGCGGCCGCATCGAGCTGCACGGCGGCCACGACGCCGACGGCCAGGTGCGCATCGCCGTGGCCGACCGCGGCCCCGGAATTCCGCCCGACGAGCTGGAGAGCATCTTCGAGGCCTTCGTGCAGTCCAGCGCCACCAAGAACGCCGCCGGCGGCACGGGGCTGGGCCTGGCCATCTGCCGCCGCATCGCCGAGGCCCATGACGGCCGCGTCTGGGCCGAGAACCGCCCGGACGGCGGCGCCGTCATCTCGCTGCGGCTGCCGGCCGCGCCGCCTGTCACCCCTCCCTAGAATCCGCCGCCACAAGCCCCGCCACAACGAGCGGGCCAGGGAGGATGGCGATGAATGCAAGGTTCAGGATCTGGGCGGCGGCCGGTGTGGCTGCAACGCTGCTGGCCGCGTGCGGCGGCGGCGGTGGTGGCGGATCGGGCGGCTCCTCGCCGGCCCCGGCGCCGGCCACCAGCAGCGTGGGCCTGCTGGCCATCGCGCCGACCGAACCGGTGCCAGGCGGCGGCAGCGCGCAGCTGGCCGTCAGCATCACCAACAGCGGCAGCGTGGCGGCCACGGGGCTGGTGTTCACGCCCAACCTCGCCGCCGGCCTGACGCTGGCCAGTCTGGGCTGCACCGGCAGCGGCGGCGGCGCCTGCCCCGCGGCCACCACCGGCACCAGCTTCGCGCTGCCCGACCTGCCCGCCAAGGGCAGCCTGTCGCTGCTGCTGAACGTCAAGGTCGCCGCCGGCAGCAGCGGCGCGCTGACCAGCATGCCGGCCGTGCAGGCCGGCAACGACGCCGTCGCCAGCGACAACACGGCCGCCGCCAGCATCAAGGCCTACTCCGCCGACATCGGCATCAGCGGCAGCGGCCCGACCGCCCCGGTGCCCGCCGGCAGCACGACGGCCTACACGATGACCGTCAGCAACGCCGGCCCCGACGAGGCGCGCGACGTGCAGATCACCAACACGCTGGGCAACGCGCAGACGCTGGGCACGCTGAGCTGCAGCGCCAGCGGCGGCGCCATCTGCCCGACCGCCATCGGCCCGGCCATGCGCGTGCCGTTGCTGCCCAAGAACGGCGCGCTGGTGTTCACCGTGCAGGCCACGGTGGCGGGCGGCTTCAGCGGCGGCATCGCCAACGTGATGCAGGCCAACGCGGCCGGCGACCCGCTGGACACCAACAACGCCACCGGCGTGCAGCTGACAGCCTTCGCACCGGCCACCGGGCCGGCACCGGCGGGCCAGACCACCGTCGCGCTGCAGAGCGACAACGGCGACTACATCGGCGCCGGCCGCAGCTACAGCTACTCGCGCGCCACCGCCAACGTGAACGTCAGCGCGGATGGCGCCCGGCTGCAGGTGCAGGTGACGGGTGACGACAACTGGAATGCGCAGTTCCAGCTGCCGGCCGGCTTCAACACCATCGCACCCGGCACGTACAACGGGCTGCGGCGCTTCCCGGAGGCCGGCAGCGGCGGCGTCGACTGGGGCGGCAACGGCCGCGGCTGCAACCAGATCACCGGCAGCATGGTCGTCAACAGCGTCACCTACGTGGACGGCCAGCTGAGCGCCATCGACTTCAGCTTCGAGCAGCATTGCGAAGGCCAGGCGCCGGCGCTGCGCGGCCAGGTGCGCTGGTTCGCCAGCGACACGACGGCCCCGGCCGGCCCGCTCAACCCGCCGCCCGACACGCTGTGGGCCCCGGCCGCCAGCGCGCTCCCCGCCACCGGCAACTACGTCTACCTGACCAGCGACAGCGGCGACTACATCGGCGGCGGCGCCACCGTCACCTACACGCAGGCCGACGCCATCCTGGACGTCACCACCGCCGGCGGCCGCGCCACGGTGCGCGTCACGGGTGACCAGAACTGGCGCGGCGAGTTCCAGGGCATGCAGGGCCTCAACACGCTGCAGACCGGCCAGTACGGCAGCCTCAGGCGCTACCCCTTCCACAACCCGGTACGCGGCGGCCTGGACTGGAGCGGCGACGGCCGCGGCTGCAACACGCTGACCGGCTGGTTCGTCGTCGACCGGGCGACCTACATCGACGGCGCGCTGACCGCGCTGGACCTGCGCTTCGAACAGCATTGCGAGGGCGCCACGGCGGCGCTGCGCGGCAAGGTGCACTGGGAGGCCGGCGACCGCACCGCGCCGCCCGGCCCGCTGCAACCGCCGCCCACCGGGCTGTGGGCGCCCGCCACCGGCGCCACGCCGGCCAGCGGCAGCTACGTCTACCTGACCAGCGACAGCGGCGACTACATCGGCGGCGGCCGCACCACCACCTACACGCGCGGCGACGCGGTGCTGGGCGTGAACGTCAGCGGCCGCAAGCTGACCGTGTCGGTGAACGGCGACGAGTCCTGGAACGGCGTCTTCGAAGGCATGAACAGCCTGGCCGACCTGCAGCCCGGCTACTACGGCAAGCTGCAGCGCCACCCCTTCCACAACCCGACCCGCGGCGGCCTCTCCTGGAGCGGCGAGGGCCGCGGCTGCAACCGGCTGACGGGCTGGTTCGTCGTCGACAAGGTCAGCGTCAGCGGCGGCCAGCTGACCGCGCTGGACCTGCGCTTCGAGCAGCACTGCGAGGGCGGCACGGCGGCGCTGCGCGGCAAGATCCATTGGGATGTCAACGACCTCGGCCAGCCGGCCGGCCCCGTCAACCCGCCGCCCGCCGGGCTGTGGCTGCCGGGCGCGGGCAGCACGCCGGCCAGCGGCAGCTACGTCTACCTGACCAGCGACAGCACCGACATCATCGGCAACGGCGGCACCTACACGTACACGCCGGCGAACGCGACGCTGGGCATCACCAGCAACGGCCGCCGCATCAGCGTGACGGTGAACGGCGACCGCACGTGGACCGGCGAGTTCCAGGCCATGGACGGGCTGGCGCAGCTGCAGCCGGGCTACTACGGCGGCCTGCAGCGCTACCCCTTCCACAACGTCGCCAGGGGTGGCATGAGCTGGGCGGGAACAGGCAGCTGCGGCACGCTGAGCGGCTGGTTCGCCATCGACAACATCAGCTTCGCCAACAACCAGCTGGTGGCGCTGGACCTGCGCTTCGAGCAGCGCTGCAACGGCGGCACCGCGGCGCTGCGCGGCAGGATCCGCTGGGCGCCCTGATGCCGCGGCGCCGTTCCCAAGGCGACAGACGCGCACGGCGCCGCTGCACAGAATGGGCGCCCTGCCCCGCCGACGGAGACCTGCCGTGACCGCACGCGCCACCTTCACCCGCATGGACGCCAGCACCCGCGAGGACTGGGCGGCCATCGTGCCCGAGGCCATGACGATGGCGCGCACGCTGCCCGACCGCGTGCTGGCCCACCTGCGGCTGCTGGACGGCGACTTCGGCGGCTTCCCGGTGGACCGGCTCACGCACTGCCTGCAGACCGCCACGCTGGCCCACCGCGACGGGCGCGACGAGGAGTACGTCTGCTGCGCGCTGCTGCACGACATCGGCGACACGCTGGGCAGCTACAACCACCCCGACATCGCCGCGGCCATCCTCAAGCCCTTCGTGACCGAGGCCAACCTGTGGATGGTGCAGCAGCACGGCATCTTCCAGGGCCACAACTTCTTCCACCACATCGGGCTGGACCGCGACCTGCGCGAGCAGTTCCGCGGCCACCCGCACTTCGAGCGCACGGCCGAGTTCGTCGAGCGCTACGACAACCCCGCGTTCGACCCGGCCGCCGAGGCGCTGCCGCTGTCCTTCTTCGAGCCGATGCTGCGCCGGCTGATGGCCAAGCCACGCCACTCGATCTACAAGGCCGCGATGGCCGAGCGCGCCTGAACCCGGGCCCGACACGCCGGGTGAGAACAGGCGCTAGAAGCCCAGCCGCGTCGTCAGGCTGACGCGGTGGTAGGTGCCGGTCGACAGGCTCACCGCGTTGCGCCGGTACTCGTGGCGCAGGCCCACGCTGAGCTGGTCGGACAGCCGGTAGCTCAGCTCCGCGTCGCTGTCATACCCGGTCCCGGCGTGCGGCCAGCGGTAGACGATCAGCGTGTTGCTGAAGTCCACCCGCGGCGACAGCCGCAACCGGTTGTCCACCAGCACCGACATCGCCCGCGCGTAGAGCCGGCGGTCCAGCCGCAGCAGCTGCAGCATCAACCGGTCGTAGTTCAGCGTCACCAGCGTGCGGCCGCCCGACGCCCAGCGCCACCGCGGACCGGTGCCCACCGAGGCCTGCACGAGCGCGTAGTCCAGCACCGGCAGCGGGTCGGGCAGCGAGAACGTGCTGCGGTTGACCTTGACCTGCCCGAGCGCCACCCACCGGTCCGACACCTCGCGCAGCCAGCGCAGGCTGCCGTCCTGGTCATTGGTGTCCACCGCGCGGTCCACCACCTTGTAGTTCGCCGACAGCGCCAGCCGCAGCTCGTCGCGGCGCGACTGCCAGGTGCCGTCGAAGTCCAGCGCCAGGTCGCTGGTGGTGCTGCCGGCGTCGCGCCGCCAGTAGCCCGACACCGCGATGGACCACGACGCCGGCCGCCAGCCCAACTGCTCGGCCAGCTCGGCCTGCCCGGGCACCGGCGCCGCCGGTGCGGATGCCGGCGCGGGTGCCGGCGCGGCGGCCAGCGGCTCGAAGCGCGCCTGCGCGTGCGTGAAGCGCAGCATGCCGAAGCGGTCCGAGCGGAACTCGCCGCCGTCGGCGTCGCTGGCGAGCAGCTCGCCCGACACCACGTTGCCGTCGCCGAAGCGCAGCCAGCCGCGCGTCTGCGCCTGCACCGACAGGCACACGCACATCGCCCACATCCAGGCCCAGCGCCAGGACCGCATCCGCCACCTCCTCGACTTCGCGGCGCGCAGTGTGACACCGGCAGCACCGCACAGAAGCCCCACGTCATTCATGGGCATCATCATGAAACTCATAATGTTGCATGAAACAGAACAGCCAGCTGTCTGACGTGCTGCACGTGCTGCTGCACATGGCCGAGGGCGACGGCCCGGCCACCTCCGAAGCGCTGGCCGCGGCCATGCAGACCAACCCCGTCGTGCTGCGCCGGCTGATGGCCGGGCTGCGCGAGGCCGGCTTCGTCACGTCGGCCAAGGGCCACGGCGGCGGCTGGGTGCTGAGCTGCCCGCTGGACCGCATCACGCTGCGTGACGTGCACGCGGCTCTGGGCGCGCCCGCGTTCGTGTCGCTGGGCTTCCGCGAGGACCGCCCCGCCTGCCTGGTGGCGCAGGCCGTCAACGACGCGCTGGGCGCCGCTGTGCGCGACGCCGAGGCGCTGCTGCTGGCGCGGCTGGGCGGCGTGACGCTGGCCGCGCTGTCGCAGGACTTCCACCGCCGCCTCGCGCAGCACCGCGGCGCGGCCCCGCATCGACTCGAGGAGCACCCCCATGCAGATTGATTTCGCCGTCATCGGCGGCAGCTTCGCCGGCCTGTCCGCCGCGCTGCAGCTGGCCCGCGCGCGCCGCCGCGTACTGGTGGTGGACGCCGGCCGGCGCCGAAACCGCTTCGTCGACGAGGCCGGCCTCACGTCCCACGGCTTCCTGACCCAGGACGGCCGCGCACCCGCCGCGATCGCCGCCGACGCCAAGGCCCAGCTGCTGGGCTACCCGACCGTGCAGTGGCTGGACGGCACCGCGGACGACGCCCGCGTGGCCGCGGACGGGCGGCTGGTTTTCCGCGTCGGCGACGTCGACGTCAGCGCCGGCCGGCTCATCCTCGCCACCGGCGTGCGCGACGAGCTGCCGCCCGTGCCGGGCCTGGCCGAGCGCTGGGGCCGCAGCGTCTTCCACTGCCCCTACTGCCACGGCTACGAGCTGGGCGGGGGCGACATCGGCGTCATCGCCGCCACGCCGATGGCGCAGCACCACGCCGTCATGCTGCCGGACTGGGGCCGCGTGACGCTGTTCCTGAACGGCGTGTACGCACCCAGCGACGAGGAGCGCGCCGAGCTGGCGCGCCGCGGCGCCCGCGTCGAGGCCACGCCGGTGGCCCGCATCACCGGCGAGGCGGACGTCGAACTGACGGACGGCCGCGTGCTGCGCATGGCCGGCCTGTTCACGCAGCCGCGCACGTCCCTGGCCAGCCCGGTCGCCGCGCAGCTAGGCTGCGCGATGGTGGACGGGCCCATGGGGCCGTTCATCCAGGTCGGCCCGACACAGGAGACCAGCGTGCCCCACGTGTTCGCCTGCGGCGATGCGGCACGCGCCGCCGGCAGCGTGGCACTGGCGGTGGGTGATGGCGTGATGGCCGGCTTCGGCGCGCACCGGTCGACGATGTTCTGAGCGCTTAAGCTCACGGCATGCCCGTGCTTCTCCTCATCGACCTGCAGGTCGGCATGACCTGGCCCCGCGAGCGCAACAACCCGCAGGCCGAGGCCTGCATTGCCCGGCTGCTGGCCGCCTGGCGCCGCGCGGGGCAGGCGGTGGTGCACGTGCGCCACCTGTCGCGCACGCCGGGCTCGCCGTTCTGGCCGGGCCAGCCGGGCGCCGAGTTCCAGCCGGCGCTGGCGCCGCTGGCGAGCGAGCATGTCGTCGACAAGAACGTGCCCGACGCGTTCACGCACACCGGGCTGGAGCGCTGGCTGCATGCTCGCGGCCACCGCGAGCTGGTCATCGCCGGCGTCAGCACCAACCACTCGGTGGAGGCCACGGCGCGCAGCGCCGGCAACCTGGGCTTTCGCACCCACGTCGTCGGCGACGCCTGCTTCACGTTCGACCTGACCGACCTGCGCGGCGTGCGCCACCCGGCCGAGGAGGTGCACCAGATGTCGCTGGCCAACCTGCACGGCGAATACGCCAGCGTCATCGACACCGCCGCGGCCGAGCGGCTGGCCGGCTAGCGCCGCGGCTGCCGACACAATCCGCGGCCACGCCCACCGAGCCCACGATGCGACTCCTCCTCGTCGAAGACGACCCCATGATCGGCGACAGCCTGCGCGAGGCGCTGCGCCGCCAGGGCTTCGCGGCCGACTGGGTGCGCGACGGCCAGGCCGCCGAGGCCGTGCTGGCCAGCGGCGAGCGCTTCGAGGTCGTGCTGCTGGACCTGGGCCTGCCCAAGCGCGGCGGGCTGGAGGTGCTGCGCGCACTGCGGGCCCGCGGCGACGCCACGCCGGTCATCGTGCTGACGGCACGCGACGCGACGTCCGACAAGGTGGCCGGGCTGGACGCCGGCGCCGACGACTACCTCGTCAAGCCCTTCGAGCTGGACGAGCTGCTGGCGCGGCTGCGCGTCATCGCGCGCCGCCAGAACGGCCGCACCGACAGTGCCCTCGCGGTGGCCGACCTGCGGCTGGACCCGGCCACCCGCGAGGTGACCCGCGCTGGCCGGCCCATCCTGCTGTCGGCTCGCGAGTTCGCGCTGCTGCAGGCGCTGCTGGAGCGGCCCGGCGCCATCGTGTCGCGCGCGCAGCTGGAAGACCGGCTGTATGGCTGGGGCGAAGAGCTGGAGAGCAACGCGATCAGCGTCTACATGCACCAGCTGCGCAAGAAGCTGGGCGCGGACCTGCTGCACACGGTGCGCGGGCTCGGCTACTACGCCGGCCCCGAGAAATCATGACCTGGCTCTCCACGCTGCGCGGCCGCCTGTTCGCGCTGCTGGCCGTGCTGGGCGCGGTGACGGCGGCGGCTGTGGCCGGCGCCACCTACGTCAGCGTGCGCGCCGAGGCCGACCAGCTGTTCGACTACCAGCTGCGCCAGACCGCGCTGTCGCTGCGCGACCAGGGCCGCGTCGCGCCCGACGAAGCCGCCGCGCTGGCCGACCCGGGGCTGGACTACGTCGTGCAGATCTGGTCGGTGCAGGGGCTGGAGCTGTACTCCAGCCGGCCCCAGGGCATGACCGAGCCCTTGCCGGCGCGCGCCGTGCTGGGCTACTCCAACCTGCGCCTGGGCGGGCAGGACTGGCGCGTGTTCAGCGCCGCCACGCCGCTGCGCGTCGTGCAGGTGGCGCAGCCGCTGGCCGTGCGCCAGAAGCTCGCTGCGCTGGCCGCGCTGCGCAGCGTGGTGCCGGTGGCCGTGGCGCTGCCGCTGGTGGCGGCTGCGGTGTGGTGGCTGATCGGCGTGTCGCTGGCGCCGCTGGCGCGCGTGACGCACGCCGCCCAGGCCCGCGGTGCCACCGCGCTGGATGCGCTGCCCACCGCCGGCCTGCCCGGCGAGGTGGCGCCGCTGGTGGACGCCTTCAACGGCCTGCTGGCCCGGCTGGCCGATGCCTTCGACGCGCAGCGCAGCTTCGTCGCCGATGCCGCCCACGAACTGCGTACACCGCTGACGGCGCTGAAGCTGCAGCTGGGCCTGCTGCGCGACTCGGCCCCCGGCGAACAACAGGACGCGGCGATCGCCCGCCTGCGCAGCGGCATCGACCGCGCCGCGCGGCTGGTGGAGCAGCTGCTGGCGCTGGCGCGAGCCGAGCCCGGCGCGGACACCACCGAGCTGCCGCTGGACCTGGCCGACCTGGCCCGCCAGGCCGTCGCCGACGTGCAGCCGCTGGCCGACAGGGCGGGCGTGGCGCTGACGCTGCACGCGCCCGATCCGCTGCCGCTGACCGGCGACCCGCAGGCGCTGCGCGGCGCTTGCCGCAACCTCATCGACAACGCCGTGAAGTACGGCGCCACCACCGTGCAGGTCAGCGCGCTGCGCGGCCCGCGCGGCGCGCCGCTGCTGCGCGTGGACGACGACGGCCCGGGCATCCCGCCGGCCGCCCGCGAGCGCGTGTTCGACCGCTTCCAGCGCGGCGACGACGCGTCGGTGGAAGGCAGCGGCCTGGGCCTGGCCATCGTGAAGGCCGCGGCGCGGCAGCAGGGTGCCAGCGTCGCGCTGGGCGACTCGCCGCTGGGGGGGCTGAGGGCGGAGATCGCATGGTGACCCTGCTGACACGCCGCCTCATGTTTGCCGTACTGGCGCCAGTGGCTGCATGCTGTCACGCGCATCTGCCACCGGTACCACCTCCGGGAACGCGCGAACCGATCCGGACCTGCAACCTGGCACAGACGGCCTGTGCCGTCTCCGACCCGCGCATCCCGTCGATCACCATCACGCCGGCACGCGACCCCTACGCCCAATGGACCCTGCCGCTCCATGCAGCGCATGTGCTGGTTTCGAAAGGCGGGGGCACCCTTGCCGTGTTCGCACCACCTCGAATGGAGGCGACAGCAGCCACCCCGTTCCTCACGCTCTATCGGCGCAGCGGCGCCAAGATCGAGTTCGACTACGGGCGGCTCTACCCTGAACTGCTCAAGACACCGGACACACTTTTCCCACTCAAATGGGGCAGCGTGGTGGACGTCAACGGCAACGATGACTTTGCGATCCGCTCCGCCAGGGGCGAGCTGTTCAAGTTCTCCATGAAGGACGAGGACTGAGCTCGCCCTGACGCCCCGGCTGGCTGTATGGCTCCCCGCGCTGATACAGCGCCCCGCGCGCCCCGCACCGCTGTCCCTTCCCGCCCGCCCCGGCAGCCGCTGCAATGGCGGCATGAACGAACTGCTGCCCCTGCTGACCTACTGCACGCTGATGTCCGGCACGCCGGGCCCCAACAACATGATGCTGGTGGCCAGCGGCGCGCACCACGGCTACCGGCGCACGCTGCCGGCCATCCTGGGCATCAACGCCGGCGGCGCGGTGCAGACCCTCGTGACCTGCCTGGGCCTGGGCGCGCTGTTCCTGGCCTGGCCGGCGCTGCATGCGGCGCTCAAGCTGGCGGGCACGGCCTACATGCTGGTGCTGGCCTGGAAGCTGGCCGGCGCGCCCGCCGCGCAGGACCGGCCGCCCGCGCAGGTGCGCTTCCTGGAGGCCGCGCTGTTCCAGGCCGTCAACCCCAAGAGTTGGATCAAGGCCATCACCATCGCGTCGGTCTTCATGCCCGTCGGCCTCGGCATCGTCGAAGGCGCCGTGCTCGTCAGCCTGGTCGGCGCGCTCGTCGGCTTCCCGTGCATCTCGATGTGGGCGCTGTTCGGCGCGTGGATAGGCCGCTTCCTGAAGAGCCCGCTGCGGCGGCGTGTGTTCAATGCCATCATGGCCGTCTCCCTGGCTGTGCTGGCCTTGCTGCTGTTGCGCTGATGTTCTCGCTGGACCGCGATTCCTCCACCCCGCTGGCCGACCAGATCGAGCAGCGCCTGCACGCGCTCATCCAGAGCGCACAGCTGCCGCCCGGCGCGCGGCTGAACTCCATCCGCCAGCTCGCCGCGCAGCTGGGCGTCAGCCCCAACACGGTCGTCAGCGCGTACGACCGCCTCGTCGCCGCCGGCCTCATCGACTCGCGCGGCACCGCCGGCTTCTTCGTCGCCGACAGCCCCGCCAACGCGATGCCCGACGCCACGCGCGTGGAGGCCGGCGAGGAGCAGGAAGCCGTGTGGCTGGCCCAGCAGGCCAACGACCAGAAGGCCGGCGTGCTGCTGGCCAGCAGCGGCGCGCTGCCCGCCACGTGGCTGGAAGATGCCGTGCCCGCCGCCGCCGTGCAGCGCGGCCTGGCGCGGGCCACGGCCGGCATGGCCTCGCGCTGCCCGCCGCAGGGCCTGCCGGAGCTGCGCGAGCGCATCGCCATGCTGCTGCGCGGCCAGGGCGTGGCGGTGGACGCCGGCCGCGTGCTGACGACCTACGGCGGCACCCACGCCATCGACCTGATCTGCCGCGCCTTCCTGCGCCCGGGCGACACGGTGGCGGTGGAGACGCCCGGCTACTTCCTGCTGTTCGACCGCCTGCGCCAGGCCGGCGTGACCATCGTGCCGGTGCCGCGCCGCCACGACGGCATCGACCTCGACGCGCTGGACGCTGCCTGCACGCAGCACCGCCCGCGGCTGCTGTTCATCCAGAGCGTGCTGCACAACCCCACCGGCTGGGGCAGCAGCGCCGCCAACCTGCACCGCGTGCTGATGCTGGCGCAGCGCCACCACGTGCTGATCGCCGAGGACGATGTGCAGGGCCACTTCCACCCTGGCACGCCGACGCGGCTGGCGCAGCTGTCGGGGCTGGACGGCGTCATCTACTACTCCAGCTTCGCCAAGGCCATGAGCCCCGCGCTGCGGCTGGGCTACATGGCCGCCGAGCCCGAGCTGCTGAAGCCGCTGATGCGCGAGAAGATCCTGTCGGTGCTGACGACGGCCGCGCTCAACGAGTTCGTCATGCTGGAGGTGCTGGCCGCGGGCCGCTGGCGCAAGCACCTGGACCGGCTGCAGCAGCGCCTGGGCGCCGCCCGCGTCAGCGCCGCGCGCCAGCTGCGCGAGGCCGGCATGCCGCTGGAGCACGCCGGCGAAGGCGGCCTGTTCCTGTGGGGCGCGCTGCCGGCGGGCGTGGACGTGGACGGGCTCGTCAAGGAGGCGTTCCGGCGCGGCATCCTGCTGGTGCGCGGCGCCACGTTCGCGGCCGACGGTGCGGCCGACCCGCACCTGCGCTTCAACGTCGCCTTCAGCCAGCAGCCGCGGCTGGCGGAGTTCCTGCGCGAGCAGCTGGGCGCCGCCACCAGCGCACGGCTGGTGCTGGAGCGCGCCCGCGGCCCGCTGCCGCTCAGCGCACCGCGGCCGGACGCCGCCGGCGCTGCCAGTCCTCGACGGCGCTGACGACGCCCTCCCACGCGCTGCGGTCATAGGTCACCGCGGCAAACAGGTTGTCGGCCGACGGCTGCTGCCGCACGGCGGTGCCGGCCAGCCGCTCCAGCGGAGGCCGCGCGGCGGCCACGCAGCCCGCTAGGTCGGTGAACGTGGAGGCCACGCGATGGAACAGCACGCCGCGCTGCAGCTCCGTCGCCTTCAGCGAGGGCGCTTCCATCGCACGCAAAAAGATGCGCGCCCGGCCGTCGCCCAGCAGTTCCACGCACAGCTCGCGGCGCCAGCCGGTCAGCGTCTGTTCGGGCGTCAGCGGGGGCAGGGAGTCATCGATATCCAGAGTCATCGCGACAGTGTGCAACACCGCCGTGACGCCCCGGCGGCGGATGTGTCGCGATGCTTCGAGAGGCGCGGCAAAAGCGCTGGCTGAAACCCGCGGCTGCGACAGTTGCGCGCTGTTTCGCCGTCAGGCCGCCGGCGGCGCCACGCTCACCGCGTCGCCCACGCGGATGGCGCCGCCCTCCAGGATGCGCGCCGTCATGCCGCCGTGGCCGCGCATCGCGGCATAACCGCCTGGTCCGATGACCTCCTCCATGCGCGAGCACGGCGCGCAGGGGCCGACGAGCTGGATCAGCGCGTCACCCACCCGCAGCCGCGCGTTCTTCAGCGACAGCAGGTTGATGCCCGACACGACGAGGTTGCGCCGCAGGTCGACGGGGTCCAGCGGCCCACTGCGCGCGAACGCCGCGATCAGCGGCAGGTGTTCGTACTGGATCAGCGTGACCTGGCGCGTCGACAGCTCCGCCTCGCCGCGCTGGCCCAGGCGGTCGTCGGCCAGGCCTATGCCGGCCAGCGCCATCGTCTGTGGCACCAGCCGCGCCCGCTCGCGCGGCGCGCCGCGCACGACGATGGCGTCGACGCGGCCCTGGATGTGGGCGGGCGGGGTCATGAGGTCGCGCAGGGTCTTCATGCCGCGACGCTACCGCAGTCAGCCGCCCGTCGTGGCGCGCTGGCCCAGCCGCGCCTTGTCGCGCCCCGGCGGCGCGCCGAACAGGCGGCTGTACTCGCGGCTGAACTGCGACGGGCTGTCGTAGCCCACGCTGTAGCCGATGGCGGCCACGTCGCCGGCATCGGCCAGGATGCGCGCCCGCGCCTCCTGCAACCGGATCAGCTTCTGGTACTGCAGCGGGCTCATCGTCGTCGCGCCGCGGAAGTGGCGGTGGAAGGACGACTCGCTCATGGCCACCATGTCGGCCAGCATCGGGATGGAGATGGGCTCGGTGTGGTGCGCGCGGATGAAGCGGATGGCCCGCCCGATCTGCGACAGCCGGCTGTCGGCCAGGCCGATCTGCCGCACCATCGCGCCCTGCGGCCCGTGCAGCAGCCGCCACACCAGCTCGCGCTCCACCAGTGGGCGCAGCACGTGGGCGTCGCGCGGCGAGTCCTTCAGACGCAGCAGCCGCACGACGGTGTCCAGCAGGTCGGCGGGCGCATCGCTGACGGCAAAGCCGGTGGCCTCGGTGGCGGCGATGTCGGCCGGGGCCATCTCCAGCAGCAGCGACGAGATGATGGACGCCTGCAGCGTCAGGCCCGCGGCGAGGTAGGGCAGCTCGGGGCTGGCCTCGGTCACGCAGCCGGCCACGGGCAGGTCCACGCCGACGACGAGGAACTGGCCCTCGCGGTAGTCGAAGATCTGGTCGCCCAGCATGGCGCGCTTGGCGCCCTGCGCAACGACGGCGAAGGCCGGCTCCAGCACATGGTGCTGCAGCTCGGTGGGGGCCTCGGCGGCCACGGCAAACACGTCGACCTTGCCCGTCTTCGCACTGGCGTGGCGCCGGATCAGGTCCTTCAATTCTTCGAGCGAGCCCATGACGGCACGCTACCTGCTGGGCCGGGCTTGCTCAAGCGCGCGAGGCCCGGATTGAGCGATTCGTGCAAGAGCCTGACGCTTTTGGGCTACCGAGCCCGGCGCGCCAGCCGCGGCGCACCCGGCCCGGCCGCAGCCTGCGAGGATCGTGCAATCACATGACCGGAATTGGCTGCCCGAAATCGCCTCGGGCCGCTTCAATGCGGGCCTCGCAAGGAGGTCCCCATGAACATGCAAGGCAACACCATCCTCGTCGCCGGCGGCGCCCGCGGCATCGGGCGCGGCGTGGCCGGGCTGCTGCAGCGGCTGGGCAACGAGGTGCTCGTCTTCGACGCCGAGCCGGGCGCGGCGCAGGCCGCCGCGCGGGCCTGCCCCGGCCTGCAGGCGGTGGAGCTGGCGCTGGCCGACCCGTGGAGCGTCGCCGCCTTCGCCGAGCAGGTGGCCGCGCGCTGCCCGGGCCTGAACCTGCTGCTGGACATCGCGATCGCCTTCCCCGTGACCCACCTGCCCGGGCTGCGCGCGCTGCTGGACGACGACACGGCGGCGCACCGCGCGGAAGCGCACCGGCTGGGCATGCAGCACCTGGCCTGCGCGCTGATGCCGCACCTGCGCAAGCGCACGCACAGCGCGGTGATGACGCTGTCCGTCGGGCCGGCGGCACAGCCCCGGGCCGGCGGGCTGGCCGCCTGGGCGGCGGGCAGCGGCGGCCTTCATGCGAGCGCCATGTCGGTGCGCAAGGGCTGGGCCCGCGCGGGCATCGAGGTCATCGACGTGGCGCGCCCGTCCCGCGCCGAGCGCATGAGCGCCGAGGCCGCGGCCCGGCCCGACGCGGTGCCGCGCACGCAGTTCGTCACCAGCCTGGCTCACCTGCTGGCCGAGGGCCTGCACGAGACGGCCGCGCTGGCCCGGCTGCAGGCGCTGTGGGCCGCGCCCCGCCCGGCGCCGCGGCGCCTGCGCGACGACGGCCTGCTGTCGGAGGTCCACTGAGCCGCCGGCCCTAACTTTCGCCTCACCTTCGCCTCATCGAGCGCTCACCTGGGCTTCCTAGAGTCCAGGGCATCGGCTGCACCGCAGCCTGTTGCTCAAGGAGCCGACATGACCCAGACCGCCAAGCTGACCCTGACCGCCGCCGCTGCCGCGCTGCTGGCCGCGGGCGTGACGCTGACCACCACCGCCTCCGGCTGGACGCTGCCGGGCCTGCAGAAGTCGCCCGCCACCGAGGCTGCCACCGGCAGCGCCGCGCCGACCGCCGTCGTGCCCGCGGCCGCCGCCACCCCGGCGCCCTCACCCGCCGCCGCGCTACCCCCTGCGCTGGTGCCCAACTACCGCGCCATCGTGCAGACGCAGGGCCCGGCCGTCGTCGGCATCACCGTGGCCGGCCTGCACAAGGTGGGCAACGACGATGACGACGGCGACGCCGGCCCCGCCGCGCGTGGCGAGGACCCGTTCTTCCGCTTCTTCCGCGGCGTGCCGGGGCTGCGCCTGCCGCAGCCGGGCGCCCAGCCGTTCCGCGGCCAGGGCTCGGGCTTCATCATCAGCGCCGACGGCATCGTGCTGACGAATGCCCACGTCGTGCGCGACGCCAAGCAGGTGACTGTCAAGCTCAGCGACCGCCGCGAGTTCGCCGCCAAGGTGCTGGGCAGCGACCCGGCCACCGACATCGCCGTGCTGAAGCTGGACGCCAAGAACCTGCCTACCGTGCAGCTGGGTGACCCCAAGCAGGTGCAGGTGGGCGACTACGTGCTGGCCATCGGCGCGCCCTACGGCTTCGAGCAGACGGCCACCCAGGGCATCGTCAGCGCCAAGGGCCGCTCGCTGCCGGGCGACAGCGTGGTGCCCTTCATCCAGACCGACGCGGCCGTGAACCCCGGCAACTCCGGTGGCCCGCTGTTCGACGCGTCGGGCCGCGTTGTGGGCGTCAACGCGCAGATCTATTCGCAGAGCGGCGGCTTCCAGGGCCTGGCGTTCTCCATCCCCGTGGACGTGGCGCTGCGCGTGAAGGACCAGATCGTCGCCACCGGCAAGGTGGAGCATGCCCGCCTGGGCGTGACGTTGCAGGACCTGTCGGCGCCGCTGGCCTCGTCGTTCGGGCTGGAGGCGCCGGACGGTGCGCTGGTGTCCAGCGTGCAGCCGGGCAGCGCGGCGGCCAAGGCCGGGCTGAAGGCGGGCGACGTCATCACTGGCATCGACGGCGAGCCGGTGCGCATCGCCGGCGACGTGTCCAGCCGCGTGGGCCTGGCACGGCCGGGTGACAAGCTCAAGCTGGAGCTGTGGCGCGACAAGAAGCGCAGCAGCGAGACCGTGGCACTGGGCCGCGCCGACAAGGAGGCCCAGGAAGCCAGCGCCGCGCCGCAGGGCGCGCAGCTGGGCCTGGCGCTGCGCCCGCTGGCGCCGCAGGAACTGCGCGGCTCGGGGCTGGACCACGGCCTGCTGATCGAGCGCGTGGGCGGCCCCGCGCAGCTGGCCGGCGTGCAGCCCGGCGACGTGCTGCTGGCGCTGAACGGCAAGCCGGTGAAGGACGTGGACGAGGTGCGCGCGGCGATGAAGGACTCGCCGAAGTCGGTGGCGCTGCTGGTGGCGCGCGACGGGCAGCAGATCTTCGTGCCGGTGCGGCTGGGCTGACCGTTCCGCTGAATTCAGGAGTTGCCGATGAACACGCGCCGTTTCTCCCCCGCCTTCCTGCTCGCGCTGGCGACCGCCGCGGGCGCTGCCCCCGAGGCCTCGCCCGCCGTCACGCGCTCGTTGGCCCAGGGCCATCGCATCGACGTCGCGCTGCGCCAGGGCCGGCTCAGCCTGCCCCAGGCCAACGCGCTGCAGGACGCCCGCGCGCTGCAGGAGCAGCAGGCGCGCAGCCTGGCCGCCGGGCACAAGGACGTGGCCGCCGCACTGGCGCTGAGCCACCAGCAGGACCGGCTGGACTGGGCGATCGTCAGCGGCAACCCGCAACTGCTGTCGTGAGACGCCGGCGCCGAAGCCCGTGACCGGCCGAGGGTCAGGGCATGCCGTTGTCGACCAGCTCGGCGAAGCCCGGCCGGCCGCTCAGCCGCTGCATCCACGCCGCCACCGCCGGCAAGTCGGCGCGGTCGATGGGCGCATTCATCCAGCGCTGGGCAGACAGGCCCAGCACGATGTCGACCAGCGTGAAGTCGTCACCCACGACGTGGGCACCGGTGCACGCCAGCTGGGCGTCCAGCATCGCCATGTGGCGGTTCCAGCTCGCCACGCTGGCGGCGATAGCTTCGGGCGCCGCCGGCTGGCCGCGCACCAGCGCCATGAAGGCCACGCGCCACGAGTTGTTCAGCTCGCCGGCCTGCCAGTCCATCCACTGCTCCACGCGGGCGCGGGCCTGCGGCTCGGCGGGCAGCAGCGTCGTCGCGCCGGCCTTGGCGGCCAGGTAGCGGCAGATGCTGTTGCTCTCCCACAGCGCGAAGTCGCCGTCGACGAGCACCGGGATCAGGCCGTTGGGGTTGAGCGCCAGGTACTCGGGTTCCTGCGGCGAGCGAAAGCCCGCACCCCAGTCCTCGCGGGGCAGGTCCAGGTCGAGCTGCGCGGCGGTCCACATGACCTTGCGCACATTGATGGAGGTGAGGCGGCCGAGCAGTTTCATGCGGCCGAGTGTCGCCTCAGCCACAGGCCGAACAGCAGTGCCGTCAGATACATGCTGACGGAATAAAGCGCCGCCGGCAGCGCGACGGGGAACTGCTGCAGCACACCCAACGCGAGGTACAGCGCCAGCGTCGAGTTGTGCACGCCCACCTCGAAGGCTATGGCGATGCACAGCGGACGCGGCAGCCGTGCGACGCGGCCCAGGCCGTAGCCGGCGGCCAGGCTCAGCACGTTGAAGGCCAGCACGGCGCCGCCCAGCTCGCCGGCTGCGCCCATCAGCGCCTGGCGCTCCTTGGCGATGGCCGCCACGGTCAGCACCACCAGCAGCACGGCGGACAGCGCCTTCACCGGCTTGTCCAGCCGTGCCGCAAGTTCGGGCCGCGAGCGCCGCACGGCCATGCCCAGCAGCACCGGCACGGCGATGACGGCGATGACCTCCGCCAGCTTCTGCCACGGCAGCGGCACCACCTGCCCGCCACCGGCGTAGTGCGCGATGGCCCAGTTGGCGATCAGCGGCAGCGTGCCTAGCGACAGCACGGTATTCAACGCCGTCAGCGACAGGTTCATCGCGACATGCCCGCCGAACAGGTGGCTGAACAGGTTGGCCGTGATGCCGCCCGGCGACGCGGCCAGCAGCATCAGGCCCACGGCGTACAGCGGCGGCAGGTTGAACGCGGCGATGACGGCCACGCACACGAGCGGCAGCACGATGACCTGCAGGGCCAGCGCCAGCACGGCGGCCAGCGGGTGGTCGCGCAAGCGGCGGAAGTCGTCCAGCGTCAGCGACAGGCCCAGGCCGGCCATGACGACGGCGAGCACGCCGAGCAGCGCGTTGGTCAACACGGCAGCGGTCACGGCCTCAGTCCCGGAAGTTGCTGTTCAGGCGGTCCAGCTTGCGCAGCAGCGCCGGCCACACGAACGCGCCGCCCAGGCCGCCGGTCTGCACGCGCATCGCCTCGGCGGTGCCGCGCAGGATGGCGGGGTCCACTTGCGTCAGCGCGCCGCCGCCGCTCTGCGCGGCGAGCTGGATGCGGCAGGTGGCCTCGAAGGTGTGCATGGCCAGGAAGGCATCGGCCACCGACCGGCCCACCGTCAGCAGGCCGTGGTTCTTCAGCAGCAGGAAGGTGGCGGCGCCCAGGTCGGCCTGCAGGCGCGGGCCCTCGTCGGGGCGGAAGGCCACGCCCTCGTAGCCATGCGTGCCCAGCGACGCCAGCACGAAAGTGCTCTGCTGCGAGATGGGCAGCACGCCGCCCGCCTGCGCGCTGACGGCCACGCCGGCAGTGGTGTGCGTGTGCAACACGCACTGCACGTCATGCCGCGCCGCATGCACGGCGCTGTGGATGACGAAACCAGCCGGGTTGACCGGGTACGGCGAGTCGATGACCTTGTTGCACTGCCCGTCCACCTTCACGAGGCTGCTGGCCGTGATCTCGTCGAACATCAGCCCGTAGGGATTGATGAGGAAGTGATGCTCGGGGCCGGGCACTCGCGCGCTGATGTGGGTGAAGACGAGGTCGTCCCAGCCCATCAGCGCGACGAGGCGGTAGCAGGCGGCGAGGTCTTCGCGCAGCGCCCATTCTTCGGGGCTGACTTGGTCGCGCACGGTCGAGGTCATGCTTGTCTCCTTCAAGTGGTTGTGCGGCGATTGGGGCATGCGCGGGGCCTGTCGATCTGTCCGAAACCGGACAATTCAGGGCATGCCCGAATACTTGGCCCTGCGTGACAACCCGTGGTTCGCGTCCCTGCCCGCCACGCTGGCCGACGCGGTGCTGGCCGCCGGCCGCGTGCAGCGCCTGGCCGCGGGCGAGGTGCTATTCCGCCAGGGCGATGCGCCGGGGGACTGGCATGCCGTGTGCAGCGGTGCGATCAAGGCCAGCAGCACGGCGGCGGACGGCACCGAGTCCATCCTGGCCGTGCTGGAGCCGGGCAACTGGTTCGGCGAGATCTCGCTGCTGGACGGCGGCCCGCGCGTGCACGACGCCACGGCCATGGGCGCCACCACCGTGTTCGCCGTGCCGGCCGACGCCTTCGCGCGCTTCATGCAGGACACCGCGTTCGCGACCGCGCTGGCGCGGCTGATGGCCGGGCGACTGCGCACGCTGTTCGGCATCGTCGAGGACGCCACGCTGCGCCCCACCCGCGCCCGGCTGGCCCGGCGGCTGGCGCTGCTGGCGCGCGGCGACGCCACGCAGGCATTGCAGGCGCGCCAGCACCTGCCGGTATCGCAGGAGGCGCTGGCGATGATGCTGGGCCTGACGCGCCAGACGCTGAGCAAGGAGCTCGGCGAGCTGGCCAAGGCCGGCGCCGTGAAGCTGGGCTACCGCAGCATCGACATCGTCGACGCGGCGCTACTGGACCGGCTGGGCGAGTAGCCGCACCGTCCAGCGGCCGGCGTCGTCGCAGGCCAGCTGCACCAGGCCCGGCCCCGGCACGCCGCCCACGCGTGCATCACTGAGCGCGGTCAGCTCGCGCAACAGCACGCTGACGCGCTCGTCCAGCCGCTTGGCCAGCCGCGTCAGCGCCACGGGCTCGCCGGCCGGCGCCAGCTCGCGCAACACCTGCAGCAGTTCAGCCTGCATGCTGCGTCAACACGACCGGGATGGACTTGCTGGTGGGCGTGCGCGCGGTGATGGAAAAACTCTCCAGCGGCACCAGCGGGTTGGTCTCGGGGTAGTAGCTGGCCAGGCAGCCGCGCGGGATGTCGTAGGCCACCAGCAGGAAGCGCTCGGCGCGGCGCTGCTGCACGTCGCCGCCGGCCTCGCCGATGTAGAGGCTGGTGATGTCCACCCAGTCGCCGGCCTTCAGGCCCAGGTCCTTCAGGTCGTCGGCGTGGATGAAGACGACGCGGCGGTGGCCGTAGACGCCGCGGTAGCGGTCGTCGTGGCCGTAGATGGTGGTGTTGTACTGGTCGTGCGAGCGCAGCGTGGTGAGCGTGAAGACGCGTTGGTCACGGTGGCGCTCGGCCACGCGCTCGGCGGCCAGGTCGGTCGGCAACGCATGCGTGCTGAACTCCGCGCGGCCGCTGGCCGTGGCCCAGACGCGCTCGCTGGCCGTGTTGCGCAGCCGGAAGCCGCCGGGGGCCTTGATCTTCTCGTTGAAGCCGGCGAAGTCGGGCAGCACGGCTGCTATCTTGTCGCGAATGGCGGCGTAGTCCCCCGCCAGCGCCAGCCACGGCGTGCGGCTGTTCTGCAGTGTGGCCGCCGCCATGCGGGCCACCACCATGGGCTCGGACAGCAGGTGCTCGCTGGCCGGCGCGTTCATGCCGTGCGACAGGTGCACCATGCTCATCGAGTCTTCCACCGTGACGCCCTGCGAGCCGGTGGCCTGCACGTCGATCTCGGTGCGGCCCAGCACCGGCAGCACCAGCGCCTGGCGGCCGTGCACGACATGGCTGCGGTTGAACTTGGTGGTGATGTGCACGGTCAGCTCGCACTGGCGCAGCGCGCGCCACGTGGCGGCGGTGTCGGGCGTGGCGGCGGCGAAGTTGCCACCCATCGCGATGAAGACCTTGCCGCGGCCGTCCAGCATGGCCTGGATGGCGCCAACGGTGTCATAGCCGTGCGCGCGCGGCGGCGTGAAGCCGAACACCTCGCCCAGCTTGTCGAGAAAGGCTGGCGCGGGCTTCTCGTAGATGCCCATCGTGCGGTCGCCCTGCACGTTGCTGTGGCCGCGCACCGGGCAGGCACCGGCGCCGGGCCGGCCCAGGTTGCCTCGCAGCAGCAACAGGTTGACGATCATCTGGATGGTCGCCACCGAATGCCGGTGCTGCGTGATGCCCATGCCCCAGCAGGCGATGACGCGCTCGCTGCTGGCGTAGAGATCGGCCGCCTGCTCGATCTGCTCGCGGGTCAGGCCCGAGGCGTCGACAAGCGGTTCCCATGGCTGCTCGCGCAGCTCGGCGACGAACGACTCGAAGCCGGTCGTGTGCTCGGCGATGAAGGCCTCGTCCAGCAGCCCGCGCTCGACGACCCGCTTGCACATGCCCTTGAGCAGCGCGAAGTCGCCGCCCACCTTGAGCTGGAAGTAGTGGCTGCTGATCGGCGAGTCGCCCAGCGTGGCCATCTCCAGCGCGTTCTGCGGGTCGGCAAAGCGCTCCAGGCCCCGCTCGCGCAGCGGGTTGAAGCTGATGATGCGCGCGCCGCGCTTGCGGGCCGCGCGCAGCTCGCCCAGCATGCGCGGGTGGTTGGTGCCGGGGTTCTGGCCGAACACGAGGATGCAGTCGGCCTGCTCGAAGTCCGCCAGCGTCACCGTGCCCTTGCCGACGCCGATGGTGGGCTTGAGCCCCGAGCCGCTGGGCTCGTGGCACATGTTGGAGCAGTCGGGGAAGTTGTTGGTGCCGAACTCGCGCACGAACAGCTGGTACAGGAACGCGGCCTCGTTGCTGGTGCGGCCCGACGTGTAGAAGATGGCCTCGTTCGGGTCCGGCAGCGCCCGCAGCTCGCTGGCGATCAACGCGAAGGCGGCGTCCCAGCTCGTGCGCTCGTAGCGGTCCGTCTGCGGGTTGTAGGCCATGGGCTCGGTCAGCCGGCCGGTGGCCTCCAGCTCGTAGTCCGACACCTCGGCCCACTCGCTCAAGGTCTTCGCGGCGATGACCTCGGGCGTGGCCCGCCGCGCCGTCGCCTCGGCGGCCACGGCCTTGGCGCCGTTCTCGCAGAACTCGAAGGTGGAGCGGTGGTCGCGGTCCGGCCACGCGCAGCCGGGGCAGTCGAAGCCGTCGGCCTGGTTGGCATGCAGCAGCGTCTTGGCGCCCTTCACCGGCACGCCCTGCTCGTTCAGGTGCCTGGCCACGCTCTTCAGCGCGCCCCAGCCCCCGGCGGGGCCGTCATACAGCTCGATCTTCTGTTCGCTCATGGCGCCAGCCTACTATCCTCCGCCGCCTATGCGACGAGTCCTGATCATCGACGACCACCCCGGCGTGTGCCAGGCGCTGGAACTGCTGCTGTCCCTGCACGACATCGAGGCCAGCGTGGCGGCCAGCCCGGCCGAGGGGCTGGCGCTGCTGGAGACGCGGCCGTTCGGCCTCGTCATCCAGGACATGAACTTCACGGCCGACACGACGTCGGGTGAGGAAGGCGAGGCGCTGTTCCGCGCCATCCGCGCGAAGCGGCCCGACCTGCCCATCATCCTGCTGACCGCCTGGACCCGGCTGGACGCGGCCGTCGCACTGGTCAAGGCCGGCGCGGCGGACTACCTCGCCAAGCCCTGGGACGACGCCAAGCTCGTGGCCACGGTGGAGAACCTGCTGGAGCTGGGCGAGGCCAGCCGCGAGGTGGCGCAGCTGCGCGAGGCGCGGCGGCAGCGCAAGGCGTCGCTGGCGCGGTGCCACGACATGGCCGGCCTGGTGTTCGACGCCGATGCGACGCTCAACCTGCTGGAGCTGGCCGGCCAGATCGCCGCGGCGCCGGTGCCGGTGCTGATCACCGGGCCCAACGGCGCCGGCAAGGAGCGCATCGCGGCCTTCGTGCATGCCAACTCGGCGGCCAGGAGCGGCCCGTTCGTCGCGCTGAACTGCGGCGCGCTGCCGGCGGACCTCATCGAGGCCGAGCTGTTCGGCAGTGACAGCGGCGCCTACACCGGCGCGGCCAAGGCGCGCGTGGGCCGCTTCGAGGCGGCGGACGGCGGCACGCTGTTCCTGGACGAGATAGCCAACCTGCCGCTGGCCGGCCAGGTGAAGCTGCTGCGCGTGCTGGAGACCGGGCAGTTCGAGCGGCTGGGCAGCAGCAAGACGCGCCAGACCCGCGTGCGCGTGCTGAGCGCGACGAACGCCGACCTGCGTGCGATGGTGAAGGCCGGCGCCTTCCGCGAGGACTTGTTCTACCGCCTCAACCTCATCGAGCTGAAACTGCCCGCGCTGGCCGAGCGGCGCGACGACGTGCTGCCGCTGGCCGAGCATTTCCTGGCCGGCCGCGCGCGGCTGGGCGACGCGGCGCGTGACGCGCTGCTGGCGCACCGCTGGCCGGGCAATGTGCGTGAGCTGAAGAACGCCGTGGAGCGCGCCGCGCTGCTGGGTGGCGGCGGCGAGATCACGCCCGCCCTGCTGGGGCTGGACGACGCACCCGGCGGCGGTGCCGCGTACCGCAACCTCGACGAACCCAGCCGCGACGCCGTCGTCGCGGCGCTGGGCGCTGCCGCCGGCAACGTGAGCCGCGCCGCGACGCAGCTGGGCCTGTCGCGCCAGGCGCTGTACCGGCGGCTGGAACGCTACGGCATCGCGCCGTGAACGGCCTGTCGCTGCGCACCCGCGCGCTGCTGGCGCTGGCCACGGCGGCGGCCGTGCCGCCGCTGGTCATCCTGGGCGTGCGGCGGCTGGGGCTGGGGGACGCCGCGGCGCTGGGCGTGGCGGTGGCCGTCATGCTGCCGCTGCTGGCCTGGCTGGCCGCGCGCTGGCTGGCGCCGCTGCAGCGGCTGACGCGGGCGCTGGAGGGCGCCGTGCTGAGCTACCGCGACGGCGACTTCAGCTTCAACCTCGCCCCTGACGGCCCGCGCGAGCTGGCCGCGCTGGCGCGGCTGCACGCCGACATGGGCCTGGCCCTGCGCGAGCAGCGCCAGCACCTGGCGCAGCGCGAGCTGCTGCTGGACACCGTGGTGCAGAACACGCCCGTCGCGCTGGTGCTGACGGCGCCCAGCGAGCGCATCGCCATCGCCAACCTGGCCGCACGCCAGCTGCTGGGCGACGGCCGCAGCCTGGTGGGCCTGGACTTCGCCGCCGTCATCGCCGGCCTGCCCGAGACGCTGCGCGAGGCGCTGGCCGGCGACGGCGACCGCCTGTTCACGGTGACTCTGCCCGACGGCTCGGAGGAGACCTTCCACCACAGCACGCGCTCGTTCCGGCTGCAGGGCCGGCCGCACCGGCTGCGGCTGCTGCGCCGCATGACGCGCGAGCTGTCGCGCGCCGAGGTGGCGACGTGGAAGCGCGTCATCCGCGTGCTGAGCCACGAGCTGAACAACTCGCTGGCGCCGATCTCGTCGCTGGCGCACAGCGGCGCCGAGCTGGCCCGCCGTGGAGACACGACGCGGCTGCCACAGGTGCTGGCCAGCATAGCCTCGCGCGCGGCGCACCTGCACGGCTTCCTGAGCGGCTACGCCAGCTTCGCCAAGCTGCCGGCGCCGCGCCGCGAGGCAGTGGACTGGCCGGCGTTCCTGGCGCGGCTGGGCACGCTGGCCGAGTTCCGCGTCGACGGCGACCTGCCGGCTGAGCCGGGCTGGTTCGATGCGGCACAGGTGGAGCAGGCGCTGCTGAACCTCGTCAAGAACGCGCACGAGTCGGGCAGCGACGCGGGCGAGATCGCGCTGCGGATGAGCGTGGCGGGCGGCGAGCAGCGCATCGAAGTGCTGGACCGCGGCCCCGGCATGAGCGAGGCGGTGCTGGCGCAGGCGCTGCTGCCGTTCTATTCCACCAAGCGGTCGGAGCCCGGCTTGAATGGTGAAGCCAAGGGCGGCACGGGCCTGGGCCTGGCACTGGTGCGCGAGATCGCCGAGGCGCACGACGGGCGCGTCGCGCTGGCCAACCGCGATGGCGGCGGGCTGCGCGTGGTGGTCAGCCTGCCGAGATCAACAGCGCCGCCAGCCCGCTGAACGTCAGGAACGCCAGCGCCGTGGACGCCAGGATGATGCGCGCGATGCGGCCGTTGTCGGCGCCGTAGCGCTCGGCCAGCAGCGACACATTGCTGGCGCCGGGCAGCGCGGCCGCCAGCGTCAGCGCCACCACCTGGCCCTGCGACAGCGGCGCCCCCACCCACCGGGCCGCCGCCGCCAGCGCGAACACCAGCGCCGGGTGCACCAGCAGCTTGATGGCCGCGACCGGCAGGTACAGCGACGGCGGCGTGACCCGCCCGGCCGCGCGGTTGGCCCGGCCCGAGCGGCTCAGCACCGCGCCGATGGTGAACAGCGCCACCGGCGACGCGGCCTCGGCCAGCATGGCCACCGTCTTGTTCACCGGCCCCGGCAGCGCCAGGCCCAGCCCGCCCACCACGGCGCCCACGCCGATGGACCACGGCAGCGGGTTGGAGCCGGCCGCCTTCAGCGCCTGCACGAAGGCGGCGCGCTCGGCGCGCAGGTTGGTGCCGGCCTGGGCCAGCGCGATGCACAGCGAGCTGGTGACGAACAGGTCGGCCAGGATGGTGCTGACGACGACGCCGCCGGCCGGTGCCCCCAGCAGCGCGACGATGAGCGGCACGCCCATGAAGCCGGTGTTGGGGAAGGCGGCCACCAGCGCGCCCAGGGCGGCGTCCTTCATGCCCACGCGCGGCGACAGCGTGACGGCCACCGTGAAGAACACGATCAGCAAGGCCGACACGAGGTAGACGCCCAGCAGCGCCGGGTTCAGCAGCTGCAGCAGCGGCGTGTCGCGCCCGAAGCGGAACAGCAGGCAGGGCAGCGCGAAGAACAGCACGAAGCCGTTCAGGCCCGGGATGGCGCTGTCGGGCAGCCAGCCGCGCTCGGCGGCCAGCCAGCCGCACAGCACCAGCGCGAAGAACGGAAAGGTCGTGGCGAGGACGGCGAGCATGAGGGGGGTGGCCGGGTACGGGGATTGCAGGCCCGGTCTCAGTATCCCGGAGCCCGGCCCGCCCGGCGTTCGGCCTGGGGCCGTGCCGGCATCGCCGTGAGCGAATGCGCGCAGCCCCCGGCTTTGTGACAGCGTGGGATGGCGGGTCACTCCGGGTCACCCCTAATATGTGGTGATGCGAATGCCCAACCTGTCTCTGCCGCCACCTGCAGCCGCCGCTCCGCTGGACGAAGGCCAGGCGCTGGGCGTGTGGCGGCTGGAGAAGCCGCTGCCCGACGGCGAGCAGGCGCACGCGGGCCAGTGGTACGGCGCGCACCACGCGATGGCCACCGAGCAGAAGGCGGCCGTGCTGGTGCTGGACCGCAGCGACCAGGGCGCCGGCGTCATGCTGCGCTATGCCGACCAGGCCGGCGACCTCGCCTCGCTGCAGCACCCGCACATCGCCGTGCCCAGCGACAGCGGCGTCACGCCCGACGCCCACCCTTACCTCATCATCGAAGGCTCGCACGGCGAGCCGCTGCTGCCGCAACTGCACCAGCTCAGCCTGCGCCAGCGCATCGAGCTGCTGGTGCAGCTGTGCGAGGCGCTGCGCTCGGCCCACCAGCAGGGCTGGCTGCTGGCCGAGCTGGACCCGGCCATGATCTGGCTGGGCCATGAGGGCGATGTGCGCCTGATGGGCCTGGGCCTGGCGCGCATCCCCGACCCCACCGACCCGTTCGACCGCGGCCTGAGCCTGGGCGCGGCGCCCGCCTTCGTCGCGCCCGAGCGCCGCGTCGGCGAACCGCCCACGCTGGCCAGCGAGGTCTACGGGCTGGGCGCCTTCGCGCGCGTGCTGATCTGCGGCTGGGAAGACACCCCCCGCGGCCTGGCTCCGCTGCGCGGCAGCGCGGCCGACCAGTGGCCCACGCTGCGCGAATCGCAGCAGCTCAAGCTGGATGCGCTGCTGCGCTCGGCCACCGCCGAATCGCCCGAGCTGCGCACGCGCGGCGCCGAGGGCATGGCCGACGAGCTGCGCGACTGGCTGGGCCAGAGCCCGCAGCGCAGCGCCTCGGCGCCCATGCCGCTGGCCGAGCCCGGCCGCCCGCGGCCGTGGTGGAAGCGCTGGCTGGGCGCCGCGCACACCTGACCGGGCTTCCGTGGATGCGCCGGCCACGGCGCTGGGCAACAATGCGGCCCCCACTCCTGGAGGCTCCCATGGCCCGCCCTTCGAGGCCCACGCGGCGACCCGCGCCCCTGCCCACTCCTCGCACCGCGGCGAGGCCGGCCTGATGGCAGCCGTCGGCGCCCAGCCCGTTGCCCCGGGCCTGCTCGGATTCGGCGAGCTCAAGCTTCACCTGCCCGCCACGCTGCTGCAATGGCTGGCCCTGGCCGCGTCCCTGGGCCTGGGCGGCATCGGCGCCGAGCTGGCGTGGCACCACCCGTTGTCCGGCCCGCTGGCGCTGGCCGCCTGGGGCGCCGCCATGCTGCTGGCGGCGCTGTTCTGGGTCAAGACGCCGGTGCTGCTGTTCGCGCCGCTGCCGCTGATCGGCCTGGCGCCGTGGAGCGGCTGGATCAGCTTCGAGGAGATGGACCTGCTCGTCACGGCCTGCGGCTGCGGCGGCTACCTGGCCTATGCGCTGCAGCTGAACGCGCGCGACCGGGCGCCGGCCTGGCGGCATGCGCTGGTGTACTCGCCGGCCGTCGTCATGCTCATCCTGGGGATGGCCGCGATGGCGCTGCTGAGCATGCTGCGCGGCTTCGCGGACGCCGGTGGCTTCCGCTTCGGCTGGTTCCACGGTTACCACGAGGCGATGAACTCGGTGCGCAACGCCAAGGCCATCTTCCTCGTGCTGGCGCTGCTGCCGCTGTGGACGGCCGCCGCCGCGGCGCGGCCGCGCGGCTTCTCGCGCGGGCTGCTGCTGGGGCTGGTGCTGGCGCTGGCCGCCGGCAGCGCCGCGGCGCTGTGGGAGCGGCTGGCCTACACGGGCCTGCTGGACTTCTCCACCGACTACCGCACCACCGGCCTGTTCTGGGAGATGCACGTGGGCGGCGCGGCGCTGGACGGCTTCCTCGTGCTGACGCTGCCGTTCGCGCTGCTGGCGCTGCTGCGCACGCGCTCGCCGTGGCAGTTCGGGCTGGGGCTGCTCATCTCGCTGCTGGCCGCCTATGCCTGCCTGACGACGTTCTCGCGCGGCGTCTACCTGGCGCTGCCGCTGGCGCTCATCCCGATGGTGCTGCTGGCCGACGCGCAGCGCCGCCGCGCCGCCGGCACCGGGCCGGAGAGCAGCCACATCGACAGCACGCTGGGCGCCGTGGACGAACCGCTGCCCCGCCTGGCCAAGCTCGGCGCGCTGGCCATGGCCGGCGCTTTCGCGCTCGCGGCGGCGCTGGTGTTCGGCGGCGGCGGCTACCGCGGGCTGCTGGCGCTGTTCTTCGTCATGGTCATCCTGTTGACCATGCCCGCCAGCCTGTGGCGGCCCGGCTTCGGCCAGCGGCTGATGGCCGTGCTGATGGGCGCCGTGCTGGCGCTGTTGCTGGGGGCGCTCAGCTGGGCGCTGTCCATGGCCGTGCCCAAGGCGGCCTATGTGCTCAACGTCGTCGCGCTGCTGTGCTGCGCGGCGCTGCGCTGGAAGGACGTGCCCGGCCAGACGCGGCCGCTGTACGTGCTGCTGGTGACGACCAGCTGGTTCTGGCTGCTGTCCACGATGGTCATCGTGGCGGACTACTGGGGTGGCACCGACGGCCGCTGGACAGCGCTGGCCGCCGGCCTGGCGCTGGGGGGCCTGTGGGCCGCGATGCTGCTGCAGCCGCGGCTGTGGCCGCTGCAGGGCGCCGCGAGCACGGGCGCGGCCGGCTGGCGCAAGCGCGCACTGCTGGTGGCCGGGCTGCTGCTGGTGATGTCCATCGTGGCCGCGCTGGGCGGCGGCGCCTACCTGCGTGACCGCGTGGCCACGTGGAAGGAAGACGGCCAGACGCGCCTGAGCCACTGGCGCGAGGGGCTGCGCCTGCTGCACGGCCCGGAGCAGTGGCTGCTGGGCAAGGGCGCGGGCCGCTTCGTCAGCAGCAACCTGTACGAAGGCCCCCCCGAAGCCCAGATCGGCGACTACCGGCTGCGCACCGACGAGACCGAGGCGTTCCTGGCGCTGACCGGCGGGCATCACATGCTGGGCCGGGGTGAGCAGTTCCGCCTCAGCCAGCGCATTGCGACGCCGGCACCCGGCCCCGTCACGGTCACGCTGGTGGCGCGCACCGTCGGCGAGACGCACCTCGTGCTGCAGGTCTGCGAGAAGAACCTCATCTACCCGGACAACTGCTACGGCACCGAGCCGCGCTTCATGCCGGCGGTGGCCGACGGCGCGGCGGCCGGCACACCGCCGGCGTGGCAGACCCACCAGATCCAGCTCGGCGCAGTGCCCGTCATGGGCGGTGACTGGTGGGCCCCTCGCTTTGTGACCTTCTCGATGGCACTGGACACACGCGGCGGCCGGCTGGACGTGGCGCGCATCGCCATGCAGGACTCCCAGGGCCGCCAGCTGCTCGTCAACGGCGATTTCAACCGCGAGATGGCGCACTGGTTCTTCTCCAGCGACCGCTACCACCTGCCCTGGCACATGAAGAACGCGGCGCTGCACGTGCTGTTCGAGCAAGGCCTGCTGGGCCTGGCGCTGATGGGCTCGGCGTTCGTGCTGGCGCTGGTGCGCCTGAGCTTCGGCCGCGGGCGCGACCACCCGCTGGCGCCGGCCATCGTCGCCGCGCTGATCGGCTTTGCGGCGGTCGGCGCGTTCGACAGCCTGCTGGACGTGCCGCGCGTGGGGCTGATCTTCTTCACGCTGCTACTGCTGGGCCTGGGCTTGCGAGCATTGCCCGGCGAGGGCGTCGCGCGGCTGGCATGATGCCGCCCCGCTTTCCGTCCTTGCCATGTCCTCTGCCCCCTCCGCCGGCCTCAACCCGGCCCAGCTCGCCGCCGTTCACCACCTGACGGGGCCCTGCCTCGTCATCGCCGGGGCGGGCTCGGGCAAGACCAAGGTCATCACGACCAAGATCTGGCAGCTGCTGCACTCGGGCTACCGCGCCAACCAGATCGCCGCCATCACGTTCACGAACAAGGCCGCGCAGGAAATGCGCGAGCGCGCCCAGCAGCTGGTGGGCAAGAAGGCCGCAAAGGATCTGGCGATCTCCACCTTCCACAGCCTGGGTGTGCGCCTGCTGCGCGAGGAAGGCACCCGGCTGGGGCTGAAGGAGCAGTTCTCCATCCTGGACAGCGACGACGTGCTGAACGTGCTGAAGGACGCCGGCGGCACGACCGACGCGAAGCAGGCCCAGCGCTGGCAGTGGACGATCTCGCTGTGGAAGAACAACGGCATCGGCCCGGCGCAGGCCGCGCAGATCGCCGCGGACGACGACGAGCGCGCTGCCGCCGCCGTCATGGTGCACTACCAGGAGCGCCTGGCCGCCTACCAGGCGGTGGACTTCGACGACCTCATCACGCTGCCGCTGAAGCTGCTGACCACCGACGCCGAGGCGCGCGAGAAGTGGCAGAACAAGCTGCGCTACGTGCTGGTGGACGAGTACCAGGACACCAACGCGGTGCAGTACGAGCTGCTGAAGGCGCTGGTGGGCGAGCGCGGCATGTTCACCGCCGTGGGCGACGACGACCAGTCCATCTACGGCTGGCGCGGCGCGACCATCGAGAACCTGAAGAAGCTGCCGCAGGACTACCCGGCGCTGAAGGTCATTCCGCTGGAGCAGAACTATCGCTCCACCGGCAGCATCCTGCGCGCCGCCAACAACGTCATCGCCGGCAACCCCAAGCTGTTCGAGAAGAAGCTGTGGAGCGAGTACGGCGACGGCGAGCCCATCGCGCTGCTGGAGGCCGACGGCGAGGAACACGAGGCCGAGCGCGCCGTCGCGCGCATCCAGCAGCTGCGCGCCGACGGCAAGGGGCCCAACTTCAAGGACTTCGCCATCCTGTACCGCGCCAACCACCAGGCCCGCGTGTTCGAGCAGGCGCTGCGCCGTGCCGAGATCCCCTACAAGGTGTCGGGCGGCCAAAGCTTCTTCGACAAGGCCGAGATCAAGGACCTGTGCGCCTGGCTGCGCCTGCTGGTGAACCAGGACGACGACCCCGCCTTCCTGCGCGCCGTCACCACGCCCAAGCGCGGCATCGGCCACACGACGCTGGGCGCCCTGGGCACGTTCTCGGCGCAGTGGAAGTGCAGCATGTTCGAGGCGCTGTTCTCCGAGAGCCTGGCCAGCGCCGTCACCAAGCGCGGCCTGGACAGCCTGCACGAGTTCGGCCGCTACGTGAACGAGCTGCAATACAAGGCCAAGCACACCGAAGGCCACACCGCCGCGCACACGATGCTGATGGAGTGGCTCAAGGAGATCGCCTACGAGGCCCACCTCATCGACAGCGAAGAGAACGAGAAGGTCGCCCAGGCGCGCTGGGGCAACGTGCTGGATTTCGTCGACTGGGTGGCCAAGCGCTGCGGCGGCCAGCAGAGCGAGGAAGGCGGCGTCAGCTTCACCGAACCCAAGCAGAGCGTGCTGGACGTGGCGCAGACCATCTCCGTCATCCTGTCGCTGGCCGAGCGCGGCGAGGAGCAGGACCAGGTGACGCTGACCACGCTGCACGCGTCCAAGGGGCTGGAGTGGCCGCACGTGGTGCTGGCCGGCGTCAACGAGGGGCTGCTGCCGTTCAAGCGCGAGGAGGCCGAGTTGACGGCCGAGGCGCTGCAGGAAGAACGGCGCCTCATGTACGTGGGCATCACGCGAGCGCGCACGACGCTGGCCGTCTCCACGCTGCGCCGGCGCAAGAAAGGCCGCGACACCGTCGTGGGTGTTCCCAGCCGCTTCCTGGCGGAAATGAAGCTGCACGAGGGTGGTGCACGCGAGGACCCGCGCGAGAAACTAAAACGGATGCGGGACGAATTGGCCGCCAAAGCGGCCGCGCGTATCGATCCGACGACAGGCTGAATCGCTCATTCGCGGGGGGCCCCCTCAAGCGCGTGAAGTCTTCACACCCTCGCCACGCTAGGCTGAGAACAATGCGCTTCAGCCCTTTCCCTTACCGGTGAGCCCCGCATCATGAAAGCCTTGGTCCTTGCAACTGCCTTCGCCGCCCTGAGCGCCACGGCCTTTGCCGGCGCCGCCCGCGACGCCCAGCCCAGGAACGACACCGTCGTCATCGCCGACGCAGGCCGGCTGTCGTCCACCGGCCTGACCGCGCTGCACGACGGCAGCCCCTGGGCCGGCGCCCGCCCCGCCCCGGCCGATGCCGGTGACTTCGGCACGCTGACCAGCCAGATCGAACCCGGCCACCTGCTCGTCGCACTGTGCGTGCTGGGCTTCGCGCTGTCGCGCCCGCTGGGCCGGCTGCTGCGCCGCCACGAACAGCAACGCCGCGCCAGCGCGCTGGCCAGCACGCTGCCGCGCCGCTGAGCGAGGATCAGATCGCCAGCGGGTCCACGTCGACCGCCCACCTCAGCACGGCCCGGAATTCGGGCCGTTCGCGTTTCAGCGCGATCAACGCCGGCACCCAGGCGCGCAGAAAGGCCTGCAGCCGCCCGCGCTGGCCGGCCTCCACCAGCATCTGCATGCGCTCCACGTCCGCCACGCGCGCCACCGCGTGCGGCACGGGCGGGTAGATCAGCACGCCGTCGTCCTGCAGCAGCCCCGCCGCGGCGTCCAGGAAGGCCTTGGCGGCCTCCGCCGTGCGGGCCTCGGCGCGCAGCAACGCCAGGTGCGCGAACGGCGGCAGGCTGGCCGAGCGGCGCTCGTCGAGCTGGGTCCTGGCGAAGCGCACGTAGTCGTGCCGCGCCAGTGCCTGGTACAGCGCATGCTCGCGATGCCAGGTCTGGACCCACATCTCGCTGGGCGATTCGCCTGCGGCATCGCGCCCGGCGCGGCCGCCGGCCTGCATCAGCAGCGCGAACAGCCGCTCGGGCGCGCGGAAGTCGCTGCTGAACAGCGCGCCGTCGGGGTTCACGGCCGCGACGAAGCGGATGCGCCGGAAGTCGTGGCCCTTGGTGATCATCTGCGTGCCGACGAGGATGTCGACCTCGCCGTCGTGCACGGCCTGCAGCTGCGCCTCCAGCTCGCCCTTGCGGCGCGTGGAGTCGGCGTCGATGCGCAGCACACGCGCACCGGGCAGCGCCTCGGCGAGCTGCTCCTCCAGCCGCTCCGTGCCGCGGCCGATGGGCGCGATGTCATGGTTGCCGCAGTTGGGGCAGGCGCTGGGCACGCGCTCGGTGAAGCCGCAGTGGTGGCAGCGCAGTGTGCGGTCGCGCTTGTGGAACACGCGCCAGGCGCTGCAGTGCGGGCAGTCGCTCTTCCACTGGCATTCGCCGCAGTGCAGCACGGGCGCGTAGCCACGGCGGTTCAGGAACACGAGGCTCTGCTCGCCGCGTTCCAGCCGTGACTTCAACTCGGCCAGCAGCGGCGCGGTCAGCGCGGTCGTCACGCCGGCCGTGGCTGGCAGCGACTTCATGTCGAACAGCTTCACGCGCGGCAGCGCGCCGCCGCCGATGCGGGCAGCCAGCGTCAGCCGGTCGTAGCGGCCCGACTCGGCGTGCTGCCAGCTTTCCAGCGACGGCGTCGCCGAGCCCAGCACGACCGGGATCTTGCGGTCGTGCGCGCGCCACACGGCGAGGTCGCGCGCCGAGTAGCGGGCGCCGTCCTGCTGCTTGTAGGACGGGTCGTGCTCCTCGTCGACGACGATGAGCCCCAGGTCGGGCAGTGACGCGAACACCGCCAGCCGCGTGCCCAGCACCAGGCGCGCGCGGCCGAGGTGGGCAGCCAGCCAGTTCTGCAGCCGCTGCGCCGGTGTCAGCGCGCTGTGCAGCGACACGATGGCCAGCGGCTCGGGGAAGGCCGCCGCGAAGCGCTCGGTGAAGCGCGCTTCCAGTTGTGGCGTCAGGTTGATCTCGGGCACCAGCACCAGCACCTGGCGGCCAGCCGCCAGCGCGGCCTCGGCGGCGCGCAGGTAGACCTCGGTCTTGCCGCTGCCGGTGACGCCGAACAGCAGCTGCGGCCGCGGCGCCTCGCTGGCCAGCTGGGCCGCGATGCGGGCGACGGCGTCGGCCTGCTCGGGCGCCAGCTCGGGCTTGACCGGCGCCGGCGCAGCGGCGGCCGCCTTCTTCTTCTCCAGCTTGCGCAGCCGCGCAGCCAGTTGCTCGGGCGACAGCTCGCGCAACTGCGGCGGCAGCACGGCGCTCGCCAGCTCGCCGACGCTGCGCTGGTAGTAACCGGCGGCGAAGTCCAGCAGCCGGCACCAGTCCGCGCCCAGCGGCGGCAGCGCGTCAAACACGGCCGCCACGGGGCGCAGCGCCATGTCGGGCTCGCCCTGCGCCTCGCCGGGCCAGACGACGCCCAGCAGCTCGCGCTTGCCCAGCGGCACGCGCACCAGCGAGCCGGAGGCGAGCGCCTGCTCACTCGCATAGTCAAGCGGTGCGTTGAGGCCGCTGTGCTGCGGCGCATCGACCGCCACCCGCACGACGCGGCGCGGGGCCGTCTCACTCATGGGCGGTTCCATGCGTTTGGTGATGCAGCGGTTCAGGAAGCGCGGCCAAGTTCATGATTCACAAGGCTTCTCGGGTTGCCCACAAAATCTGTGGATAAGTTTGTGAGCAATTCGGGGCGGGCCGCCCGACCCCGCCCTGTCGACGGGCAGCACGCCCTCGGGTGGCGCCGGGCACCGTTTTGCGGCATTCCTTGCAAATCAACCACTTAGCGGCGCACCGGGAAAACGCTTATTTGCGCCGCACCAATCTTCAACGCGCCGCGTCGCCCCCTATTTTTTGGGGATAACTCGCGGCACAAGTGCAGAAGTGACGCCCGTTCAGCCCGCCGTGCGCAGGCGGCGCGAGTGGCTGTGGACCTCGTCCACCAGGGCCGTGACGCTCTCCGGCGGCGTGAACTGGCTGATGCCGTGGCCCAGGTTGAAGATGTGGCCGCTGCCGGCCGCGGGCCGGCCGAAGCTGTCCAGCACGGCACGGGCCTGGGCGCGCACGGCGTCGGGCGGGGCGAACAGCACGTTGGGGTCGAGGTTGCCCTGCAGCGCGACGCGGTCGCCCACGCGGGCGCGGGCAGCGCCCAGGTTCATCGTCCAGTCCAGGCCCACGACGTCGGCGCCGGCATCGGCGATCTCGTCCAGCCACAGGCCACCGCCCTTGGTGAACAGGATGCGCGGGATGCGAACGCCCTCGTGCTCGGTCTTCACGGCGGCCAGCACCTGGCGCGAGTAGGCCAGGCTGAACTGCTGGAACGCGCCGTCCGCGAGCACGCCCCCCCAGGAGTCGAACACCATGACGGCCTGGGCACCGGCTTCGATCTGCGCGTTCAGGTAGGCGGCCACGGCGCGCGCGTTGACGTCCAGGATCCGGTGCATCAGGTCGGGGCGCGCGTACATCAGGCTCTTGACGAGCCGGTAGTCGTCGGAGCCGCCGCCTTCCACCATGTAGCAGGCCAGCGTCCACGGGCTGCCGGAGAAGCCGATCAGCGGCACGCGGCCGTTCAGCGCGCGGCGGATGGACGTGACCGCGTCGAACACGTAGCGCAGCTTGTCCAGGTCGGGCACGTCCAGCGCCGCGACGGCGGCTTCGTCGCGCACGACCTTCGCGAACTTCGGCCCCTCGCCCTGCTGGAACGACAAGCCCAGGCCCATCGCGTCGGGCACGGTCAGGATGTCGCTGAACAGGATGGCCGCGTCGAGCGGGAAGCGCTCCAGCGGCTGCAGCGTGACCTCGGTGGCGAAGTCCGTGTTCGTCGCCAGCCCCATGAAGCTGCCGGCCTTCTCGCGCGTGGCGCGGTACTCGGGCAGGTAGCGGCCTGCCTGGCGCATCAGCCAGATCGGCGTGTGCTCGGTGGGCTGGCGCAGGCAGGCGCGCAGGAAGCTGTCGTTTTGGAGCGGGGCGAACATGGCCCGATTATCAGCGTCGCTCCCGGACCGCCGCCTGATTCACAGCAAGGCTAGGCTTTGTCGTCCCACCCAGCTTTCACCCGCCGGCAGCTCGATCGGGCGACCGATATTGGCGGCTTCCAGGCAGAGCATCTCGCTCCAGCCGTCGGGCGGCATGTCGGCCAGCTTCGCGCAGCGCTCGGGGCCGGGGTTCCACAGCACGGCGTCATCGAAGCCCTGGTGCGTGAACACCACCTGGCGCCGCTCCTCGGTCACCACGAGCGGCCGCTCCTTGACGCCGAAATAGATGCGGTCCAGGTCCATCACGCCCTTCTCGCCGGTCAGCAGCAGGTCCATGCGCTGCAGCGCATCGGCCTGCTTGATGCTGTCGAAGTAGCGCAGGCCCGACAGGCCTTCGACGCTGACCGCATCCAGGTCCGCCACGCGCAGATAGGTGTGCAGGGCCGCGGTGAACTGCAGCGGCGCGTCGCCCACGTTGTCGCAGGCCAGCTCGATGTCCAGGCTGCGGCCGCCCACGCGCACGCTCAGCTCCAGCTCGAAGGCGTGGGGCCAGAGGGCGCGCGTGGCGTCGCTGTCGCGCAGGCGCAGCACGGCCAGCGCGTCGTCCCTGCCCCGCTCCTGGCTGACCAGCTCCCACGGCAGTGTGCGCGCGAAGCCATGCTTGGGCAGCGGCCCGCGCTCGGCGAACTGCGGGAAGCACACCGGCACGCCGCCACGGATGGCGCGGCCGGCAACGAACTCACTGCGCGGGGACAGGTAAAGCTGCTCAGGAGCGCCCGCTGGCTGCCAAGACAGCAGATGGCCGCCGTGCAGGCTCAGCCGGGCGGAGGCGCCGTCGGGCGCCATGAGTTGGACGTGATCGGAGAGGGCGAGGGACATGGCCACAGTTTAGGTTCCTAGAATCGCCCCGCCTTTCGGCCTCCGATCAAGAACCACATAGGGAGTTGTGAAATGAAGACCTTGCTTGCCGCAAGCTTGGTGGGCGTCAGTGCAGCCGCATCGGCCGCCTCCATCACCAATGCCGACATCATCCAGTTGCTGGAAGCGCAGATGCCGGAGAGCGTCATCCTGCAGTCCATCGCGAGCAGTTCCACCAAGTTCGACACGTCGGCAAAGGCCCTGATCGTGCTGAAGAACAAGGGCGCCTCGCCAGCCGTGCTCAACGCGGTCATCTCCCCCAAGTCACTGACAGCGGCGCCAACGGCCGCTGCCCCTGCAGGTCGCGCCGCAATGGCTGCCGCGCCGGCGGTCGCTGCCTTCAATCCCGAGGAAGCCATCGTCGTGACCAACGGCCAGGAAACGACGATGCAATACATCGTCGCCCAGATGCGCACGGCCGCCCGCGCGCTGGGCTTCGGCGGTGTGGCCACCTACGCCACGCTGAATGGCACCAAGGCCGCGCGCCGACTGCCAACCGAGGGCTTCGAGTTCATCGTCAGCGTGCCCAAGAATGCGCAGGTGTCCGGCTACGTGACCATCGCCAACTTCGCTATCCGCAACAACGGCACGCGTGAGGTCTCCACCGGCGGCGGCTACATGAGCTACTCCACCGGTATCAACAAGGACCGTGTCGTCGCGATCACGTCAGAGCAACTGGCCGACCAGTCACGAGCCAAGGAAGGCTTTGTTCTCTACAAGGTCAAGCCCGAGAAGCCATTGGGAGCGGGCGAGTACGCACTGATTTTCTACACCGCCGAAGTGCGCGTGTCGGGCTTCTTCGCCCAGGCAGCCAACAGCTTCTACGACTTCGGTGTGGACTGAGTCCATGTCGGCGCACCAAAAACTAGCCTTCGTACCGGAAACCCGATTCGGCCTGTGGTTCCTCTCAACGCCGACATGGCGGGTGCATGTGCTGGGCCGTGCGCTGACCGATCTGCAGCGCCTCGCGCCGGACGCACCGCGCGGCGGCGTCATGCTGGACATCGGAACCGGGCAGGGCCATTCCTTACCCGAGATGGCAGCGCGCTTCGCACCTGCGCAGATCCACGCGCTGGACCCAGAGCCCGACTTCGAGGCTCGCTGCGCCGACATGGTGAAGGCCTGCCCGGTACCCGTGACGCTGCACGCCGCGCACGCCGAGCGCATCCCGTTGTCTGACGCGTCGGTGGATATCGTGCTGTGCCATCAGACGCTGCACCACATCGTCGATCAGCCGGCCGCGCTGGCCGAAGTGTTCCGAGTGCTCAAACCCGGCGGCCTGCTGCTGCTGGCCGAGAGCACGCGGGCCTACATCCACAGCTGGGTCATCCGGCTGCTGTTCCGCCACCCGATGCACGTGCAGCGCAGCGCGGAGGAGTTCCTGGCGCTGGTGCGCGACGCCGGCTTCCAGGTCGACGCGGACCGCATCAGCACGCCCTACCTGTGGTGGAGCCGCTCCGACCTGGGCGCACGCGAGTGGCTGGGCCTGGGCCTGCCGAAGAACCGCGAAGAGACGCTGCTGAACGCCGTCGCGCGCAAGCCCGGTTGAGCGACAGGGCAGTCTAAGGCGCCGTCAAGCGCGACTGGCAGCCCCGCCAGGTGACATACGGCTCGGCCTCCAGGCGCGGCGGCAGGCCGGGGTCGGCGGCGACGGCCAGCACCAGATCGCCCACGGTGGCGACGGCCACGTCGCCGTGCGCATCGTCTTCGAACGACAGCGCCCGCATGCGCGCGAAATCGAGGCCCTGCCCGCGCGCCTTGAGCCAGGCCTCCTTCAGCGTCCAGAGTTGCAGGAAGGGCACCGCGCGCGCGTCGGGCGGCAGGCGGGCCAGCGACTCGCGCTGTGCCTCGCTGTGCACCGTGCCGGCCAGCGCCAGGTGATCGCGCGGGCGCGACAGGCTCTCCACATCGACGCCCACCGGCACGCCGGCCACCGCACAGGCCACGCTGCCGGCGCTGTGGCTGATCGACACGAACACGCCGGAGTGCGCCACGACATGGCAAGCGCCGCTGTGGGCCACGGCCAGCGCAGGCAACGCCTGCTCGCCGAGCCAGCGCTGCACCGCTCGGCGCGCCAGCCATCGGCCGGCCAGGAAGGCGTCACGCCGCGCCGCCGTGCCCAGCGACTGCAGACGAGCGGCTTCGGTGGGCGTGAGCCAATCCGGTGGCGGGGCCATGCCCGCCCGCAACCCGGGTTCCGCCGCGAGCAGGCAGAGCAGGCTCACGACAACCGGGCGACCGGCTTACTCCACCTGCGCGTAGGTGCCGCGCAGCGCCACGCCGATGATGATGGCGCCGGCGTGGCATTCGAAGTCGGTCGAGCTCTTGTACTCGACCTTCTTGTAGTAGCTGACGATGTCGATGACAGCGTTCGCGCCTTCACGCTTGGCGCTGTTCTGCAGATTGATCAGCGCGCTCAGCGCGGCCCACTTGCAGCCGAACTCGTCGGTCTTGCCGACACCGTTGGTCTTGGGGTTGCTCACATCCGTCGACAGCCGCTTGACGACCTTGGGCGTGGCCTGGCCGGCCAGGAAGAACTTGAAGTTCGGGTCCAGCTTTTCCTTGGCCTCGGGCATGGCCAGCACATCGGCGAAGGGGATGTGCAGCGTGGTGTCGCGCGCGAAGGCGGGCACTGCAAGCACAGCCGCGGACAAGGCAAAAGCGATACGCGGATATCTCATGAGCAAGATCCTTGAGCAGAGTGTTGAGTGAAAGACTACAGGCGAGGGACGAGCTCGCGCACCAGTTCATCTATCTTCTTTTCTGCGTCGATGAACTTGCCCATGTTGCCGCCGCCGCGCGTCGAATCGTAAATTGCACGCCCCTCTTCGCGACCGGCGTTGAACACACGGATCTCGGCGTAGGCCATGTACATCGCGAGATCCCACCGCCAATTTGCCGTGTAGGTCACAGTCACCGGGCAGACAGTGACCGCGGAATCCGCCGGGACTGACTTGACTGAGTAACCCTGGCTGCGCAGGCTCTTGTTCAAGGAATCCTCGAAGCCCTTGCGAACCGCCGCGTTCTGAGTCACGCAGATTTCTCGCTCGGCAAGCGCGCCTGCACGGCGAACGTCCTGTTTGATCGCGCAGCCAGACAGGCCGAGAAGGCACAACAGCACCATCGCTGCCCGCTTGCCATGGATAGTTTTTTTCATTCATCCCCCTTTTTGAATACGGAACGGTTCACAGCCGACGCAGGATCAGCGAGGTGTTGATCCCGCCAAAAGCGAAGTTGTTGGTCATCGCGAACTCGGTCTCCAGACGCCGCCCCCCGCCCAGCACATAGTTCAGCTCGCCACAGCGCGGATCCACCTGCTGCAGGTTCAGCGTCGGCGCGAACCAACCGGCCCTCATCATCTCCAGCGTCATCCAGGCCTCCAGCGCACCGCAGGCGCCAAGCGTGTGGCCCATGTAGCTCTTGAGCGAGGAGATGGCCACGCCACTGCCCAGCACCGCTTGCGTCGCCTGGCTCTCGGCGACGTCGCCCTGGTCGGTGGAGGTGCCATGCGCATTGACATACGGAATGGCGCCGGCGGGCAGACCTGCATCTTCCAACGCGAGCCGCATGGCCTGCGCCATCGTGGTGCTCTGCGGCTGCGTGACATGCGTACCGTCACAGTTGGTGCCGTACCCGATGATCTCTCCCAGCATCGGCGCGCCCCGCGCCCGAGCATGCTCGTACTCCTCCAGCACGAAGGTGCAGGCCCCCTCACCCAACACCAGGCCGTCGCGGTCCTTGTCGAAAGGGCGCGGCGTCGTGCGCGGCAGGTCGTTGTACTTCGTGCTGGTCGCGAACAGTGTGTCGAACACGGCGGCCTGCGTCGGGTCCAGCTCCTCGGCACCGCCGGCCAGCATGGCGACCTGCCTGCCGCTCTGCACGGCCTCGTAGGCATAGCCCAGGCCCTGGCTGCCCGACGTGCAGGCACTGCTCGTCGTGATGATGCGGCCGGTGATGCCGAAGAACACCGCGATGTTGACCGTCGCGGTGTGCGACATCATCTTCACGTAGGTGTTGGCGTTGATGCCCTCGATGCTCTTGGCGCTCATCATCCGGCCGAAGTCGCCGATGGCGCTGGGCGTGCCGCTGGAGCTGCCGAAACTCACGCCAAGCTTGCCACTGGTGACCAGCGGGTCGCCGATGAGGCCGGCCTGCTCCAGCGCAAGCTCGGCCGAGCGCGTGGCCATCTGCGCCACGCGACCCATGCTGCGCATGCTCTTGCGGTTGTAGCGATCGGCCGGCAGCTCGAACGGCGCGCAGGGCACGCCGACCTGGGTGTTGAGGCCTTCGTAGGCCGCCCAGTCCTGCATGCGCTGGACCTTGTTGGTCTCGGCACGCAGGCTGTCCATCACCGTCTCGACGTCGTGCCCCAGCGGCGACAGCGCGCCGATGCCGGTGATGACGACTCTCTTCCTGCTCATCCCACCATCCCTCCATTCACCGAGATCACCTGTCGCGTGATGTAGGCCGCATCCGGCCCCATCAGGAAACTCACCAGCGCCGCCACCTCTTCGGGCCGGCCCACGCGCTTGGCGGGAATGATTTTCAGCGCTTCTTCCACCAGGCCGACGTCGATCATGTCGGTTTCGATCAGGCCCGGCGCCACGCAGTTGACAGTGATCTTGCGGCTGGCCAGCTCCACCGCCAGCGCCTTGGTAGCGCCGATGATGCCGGCCTTGGCCGCGCTGTAGTTCACCTGCCCGCGGTTGCCCATGATCCCGGACACCGACGCCAGCGTGACGATGCGCCCCGCCGCCTTGCGGCGCACCAGCGGCATCGTCAGCGGCTGCAGCACGTTGTAGAAGGCGTCGAGGTTGGTGTGGATGACGGCGTCCCAGTCCTCGCCCGTCAACGCCGGGAAGGCGCCGTCGCGCGCAATGCCGGCGTTGCAGACGACGCCGTAATAGCAGCCGTTGGCCTCGACGTCGGCCAGCAGCGCAGCAGCTGCGGCGTCGCGGTCTGCCACATCGAACTGCAGCACGCGGGCGCTGCGGCCCAACGCAGCGATCTCCGCAGCAGCAGCGTCGGCCTGCGCGCGCTCCTTGCGGCAATGCAGGACGAGGTCGTAGCCATCGCGCGCCAACCGCAATGCGATGGCGCGACCGATGCCGCGGCTCGACCCGGTGACCAGCACCGTAGTCATTGGTGCACCCTTCGGCCTGCGGCCTGTCCCGCCAAGCGGGAGCGAGCTTGCTTGGAGCGGTCCTGCGCTGCGCTCATAGATTTTCTCCGTTCAAAAAGGCGCTCGGGTCCTGGGGCCCGAACACCGTCAAGGTGGCGCTGGCCAGCTCGACGCCATCCGCATGGATGCGGCAGTCGAACTGCCCCAGCCCGTTGTCGGCCTGGTAGCCACGCTCGATGTCGACCTGCAGGCACTGGCCCGCGGCGAAGCGCGGCACGCTGCAGCGGTAGCGGCGCGCGCCCAGCAGCAGGCCGATGCGCGGCGCCTCGCCGAGCTGCCGCGCCTGCCAGCCCGCCCAGGCGGCCACGGCCTGGGCCATGTACTCGATGCCCACCCAGGCGCCCACGCCGTCGTCATGGCTGAACAGCCCGTCGGCCGGCACCACCACCTCGGCGCTCAGGCGCTCGCCATCGGCGGTGATGACGCGGTCGAGCAGGCACATCGCGCCTTGGTGCGGCACAAGCTCGGTGATCGGCGGCAATGGCTCAACCATGGCTGAGCACCAGCGACGCGTTGTTGCCGCCGAAGGCGAACGAGTTGCTCATCACATGCTGCGGCGCCTGCGACAGCAGGTGGCCCGGCGCGACGAGCGCGAGGGGCGGCAGCTCGGCGTCGCGCTGGCCATCGAAGTGATGCACCGGCAGGCGCCCGTCTCCGGCCACCGTCAGCCAGGCGATGGCGGCCTCGATGGCACCGGCCGCGCCGAGGGCATGGCCCGTCAGCGGCTTGGTGGACGAACACGGCAGGCCCAGGCCGAACAGCTCGGCCACGGCGCGGCTCTCCATCGCATCGTTCTGCGGCGTGGCGGTGCCGTGCAGGTTGAGGTAGCCGATGTCTGCGGGCACGAGGCCGGCACGGTCCAGCGCCGCACGCATCGCCGCCAGCGCGCCGCGGCCGGTGGGTTCGGGCGCGGAGATGTGATGCGCGTCCGAGCTTTCGCCCCAGCCCGACAGGCGCACCGCCGACGGCTCGCGGCTCAGCACGAACAGCGCCGCGCCTTCGCCGATGTTGATGCCGGCGCGCGTGGCGCTCATCGGCCGGCAGCGCGCGGCATCGACCGACTCCAGCGCCGCGAAGCCCGCGACCGTCATGCCGCACAGCGCATCCACGCCGCCCACCAGCACCGCATCGCACAGCCCGGCGCGCAGCAGCCGGGCCCCGCTGGCCAGCGCCTTGGCACCCGACGAGCAGGCCGTCGAGACGACATAGCGCGGCCCGGCCAGGCCCAGCCGCTGCGCCAGCATCAGCGCGGGCGAGCCCAGCTCCTGCTGCTCGACATGGAAGCCCGCCGGCAGCCGACCGTCGCGGGCGTGAGCGGCGACGGCGGCCTCGCTCTCGCCGATGCCCGAGGTGCTGGTGCCGAGCACGACACCGACGCGGTCGGCGCCATGGCGGGCGATGGCCGCGTCCACCTGTTCGCGGACCTGCGCGAGCGCGGCCAGCAGCAGCGCATTGTTGCGGCTGCGCTGCGGCAGCGGCAGGCCGTCCACCGGCGGCAGCGCCGCCTGCACGGCACCGAGATGCAGCGCATGGCCCGGCCAGACCGTGTCGTTCAGGGCCACGCCGCCGGGCTCGCCCGCGAACACCGCGTCGCGCAGCGATGCCAGGTCAGGGCCGGCCACGCAGATGACGCCAGGAGGCTGCAGGTAGATCACGCGCCCTCCTGCGGTTGCGACTCGATGACCAGACGATAGCCCTCGGCCGTGTTGACGATCTCGACGAGGTTCGCGCCGGGCCGCTGGACGACCAGCCGAACCTGCCCATGCTGCTGCAGCGCCTGGCCCGCGGCGGTGGGCACCCAGGCCCAGCCCTCGGGCAGCGCTGCGCGCACGGCGTCGGCCGGCCAGAAGGTCAGGCAGAGGTCGCGCAGCATGCGGTCGGTGTCCACCTCGGCGGGCAGCATCGCGTGGCGCTGCACCGTCAGGTCGCGGCCGTCCCAGCGCATCAGCAGCACGCGCTGGCCGTAGGCGAAGCCGGCCAGCAGCAGGGCCGACGCGTCCAGTTGCAGTTGCACGTCGACGCGCTGCGGCGGCGCGTCGGGCTGCTCCAACCGCGTGACGGACAGGCGCTGGTTCAACGCGAAGCGCGCGGCGCCCAGCGCGGCCGGCGGCAGGCGCAGCATCGGCAGCACGCTGCGCACGCGCGGCGCACTGGCACAGCCGGCGAGCACGGTGCCGATCAGCAACAGCAGGTGTCGGCGAAGAAGCTTCATGCGCGGGCGAACCTCAACAGGCTGTGGCAGTAGCCGATGCCGTCGCGCACCGTCAGCAACCGCAAGCCGGCCGCCTCAGCAAGCCGGATGTAGTCGGCGCTCTCGTAGACCTTGCTGTTGCCGCTGGCCATGGCCGTGAAGTACGGCGACGTGTTGATGAGGCAGTACGCCGCGATGTCGTAGCGCTGGCGGTCCCAGAAGGTGTCCATCACCAGCACCTGGCCGCCATCGGCCAGGCAGGCGACGACGCGCTCGAAGATGCTGGCGATCTGAGGTTCGCCGAAGCAGCTCAGGAACTGGCTCATCCACACCAGATCCATCCCCACGGGCAGCACGGCGGCCGAATCGAGCAGGTTGCGGGGGTGCAGCTGGGCACGCGTGCGCAGGCCATCGGCGGTGAGGTTGGCGTCGGCCATGGCCAACTGCGGCGGCAGGTCCACGAGGTTCAGTTCGACGCGGGTGTCATATGCCAGCGCGGCGCGGCTGAACTTGCCGGTGTTGGCGCCGATGTCCATGACGCGCTTGGGCGCGGTGGCGAACACGTCGGGCAGGATGTCGGGGAAGGACGTGTCCGAGTAGTGGTGGTCGAAGGCGAACCAGCTCGACTTGGCCGGCTCGGGCAGGTCGGCCAGCGCGGGGTAGATGCTGTCCCAGTCGCCCAGGTGCGTCAGGCCCAGCGGCTTGCCGGCGTCCAGCGACCGCTCCAGCTCGAACAGGCCCTGGTAACAGACGTCGTGGATGAAGTCGAAGTTGACGCGCGTGATGTCGTCGGAGATCAGGCAGAAGCCCGTCTTGTCGAGCTGCCAGCGGCCGTTGTCGATCAGCACGACGCCGGCCGACAGGCAGGACTCCAGCACCAACTTCAGCGAATAGCGGCTCCAGCGGCCGGTGGCCTCCAGCTCGTCGAGCGTGATGCCGCGATCTCCCGCCTCACCCAGCGCCTGCAGCATGCCGCGCTTCCATGCGTAGCGCACGCAGTGGAAGACCACCGGGCCGAACGCGATCTTCTGAGCCTCGAAGCGGGCGTCGAAGGCGCGTTGCTTCGGCGGGGAAAACTTCTTGGTCTCAAGCATGGGACGGAATGAAGAAGGGGGTGAGCAGCCAGGCCAGGAAGACGCCGATCAGCATCGTCAATCCGAAGGCATGCAAAGCCGGCGTGCCGGACAGCGCCAGCAAGCCGAAGGACAACAGGGTCGACGCAGCAGCCAGCGTCACGGACAGGAAGGGCCGGGTTTCCGAACGGCCCGGCTGTTCGAGCAGGAATATGCCGTAGTCCACGCCCAGGCCGAGCAGGATGAGCAGGGGCAGGATGTGAAAGAGCTGCAAGACTTGTCCACCCAGTGCAAGCAGCGCCACCGTGAGCGCGCTGGCGAGCACGGTGGGCGCCAGCGCGCGCCAGGACGCACGGCCAAAGCGCCAGGCCAGCGCGGCCCAGGTCAGCACGAAGCCCAACAACAGCACGGCCGACATCAACTCACGGTAGCGGCCCAGCAGCGTGCTGACTTCACCGACCTTGTCGACCCAGGTGACACCGTCCAGGCGCAGCGCCGCCAGCGCGGCCCGCGTGTCGGCGGACTCGGCGCCGCGCAGCAGCACGACGCTGCCCACGCCGTCGCCCAGGCGGCCCAGCCACTGCGCGCGGACCGGCTCGCTGGCGGGGCTGGCCAGCCAGGCCTCGGGCGTGAGTTCCGCCGCGACCGCGGTGGCGGCCACAACGGGCTGGCCCAGCTTCTCGGCCAGCAGCGGTCGCATGTCGGCAGCACGGCGCGCGGCCAGCTCTGCGTCCTCGCGCTGGCGGCGCTGCGAGGGCAGCCAGTCGCTGACGGCCTGGGCGCCGATCTGCAGGCCGCGCAGTTGCGCCGTCAGGGCTTCCTCGCGCGCCAGCAGCTCCTGCTCGCTGCGCCCCTGCACCACGAAGAACTGTGCGAGGCCAGGGGCCTGCATCAGGCGTGCGAACTCGCGCTGCTGCGCGACGAGGGCGGGCGGCGCGGACTGCAGCTGGCGGATGTCGTCGTCGAAGCGCAGGCGACTCGCGCCGGCCGCCATCACCAGCGCCGACACCACGAGCAGGACGACCAGGCCGCGCGCCTTCAGGGCGGGCCACAGCGCGCGCCGCGAGCCGAGCCAGTCGGCAAAGCGCGTGGGCGCCATGCGGCCGGCGCCGTCCAGCAGCGGGAACCACCACAGCACGGTGACGAAGGCCGCCACCAGGCCGACCGCCGAGAACACGGCGATCTGCCGCAGGCCCGGGAACGGCGGCAGCGCCAGCAGCGCGTAGCCGATCACCGTCGTCGCCATCGCCAGGCTGACGACGGGGATCTGGCGCGCCAGCATGGCCCAGCGCTCCTGCGGCTGCAGGCCCTGGCGCGCGCTGAAGTAGTTGCTGCCGTAGTTCTCGGCCACACCCAGCAGGCTGGCACCGAACACGAGCGTGACGAGGTGCAGCTCACCGAACACCAGCAGGCACACCGACGCCGCGACGAGCAGGCCGACGGCCATCGACAAAGCCACCAGCAGGCGCGGGCGCAGCGACCGGAAGGCCAGCAGCGTGAGGGCCACGATGCCGATCAGCGAGCCGGCGCCGATGGTGTGGATCTCGCGCTCGGCCTGCGCGGCCGCGACCGCAGCGAACAGCGGCACGCCGGCGCGGATGACCCGGGCGCCCTGCCCTTCGGCAGCCTGGGCTGCCGCGTCCAGTCGCGGCTGCAGCGCGCGCTGCGCACTGATCTCGAAGCCGGAGCCGGGCAGCTCGATCAGCACCAGCGCGTACTGGCGCTCGGGGGCCTCGGGGTCGGTCAGCATCAGCCGGCCGTCCTGCACGCGCACGCGGCTGCTCTGGCCGCGCTCGGCCAGCCACTGGCCGAAGAGGTTGAGCGGGTCGTCCGCCCACGCGCCCACGCGCGGCCCGCCGACGGGTTGGTAGAGGGCGGCCAGCGCCTGGTCTGCCAGGGCCTCGGCCGGTGCCTGGGCCAGGCGCTCGCGGGACTGCGGCGACAGCAGGCCGGCGCGCACCGGCGTGTAGAGCGACAGCCAGGCCTGGCTGTCGGCGTCCGCCACGCGGTGGCGCGCGGGGATGTCGCCCAGCGCCTGCAGAAAGGCATCGGCCGCGCGCTGTGCCTGCGCCGCCTCGCCGCCGCCGATCAGCACCGTCACGCGGCGCGAGCCGGCATCGGCCAGCGCCTGCGTGGCCTGGGCGGCCAGCGGGCGCTGCTCGTCGCGCGGCAGCATGGCCAGCATGTCGGTCACCGGTGCGCGCTTCTGCAGCACCCAGTGCCAGGCGTTGTGCGCCACGCAGGCGAGCACCAGCACGAGCCACACGGCCGCGAGGCGTCGGGTGGTGCGCTCCAGGCTCACTGGAACAGGCCGGGTTCGGCGCCGCCGTCGGTGCGCGGGTTGGTGAGCTGGATCAGGCTCTCGTCACCGTTGGCCTCGAAGAGCTGGATGCGGCGCACGAAGCCGTCGCCTTCCAGCTCGACCTTCTTCAGCACCTGCTGCAACGCGCCGGGCTTCGGGGCCAGCACGAGCTGCCAGCCTGCGCCCTTGACGCTGCCGCTCAGCTCGAACAGGCCCGCCAGGCCGCTGACATCGCCATTGAGCAGCGCGAACATCAGCGTGTTGATGACACGCACGGCGGGTTCCTTGGACGCGTCCAGCCGCATCGCCGTCTGCCCGCCCTGCGTGGCGCGGATCTCGTGCTGCGTCAGGCGCAGCTCGCTCGCGAACGGCTTGACCGTGCGCCACAGCACGCCGAGCCCGCGGGCGGCGACGAAGTTGCCGGTGGACACCAGCGGCTTGGCGAAACCGGGCACCTTCTTGGTCTGTGTGAAGTCACCGCGCAGCCATTCGGGCTGCTGCAGGCGCTCGCGCACCGACTGTGCGAGATCAGGGGCGGCCCACGCGGTGACGGGCGCCAGGCTCAACAGCAGCGTGCGGCGCTTCATGAGGGGTTCTTGCCGAGCTTTTGCCACAGCACGGGCGGGCAGACCCATTCCATCTCGCGCGTCGCGATGTTGAACGCGACCTGGATGGTGTGGGCCTTGTGGATGACCTTGTCGGTCACCGCGTCGCGGATGACGTAGTCGACCTTGATGCGGTTCTCCCACTCGACGATCTCGGCGCGCACGATGACGCGGCGGCCATAGGGCAGCATGTCCGTGTACTTCAGGCGCATGTCGACGATGGGCCAGGCGTAGCCGGACTCGCGCATCTGCGGGTAGTCGTAGTCGAAGCGGGCCATCAGCGCGTTGCGCGCCAGCTCCAGGTACTTCACGTAATGCCCGTGCCAGACGATGTCCATCGGGTCCAGGTCGTGGAACGCCGGGGTCAGTTCGATCTCGTGCCAGAGCTCAGGCATACAAGGCCCACGATTGCTGGCGGATGGCGTCGATCAGCGCGACCAGCTCCTTGTCCAGCGCGCGGTCTTCGACGATCAGCGGCAGCCGCTCGGCAAGGTCGCCTTGCATGGCGGCCAACTCGGGCGTCAGCACCAGCGGCGCCTGGCGCTCGCGCAACTCGACACCCTGGCGCGCAGCGATCAACGTGGCGGCGACGACCTGCTCGGTCAGGTCCAGCACGCGCAGTGCATCGCGCGCGGCGATGGTGCCCATGCTGACCTTGTCCTGGTTGTGGCATTCGGTGCTGCGGCTGAAAACGGAGGCCGGCATCGTTCCCTTGAGCGCCTCGGCCGTCCAGGCGGACACGCTGATCTGCAGCGCCTTCAGGCCGTGGTTGATCGGCGCGCGCTCGCCGCTGGCGCCGCTCAGGTTGGCCGGCAGGCCGTGGTTGTAGCGCGCGTCCACCAGCAGCGCGAGCTGGCGGTCCAGCAAGTCGGCGATGTTGGCGACGGCCGTCTTCAGCGTGTCCATCGCCATCGCGATGTGGCCGCCGTAGAAGTGACCGCCGTGCAGCACGCGCTCCTCGACCGGGTCGATCAGCGGGTTGTCGTTGGCGCTGTTGAGTTCGTTCTCGATGAGAGTGCGCAGCCACGGCAGCGTGTCTTCCAGCACGCCGATGACATGGGGCGCGCAGCGCAGCGAGTAACGGTCCTGCAGGCGCTGGTCGTTGCGCGAGGGCTGCTCGCTCGTCAGGTCGCCGCGCAGGCGCTCGGCCACGCGCTGCTGGCCGGCATGCGGCTTGGCGGCGAACAGCGTCGCGTCGAAGTGGTGGGCGTTGCCGGCGCTGGCGACAACGTTCATCGCCGTGATGCGGGTGGCGAGCTTCGCCAGGTAGTCGGCCCGCGCGAAGGCCAGGCAGGCCAGGCCGGTCATGACGGCCGTGCCGTTCATGATGGCCAGGCCCTCCTTGGGGCGCAGGCGCAGCGGCGTGGCGCCGGCGGCTCTCAGCGCCTCGGCGGCGGGCATCGTCTCGCCGTTGACGCGCACCTCGCGCTCGCCGCACAGCACGGCGGCGAGGTAGGACAGCGGCGTCAGGTCGCCACTGGCGCCGACCGAGCCTTCGCTGGGGATCAGCGGCAGGATGTCGTGCACGAGCAGCGTTTCGATCTGACGCAGCAGGTCCAGGCTGACGCCCGACAGGCCCTGGCACAACGAAGCCAGACGGGCGCCGAGCACGGCGCGGGTCTGCTCCGGCGTCAGCAGCGCACCGGCGCCGATGCCGTGGTAGGTGTAGAGGTGATGCGGCAGTTCGGCCACCAGCGCCGGCGGCACGGCCACGGTGCAGGAGTCGCCATAGCCCGTCGTCACGCCGTAGATGACGCCGTCCTCGGCCAGCAGGCGGGCGACGAAATCGGCACCGGCCTGGATGCGCGCCTGGAACTCGGGCGCGCGGCCCAGCTCGGCCGCGGCGCTGCGGCGGGCCAACGCGACGATGTCCTCGATGCCGAGGCGCCGGCCGTCAAACGTGATGGGAAGCATGCGTGTCGACCCCGGGGCGATCCCAGAAGGCGTAGAAGTTGAACCAGTCATAGGGCGAGCGGCGCAGCCGCGCGGCGAGTGCATCGGCAAAGCGGCGGGCGTGCTCGGTCAGCGCCGCGTCGCGCGCCTTGCGCGGCAGGTGCACGCGGTCGGCCAGCAGCTCGAATTCAAGCGAGTAGCCATCGCCCTCATGCAGGCTGAGCATCAGGTAGAGCGGGCAGCCGAGCAGGCCGGCGATGAGGTAGGGGCCGACGGGGAAATCGGCCTCGCCGCCAAGGAAGGGGATGCGCACCGTCTTGCTGCCACGCACCGGCACGCGGTCGCCCGCGATGGCGATGAACTCGCCGGCCGCCACGCGCTCGGCGAGCTTGAGCGTGAGGCCCATGTCCAGCTCGCTGACCTCGATGAGCGCCACGCCGCGCTGCGGGTTCAAGCGCGCCAGGATGCGGTTGAAGCTCTCTGCATGCTTGGTGTGCACCAGCACGTTGACCTTCAGCTCAGGATGCGTCTCGGCCAGCGCCTGGCACAACTCCAGGCAGCCGACATGGGCCGTGACGAGCACGGCGCCCTGGCTCGTCTGCGCCTGGGCGTGCACGGCGTCCGCGCCCTGCGTGCGCACGCGGTCCAGCGGGTAGCGGCCGGCGATGGCGAGCAGCTTGTCCAGCATGGTCTCGGCGAACAGCCGGACATGGGCCAGGCCCTCGCGCCAGCCGGCGTCGGGTTGCAGGCGGCGCAGATAGCCCAGGCTGTGCGCGCGCAGGCCCGGCTGCGCGAGCCAGTAGACGAGCACGATGGGCCGCAGCAGCAGGCGGAACACGGTGCGGCCGAGCAGCCGGTGCACGAAGAAAAGCAGCCAGATGCCGGCGACGAAGGTGTTCTCGCCCATCGAGGCCCAGTGGCGGTTGGCACTCATCCGCTCACCTTTCGCCACAGCAGCAGCGGCGCGCGCAGCAGCATGCCGAAGAACAGGCGCGTGTGCATGGCCGAGATCAGCAGGTTGTCGTGCAGCAGGCGGAAGTGCGAGACGCCGTCTTGCGGGTAGCGCACGCGCGTGGGCTGGTTGATGACCGGCACGCCCGCCCAGACGAGGCGCACGGCGATCTCGACGTCGAAGTCCATGCGGCGGCCGATGCGCGTGCGGTTGAGCAGTGCGACCGTCGGCGCCAGCGGGTAGATGCGGAAGCCGCACATCGAGTCGCGCACGGCCAGGGACAACGTGTTGATCCAGACCCAGATGTGCGTCGCATAGCGGCCGTAGAGCCGACCCTTGGGCACGCTGGCGTCGTAGACGGGGCAGCCGCAGATGAAGTGGCCGGGATGGCGCTGCGCCTGCGCGAAGAAGGCGGGCACGTCGCAGGTGTCGTGCTGGCCGTCGGCGTCGATCTGCAGTGCGTGCGTCCAGCCCAGTTGCGCCGCGCGCCGCAGGCCGGCCATGACGGCGCCGCCCTTGCCCTGGTTGACGGGCAGGCGCTCCAGCGTCACGCCAGGCTGGCGGGCCAGTTCGTCCAGCACCGCGGCGCAGCCGGGCTCGCTGGCGTCGTCCACCAGCAGCACCGGCAGGCCATGCGCACGCAGTGCCTCCACGACACCGCCCACCGGGCCGCCATGGTTGTAGACGGGGATGACGGCACCCAGCTTCATGGCGTGGTGAACAGCAGGCGGCCGCTGGCGTGCTGGCCTTCGTCGGAGCGGTAGCTGAAACCCAGCCGGCCCGCGGCCCAGGTCAGGCTGAGCGTGACACGCTGCTGCGGCCGGATGACGCGCTGGAACTTCAGCGCGTCCATGCCGGCGAACTCGCCCGTGATGCCGAAGCGCTCGCGGCCGAACATCTCCGCCCATTCGAGCTGCACGACACCCGCCAGGATGGGGTGGCCGGGGAAGTGGCCGGCGAACTGCGGCAGGGCCGGGTCGATGAGCAGCGTCAGGTCTTGCCCCGCGTCGGTAGGAGCGACGGCACGCAACGCCGGCCGGCGCGGGTCGAACTCGGCCAGCAGCCGGGCCTGGGTGATCTTGCCCTGGGCATTGAACGGCAGCTCGGGCAGGAAACGAAAGCGCCGCGGCAGCGCGACGCGCTCGACGACGTCGGCCAGGACGGCCCGCAGCGCCTCGGCGAGCGCCCGCTTGCCCTGCCCGTCGTGCAGCAGCCAACCGGCCTCGCTGGGCACGGCGACGACGCCGAGCTGCTCGCGCGGTTCGGTCAGCGGCAGCAGGCGCAGGTCGGTCAGCAGCGGCGAGGCGCGCAGCGCGGTCTCCACGGCCGTCAGCGAGACGCGCTTCTCGGCGATCTTGACGATGCGGTCGGCGCGGCCGCGCAGCGCAAAGCCGCCGTCGACCGCCACGGCGCGGTCGGCGCTCGGCGTCCACGCGTCATCGTCCAGATGCGGCGAGCGCAGCCACAGCGTTTCGTCCTCGAGGCGCCATTCGACACCCGGCAGGGCCTGCCAGTGGACGGGCGCGCCGGGATTGCGCTGGCGCCAGGCCACGCCGCCGGTCTCGCTGCTGCCGTAGACCTCGATGGGCGCGCGACCGAAGACCTGCAGGCAGTCGGGCAAAGCGGCGTCCGGCAGCGGCGCGCCGGAGCTGAAGAGCTGGTCCACGCCGGGCTGCTCGGCCAACGGCAGGCGGCTCAGGTGCGCCGGGCTGGCGATCAGGATGACGCGGGCACCGGGCGGCGTCAGCCCGGCCAGGTCTTCCAGCACGACGAGGCTGTGCGCCTGCACCGCGCGGCCCGTGGCCAGCGGCCACAGCACGCGGAACAGCAGGCCGTAGACATGCTGGTGCGACACGCTGGCCAGCACCGCGGCTTCGGGCGCAGCGGCACCGAAGGCCTGCTCCAGTGCCGTGACCTCGTCGAAGAGCTGGCACAGCCGCTTCGGGCTGGCCTGGGGCTGGCCGGTCGAGCCCGACGTGAAGACGACGAGCTGTAGGGCTTGCGGGTCCAGCGGCCGGTCCGCCGCTGCCGGCATGGCAGCGGGCTCGACGCCGGGCAGGCCCAGCGGATTCGGCGCATCGCCGGCGAACCCGTCGACACGCGAGCACAGCGCCTGCCGGCTCGCGGGCGTCAGGTCGCCCGGCAGCCAGGCTTGCTTGCCCGCCTGCCAGAGGCCGAACAGCGCCGCGGCGAAACGCAGGCTGTCCTGGAAGTAGAGCGCGAAACGCTGGCCGGGCTGCGCCGCGAAGGCGGCCTGCCAGCGGCCGGCTTCTGCGACGAACTCAGCGCCCGTGACCGGCTCGCCACGGCGCCAGCCGACGATGCCGGGCGGGGGCTGCGTCAGCCATGCGGACAGGCGCTGGGCGGGCGTCATGCCGGCACCCGTGCGTAGCGTGCGCGCAGCACGCGCCGCACCAGCCATTCGCCGCCCATCAGCGCACCGATGAGGCCGTAGGCGATCAGCCCGTTGTAGAGCGCCCAGACGGCCTCCGACGCCCACAGCGCCGTGGCCAGCGCCAGGCTGCCGTTCAGCACGAAGAAGCCGCACCAGACCTGCGTAACGCGGCGGGTGTAGGTGACGACGCGTGGGTCGAGGTCGGGCTCCTGCAGGCGCGCGAGGCGCTCGGCCACATTGGGGCCGCGCACGAGGCTCAGGCCGAACACGACCAGCAGCACGACATTCACCAGCACCGGGTAGAGCTTGAGCGGCAGGCTCATGTTGAGCAGCGCCGTGCTGGCCGCCAGCAGCACTGCGGCCAGCGCCACCCAGCGCGCCTGCACGGCCTGCGTGCCGCCGGCCAACCAACGCAGGCCGGCGAGCACCAGCAGCAGCAGCGCGAGATAGCGGGGCTCGATGTGCCCGAGGCTGAAATAGACGATCAGCGGATAGGCCGCCGTCAGGGCCAGCACGAGGGCCCAGCGCATCACTGACCCCGGTTCAGGCGGTTGCCGCCGTCGGCTTGTCGCCGACTTCCGCATCGGCCTTCAGCAGGCCCTGCAGCGCGTCGATGACGTCCTGCACCGTGCGCACGGCCTTGAAGGCCTCGGGCTGCAGGCGCTTGCCCACCAGGGGCTTGAGCTTCACGATGAGGTCGACGGCATCGATGCTGTCGATGTCGAGGTCGTCATAGAGCCGGGCCTGCAGCGAGATGCGGTCGGCCTCGATGTCGAAGGTCTCGATGAGGATGCTGCGCAGGCGATCAAAGAGTTCTTGGTCAGTCATGACTGCACCTCACGCGGCGATCTTGCGATGGCTGTCCACGAACTGCGCCAGCGCGCGGATGCTGGCGAAATGCCGGCGCGTCTCGGCCGAGTCCGCCGCCATGCTCATGCCGTAGCGCTTCTGCAGCGCGAGGCCCAGTTCCAGCGCGTCGATGGAGTCCAGGCCCAGGCCTTCGACGAACAGCGGCTGCTCGGCATCGATGTCCTCGGGCTTGATGTCCTCAAGTTGGAGTGCCGAGATCAGCAGTTCCTTGATTTCTTGTTCCAACGCTTGCATGACTCCCCTTCAAGACCTCTTTCGGCGACCCCACCGGTTCAGAGAAAAACTGGATCAGCCTTTCCGTCAGGCGCCTGGCCGCTCGGCCATGTTCGCCATCAGCCGCAGCCAGGATGGGTGCGGACGGCAGGTCGTCGCCGACCTCGATGGTGAAGCGCAGCCGGCGCCGGGCGACCGCCCACCAGGGCTGCCCCTTGTACAGACCGAGCGGCTCGCAATGGATACGCACCGGCGTGATGTCGAGTCCGCCGCGCAGGGCAATTTGCGCCGCGCCGCGTTGCATCTTCAGGGCTTGCCCAGGCCGCGATCGCGTCCCTTCGGGAAAGATGATCAGATTGCTGCCCGCCGCCAGCGTGTCCATGCAGGCGTGCAGTAAATCAACCCCGGGATTGTTGCAGATGTAGCCTGTTGCACGCACCGGCCCCCGCGTACAGGGGTGGCTGGCAAGCGTTGACTTCACCACGCAACTCGCGTTGGGCACGAGGCCGATGAGGAAGGCCACGTCGATCAGCGTCGGGTGGTTGGCCAGGATGAGCAGGCCGCGGCGCTGCAGCTTCTCCACACCCCTGATCTCGTAATCGATCAACCCCAGCAGCCGCATCCATCCGATGAAGAGCCGGAACGCCGCCTGCACGACGGCGCGCGCGGCCTGCTCGCGCCGCGCCACATCGCGCAGCAGCAGCGTCTGCAGCGGGAAGACCACCAGCCACAGCACCACGCCACCAACGCCGAAGCAGGCGAACGCGATCGCCGTGGCGAGCACGCGCCACACGCGGCCGGGCCAGTGGCGCCAGTCACGCATGGCGGCTCCACAACCAGCCACTCTGCGAGTCGCGCTGGTGCCACTGCGCCGACCGGCCGACCAGGAAACGCAGCGTGGCCAGGTCGGCGGGCCAATCGTCACCTTCGTCCGCAGCGCCCGGCACCGAGGACCGAAGGCGCAGCCCCTGCTCCGCTGGCTCCAGCAGCACCGCCCACGCGCGCAACGGCCCCGGCTGCGACTCGAAGGCTTGGTAAGGCTCGGGCAGGCCGGCCTCGACCGACACCATCAGCACCTGCTCGGCGCCGTCGGCCAGCAGGCCAAGCGCCTCGCAGATGCCGGCCGTCGCGCTCGCCGCACCGGCGGAAATCGCCGTGTAGTTGGCGGTGTCGCCGCGGGCGATGGAATACACCGCGCTGCTGGCGTTGTGGACCGAGAGGCTGAAGGCGGTCGGCGACAGCGGCTCGCCCTGGCTCAACTGGCGCAGCAGCGCGACCGAGCGGGCGATCTCGCCCCAGCGCGAGGCGAACACCACGGGCCCTGTCGGCTCCGCGCCCTGCGCCCACCAGGCCACCTGCAGCGCGGCACGGCCCAGCGGGTCGATGCGTCGGCGCGTCATGGCCGGCACCTCGGCCAACGGCGCCACCGCATCCGCGGCGGGCAACGGCCAAGCCGGTGCAGCCAGCCAGCCCTCCCAGGCTTCCTGCGTCTGCAGGCTGGGCGACCAGGCGGCCCAGCGGCGAACTCGGAAGTCGATCATGAATCAGGGGCTCAAGCGGTCGGGGAAGGGACAGACCGGATTATCCGCAGTCCACTCGTCGCGCAATTAGAGAGCATGCCCTCGGCCGCACGCTTCCATCCAAAAGTGCGCCCCAAAAACGCCGAGCGCGGCCGTGGCCGCGCTCGATCAAGTTGCCGGTGAGGGCGCCTTACTTCTTGAGGAACTTGCGCAGCGCGGCGATCTGGGCCGCCTGGATGGCCAGCTCGCTCTGGGCCTTGGCGAGGTCGATCTCGCTCTTGGCGTTCTTCAGCGCTTCCTCGGCCAGCTTCTTGGCCTCGGCGGCCTTGGCCTCGTCGAGGTCCTTGCCGCGGATGGCGGTATCGGCCAGCACGGTCACACGGTTGGGCTGCACTTCGAGAATGCCGCCGGCGACGAAGACGAACTCTTCGGTGCCATCGGCGCGCTCGATGCGCACGGCGCCCGGCTTGATGCGGGTGATCAGCGGCGTGTGCTTCGGCAGGATGCCGAGCTCGCCACCTTCGCCCGGCAGGGCGACGAACTTGGCCTCGCCCGAGAAGATCTGCTCTTCGGCGGAGACCACGTCGACGTGGAGGGTTGCCATGTCAATCTTCCTTAGCGAATCAAAGTTGAAGAAGGTTCTGCGAGAGACGGGGCACGCGGAGCGCCCCGGTCAGCATCACTGAATCTTCTTGGCCTTTTCAAACGCCTCGTCAATCGTGCCGACCATGTAGAAGGCCTGCTCGGGCAGCGTGTCGCACTCGCCGTTGACGATCATCTTGAAGCCGCGGATGGTTTCCTTCAGCGGCACGTACTTGCCCGGGGTGCCCGTGAACACTTCGGCGACGTGGAAGGGCTGCGACAGGAAGCGCTGGATCTTGCGGGCGCGGGCGACCGACAGCTTGTCTTCCGGCGACAGTTCGTCCATGCCCAGGATGGCGATGATGTCGCGCAGTTCCTTGTAGCGCTGCAGCACCTGCTGCACGGCACGGGTCGTCGTGTAGTGCTCTTCGCCGACGACGTTGGGGTCGATCTGGCGGCTGGTCGAGTCCAGCGGGTCCACGGCGGGGTAGATGCCCAGCGAGGCGATGTCACGCGACAGCACGACGGTGGCGTCCAAGTGGGCGAAGGTCGTGGCAGGCGACGGGTCGGTCAGGTCGTCCGCAGGGACGTAGACGGCCTGGATGGACGTGATCGAGCCGACCTTGGTCGACGTGATGCGCTCTTGCAGGCGACCCATTTCCTCGGCCAGCGTCGGCTGGTAGCCCACGGCGGAAGGCATGCGGCCCAGCAGGGCGGACACTTCGGTACCGGCCAGCGTGTAGCGGTAGATGTTGTCCACGAAGAACAGCACGTCCTTGCCTTCGTCGCGGAACGACTCGGCGATGGTCAGGCCGGTCAGCGCGACGCGCAGACGGTTGCCCGGGGGCTCGTTCATCTGGCCGTAGACCATGGCGACCTTGGAGTCTTCGAGCTTCTCCTGCACGACGACGCCGGAGTCCGACATCTCGTGATAGAAGTCGTTGCCCTCACGGGTGCGCTCACCCACGCCGGCGAACACGGACAGACCGCTGTGCGCCTTGGCGATGTTGTTGATGAGCTCCATCATGTTCACGGTCTTGCCGACGCCGGCGCCACCGAACAGACCCACCTTGCCGCCCTTGGCGAACGGGCAGATCAGGTCGATCACCTTGATGCCGGTTTCCAGCAGGTCCTGCGACGGGCTCAGCTCGTCGTAGGCCGGGGCGGCACGGTGGATGGAGGCCGTCAGCGTGGACGCGACCGGACCACGTTCGTCGATGGGGTTGCCCAGCACGTCCATGATGCGGCCGAGGGTGGCCTTGCCGACCGGCACCTGGATGGTGTTGCCGGTGTTGTAGACCTCGGTGCCACGGCGCAGGCCGTCGGACGAACCCAGCGCAATGGTGCGGACCACGCCGTCGCCCAGCTGCTGCTGGACTTCCAGCGTCAGGGCGGCGCCTTCCATCTTCAGCGCGTCGTAGACCTTGGGCATCTTGTCGCGCGGGAATTCCACGTCAACGACGGCGCCAATGCACTGAACGATCTTGCCGACTGCTTGAGTGTTAGACATTTGTGCGTTCCTTCAATTCAAATCTTTGCGTTCGGGCTGGATCAGCCCACCGCGGCCGCGCCGCTGACGATCTCGGACAACTCTTTGGTGATGGCAGCCTGGCGGGTCTTGTTGTAGACCAGCTTCAGCTCACCGATCAGCGTGCCGGCGTTGTCGGTCGCGGCCTTCATGGCCACCATGCGGGCGGACTGCTCGCTGGCCATGTTCTCGGCGACGGCCTGGAAGACCAGCGCTTCCGAGTAGCGGACGAGCAGCTCGTCGATGACGGTGGCGGCGTCCGGCTCGTAGAGGTAGTCCCACGAGTGGCCGGTCTTGTCGGTCGCCAGATCCTCGGCCTTCAGCGGCAGCAGCTGCTGCACCTGAACCTCTTGCTTCATCGTGTTGATGAACTGCGTGTAGCAGAGGTAGACGGCGGACAGCTCACCCTTGGCGTAGGCGTCGAGCAGCACCTTGACGGGGCCAATCAGGGCCTCGATGTGCGGCTGGTCACCCAGCTGCGTGGCGTGGGCCACGACCTTGGCGCCGATGCGGTTCATGAAGCCCAGGCCCTTGCCGCCGATGGCGACGACCTCGGCCTTCTGGCCCGCACCTTCCAGCTCCTTGAGCTTGGCGGTTGCCGCGCGCAGCAGGTTGGTATTGAGACCACCGCACAGGCCCTTGTCCGTCGTGACGACGACCATGCCGACCTTCTTCGCGCCTTCGTTCTTCACGAGGAAGGGATGGCGGTACTCGGGGTTGGCCTTGGCGAGCGAGCCGGCGATGTTGCCGATCTTCTCGGCGTAGGGCCTGGCCGACCGCATCCGCTCCTGCGCCTTGCGCATCTTGGACGCGGCGACCATTTCCATCGCCTTGGTGATCTTCTTGGTGTTCTCGACCGACTTGATCTTGCCGCGGATTTCTTTGCTTGAAGCCATTCGAACTCCTAGTTCAGTGCGGGGTTAGTTTTGAGGCCAAGCCCCGCGTGTTCCGGCTTTAAGCGAACGACTTCTTGAAGGAAGTGATCGCGGCGTTCAGTTCGGCTTCAGCGTCCTTGTCCATCGCCTTGTCGTTCTCGAGCTTGGTCAGCAGAGCGGCGTGGCTGGTCTTCAGGAACTGGTGCAGGCCGTGTTCGAAGGCCAGGACCTTCTTCACTTCGATGCTGTCCATGAAGCCCTTGTTGGCGGCGTACAGCGAAGCGGCCATCAGCGAGATGGACAGCGGCGAGTACTGGGCCTGCTTCAGCAGTTCCGTCACGCGGGCACCGCGGTCCAGCTGCTTGCGGGTGGCTTCGTCCAGGTCGGAAGCGAACTGCGCGAACGCAGCCAGTTCACGGTACTGCGCCAGGTCGGTACGGATACCGCCGGACAGCGACTTGATCAGCTTGGTCTGGGCAGCACCACCGACGCGCGACACCGAGATACCGGCGTTGATGGCGGGGCGGATACCGGCGTTGAACAGGCTGGTTTCCAGGAAGATCTGGCCGTCGGTGATCGAGATCACGTTGGTCGGCACGAAAGCGGACACGTCACCAGCTTGCGTTTCGATGATCGGCAGGGCCGTCAGCGAACCGGTCTTGCCCTTGACTTCACCCTTGGTGAACGCTTCGACGTAGTCGGCGTTCACGCGGGCGGCACGCTCCAGCAGGCGGCTGTGGAGATAGAACACGTCGCCGGGGAAGGCTTCGCGGCCCGGCGGGCGGCGCAGCAGCAGCGAGACCTGACGGTAGGCCACGGCTTGCTTGGACAGGTCGTCGTAGACGATCAGCGCGTCTTGACCGCGGTCGCGGAAGTACTCGCCCATCGTGCAGCCGGAGTAGGCCGACACGTACTGCATGGCGGCGGACTCGGAGGCCGAGGCGGCGACGACGATGGTGTATTCCATCGCGCCGGCCTGCTCCAGCGAGCGCACGACGTTCTTGATCGACGACGCCTTCTGGCCGATGGCGACGTAGACGCAGGTCATGTTCTGACCCTTCTGGTTGATGATCGCGTCGATGGCGACGGCGGTCTTACCAGTCTGGCGGTCGCCAATGATCAGCTCGCGCTGGCCACGGCCGACGGGCACCATGGAGTCGATGGACTTCAGGCCGGTCTGCACGGGCTGGTCAACGCTCTTACGCGCGATCACGCCCGGGGCGACCTTCTCGATGACGTCCGTCATCTTGGCGTTGATCGGGCCCTTGCCGTCGATGGGCTGGCCCAGCGCGTTCACGACGCGGCCGATCAGCTCGGGGCCGACCGGCACTTCCAGGATGCGGCCCGTGCACTTGACGGTGTCGCCTTCCGAGACGTGCTCGTAGGCACCCAGAATCACGGCGCCGACAGAGTCGCGCTCGAGGTTCAGGGCCAGACCGAAGGTCTGCGAGCCGTCGGCGGCCGGCGGGAACTCGAGCATTTCGCCCTGCATCACGTCGGACAGGCCGTGGACGCGGACGATGCCGTCGGAAACGGACACGACGGTGCCCTGGTTGCGGATGTCCGTGCTGCCACCAAGACCCTCGATGCGGCTCTTGATCAGTTCGGAAATTTCAGCGGGATTCAGTTGCATGCTTGGTCTCCCAGTTGGCCGTTCCGTCGCCGGATCAGGGGCGGGGTTCAGACGCGGGGTAAATCGGAATGTCTTGCGTGGCTTGGCTGCGGATCAGGCAGTCAGCGCGACCTTCATGCGCTCGAGGCGGGCCTTGACGGAGGTGTCCAGCACCTCGTCGCCGACGACGACGCGAACGCCGCCAATCAGGCTGGGCTCCAGCTGCACATGGGCAGCGAGCTGGCGACCGAAGCGCTTTTCCAGCGCGGCCTTGAGGTCTGCGAGCTGAGCGTCGCTGATCTCGTAGGCGCTGAAGATCTGCGCGTCGGACACGCCCGAAGCGGCGTTGGCCAGCACGTGGTACTGGGCGACGATCTCGGGCAGCGCGGCCAGGCGGCCGTTCTCGACGACGGTCTGCAGGAAGTTCTGCACACCCGCGGCCAGCGTCAGCTTGGCAGCCGCGGTGATGACCGCGACGACCTGCTCGGACTGGGCCTTGGGGTGATCGGCGAACTGGCGCAGATCGGCGTCCTGCGCCACCTGGGCCAGCGCGTCGAGCTGCTGGCCCCAGGCCGCGAGGTCGTGCGACTTGGCGACCTGGAACAGGGCTTCGGCGTAAGGCCGGGCGATGGTGGCGAGTTCAGCCATTTACAGCTCCGTCTTCAGGCGAGCCAGCAACTCGGCGTGAACGCCGGCGTTGACTTCCTTCTGCAGGATCTGCTCGGCGCCCTTGACGGCCAGCGCAGCGACCTGCTCACGCAGGGCTTCGCGAGCGCGGGACACCTGCTGCTCGGCATCGGCCTTGGCGGCGGCCAGGATCTTGGCGCCTTCTTCTTCGGCGCGGCCCTTGGCGGCGTCGACGATGGCGGCGGCGCGCTTCTCGGCATCCGAGATCAGCTTGCCGGACTCAGCCTTGGTGGCGGCCAGTTCCTTGGCGATCTGCGCTTCGGCGCCGGCCAGCTCGGCCTTGGCCTTGTCGGCAGCGGACAGGCCAGCAGCGATCTTCGCGGCACGCTCGTCGAGCGCCTTGATGATCGGCGGCCACACATACTTCATCGTGAACCCGACCAGGATCAGGAACACGATCATCTGAACGATGAGCGACGCGTTAATAAACACGGGGGTGCCTCACAAAGTTTCGAGTGCTTGAAGCCGCCCCCAGGAGTCCGAGGGCGGGGCGGCAACGTCGAATTACTTGGCGGTGGCCGCGACGGCTTGGGCGATCTGGCCCAGGAACGGGTTGGCGGTGGCGAACCACAGGGCGATACCGGTGCCGATGATGAACGCGGCGTCGATCAGGCCGGCCAGCAGGAACATCTTGGTTTGCAGTTCGTTCATCAGCTCGGGCTGACGAGCGGCGGACTCGAGGTACTTGCTGCCCATGATGCCGATACCGATACAAGCACCGAAGGCGCCCAGACCAATGATCAGACCAGCGGCGAGAGCAACAAAGCTAATGACTTCCACGATGACTCCTTAGAGGGATAGAGAGAGAAACGGTTGAGAAAAGGAACTGCTTGGGTTGTTTGCGCCGCTCAGTGCGCGTCGTGGGCCTGACCGATGTAGACCAGCGTCAGCATCATGAAGACGAAGGCCTGCAACGTGATGATCAGGATGTGGAAGATGGCCCACACCGAACCCGCGATGATGTGGCCGATTGCCAGGCCGATGCCGGTCGCCGAGAGGCTCCAGGCACCGCCCATCAGGGCAATCAGCATGAAGATCAGTTCGCCCGCGTACATGTTGCCGAACAGCCGCATGCCGTGGGAGACGGTCTTGGCGACGAACTCGATGAGCTGCATCGCGAGATTGACCGGGTACAGATAGACCTTGTCGCCGAACGGGGCCGCGACGAGCTCATGAGCCCAGCCGCCGGCACCCTTCATCTTGACGTTGTAGATCAGGCAGGTGATCAGCACGCCGACGGACAGGCCCATGGTCATGGACAGGTCGGCGGTGGGCACGCTGCGCAGCTTGGCGTGGTGGTCACCGGTGATGGTCTGCCAGATCACCGGCAGCAGGTCGACGGGCAGCAAGTCCATCGCGTTCATCAGGAAGATCCAGACGAACACGGTCAGCGCCAGCGGCGCGACCAGCTTGCGGCTGTTGGCGTTGTGGACGATGCCCTTGGCCTGATCGGCAACGATCTCGACGAGGATCTCGACGGCGGCTTGAAAACGGCCCGGGACACCCGACGTAGCGGACTTCGCGGCGCGCCACAGGAAGAAGCTGCCCAGCACCCCCAGCAGCACGCTGAAGAAGATGGAGTCCATGTTGACGACGGAGAAATCGACGATGCCCTTCTGGACACCGTTCTGCGCGTGCTGCAAGTGGTGAATGATGTATTCACCGGCGCTCGGGGCGGCTCCGTTTGCCGATTCAGCGTGGCCTTCTGCTGCCATGTTTCGTTCTGCCTCGTCAGTTCAGTTTGCGGCCACGCCACGCGAGCGCCAGCCAGTTCACCTTGATGCACACCGCGAGGGTGACCAGCAGGGCTGGCCAACTCAGGCCCGGCACCACCTTTGGCGCCAGCACCAGCATCGCGATCGATGCACCGATTTTCAAAAATTCCCAACCCATGAAAACAGCAGCCGCACCGACTGCCGAATCCAATCGCTTCGTCATGCCCCGCGCCAGCAGCATGTTCGGCAGCACCACCGCCGCAACGCCGTAGAGCGCCGAGGCCATGGCCACGCCGGATGCCGTCCACAGCCGGATCACGGCCACGCACAGCAAGCCTGCCACCAGCTGCATCCCCAGCACACGCCAGGGCGACAACATCGGCAACGCGGACTTCAGCGCGGCCGCCTGCTCCGGGTTCAACGCCTTGACGGGCGGCTCCTCGTTGTCGTCGTCCCAGCCACCGGCCGCAGATGCGACGGGGGGCCAGGTCTTTCGGGGGCCGTTCTCGGTCATGACGCCAGATCCTGGGGTGGGCGGCTCGACCTCTGCTTCAAATGAAGACTGCCAGAGGCCGATTGCACCGGGATGACGCACGGGGCGTCACCAACAAAGCTCCTCATTATATGTGACGAGTTACACCGGGGTAAACGTGCCCCCGGGTTCGCGCGGGATTCAGGCCTGCGTCAGCGTTGCAGGCAGGCCCGGCACGTCCACGCGCAACTGCAGCACGGCACCGGCCAGCGGCTCGCGCGCCAGCTCGTCGGCGGGGCGCTTCTCGCGGGCCGTCGTGATGAAGAGCGTGCGCAGGTCGGCGCCGCCGAAGGTGGGCATGGTCGGGCAGGTGGCCGGCAGTGCCAGCCGCTGCAGGATCTCGCCGGTCGGCGCGATGCGCACGAGGGCACCGCCCTCGAACATCGCGGCCCAGTAGCAGCCCTCGGCGTCCATCGCGGCGCCGTCGGGGCGGCCACCGTAGGCCTCGCCCGCCGTGCGCGGCGGGAACTCGGCGAACACGCGCGGGTTGGCGAGCGTGCCGGCCGCCACGTCGAAGTCGGCCACGTAGAGGCGGTGCGCCTTGGTATCCGACCAATGCACCCGCCGGCCGTCAGGGCTCCAGGCCAGGCCGTTGGACGTCGTCAGACCGGGCACCTGCGCGGCGAATGCGCCGCCGTCGAAGCGGTACAGCGCCGCCTCGGGCTCGCGCGCATCGGAGATGCTGCCCACCCACAGCCGGCCGGCCGGGTCGACCTTGCCATCGTTGAAGCGCAGCCGCGCGGCGTCGTAGGGCGGGCCGGCCAGCAGCGTCTGCGCGCCGGTCGTCGTGTCCAGCGTCCACAGGCCGTCGCGCCGCGCCACCAGCAGGCCGCCGCTCGCGCGGGCGGCGATGCAGCCGGGCTCGGCGTCCTGCGGCCACACGTCCGGCGCGTCAGCGCCGGCGCGCCAGCGCAGCACCTGGCGGCCGGGGATGTCGACGGCGTAGAGGGCTTGTTCGGTGGGGTGCCACAGCGGCGATTCGCCGAGCAGGCAGCGGTGGGCGCCGAGGGCTTGGATGTCTTGTGAGGCCATCCCGCCACTCTAGGCGGTTATCCGAAGTAACTCGGCCGGAAGGCGCCCAGCTCGGCCTTCAGGTAGTGCGCGCCGGGGATGGGGTTGAAGTAGAACGGCGGCACCTCGGCGAAGCCCAGGCTCTCGTAGAGGCCGCGTGCGGCTTCCATGTCGTCCAGCGTGTCCAGCAGCATCGACGAGTAGCCGGCCTCGGTGGCACGGTCCATCAGCGCCTGCGCCAGGATGCGGCCCAGGCCGAAGCGGCGGAAGGCCGGGCGCACGAACAGCCGCTTCATCTCGCAGGCGTTGGGGTAGTCGGCATCGGGCAGCGGGCGGAAGGCGCCGCTGCCGGCGACGGCGCCGTCCACCAGCGCCAGCAGCATCAACCCGCCGGGCGGCGCGTAGGCGCCGGGCAGGCCGGCCAGTTCCTCGTCGAAACCCTGGAAGCAGAGATCGACCTGAAGGCTGGCGGCGTAATCGCGCAGGATGAGGCGGGTCTCGTGCCAGTCCTCAGCGGACTCGGGGGTGATGAGCTGGATGTCGGGGCCGGACATAGGCGCCGCAGTTTAGCCAGCGAAGTCAGCCTGCAAATCCCAAGACCACGCGCCGGGTCTTGGCGGACTTCTTGGTGATCACTCACGTTCGCAAGCGAACATGAGTGCTCCCCAGAAATCAGCCACGGCCTGCGGCCGGCTCGGCAAAGCCGAGCACGACCCTGCGGGTCTTGGCTGATTTCTTCTCGATCTTCGTGACGACCACTGCGCCGATCTCTGCGGTGTTGCTGACGTGCGTGCCACCACAGGGCTGCAGATCCACCCCCTCGATCTCCAGCACCCGCACCCGCCCCAGCCCGCGCGGCGGCTGCACGCTCATGGAGCGGACCAGGCCCGGGTTGGCATCCAGCTCCGCCTCGCTGATCCAGCGGTGGCCCACAGGGTGCGCCTCGGCAACCAGCCGGGTCAGGCCGGCCTGGATGGCGTCCTTGTCGAAGGGCTCGTCGGTGTGGAAGTCAAGCCGCGCGTAGGTCTCGGTGATGGAGCAGCCGTCGACCGGGTACGGCAGCAGCGCGCACAGCAGGTGCGTGGCCGTGTGGAAGCGCCGGTGCGCCTGGCGGCGTGCGGCGTCCACCTCCACGCGCACGGCGGCACCGACGGGCGGCGGCGCGTCGCCGTCGATCAGGTGCACGATGGCCTCGGGGTGGTCCTTGCTCTTGCGCGTGTCGGTGATGCGCCAGCGCTGCTCGCCGGCGACCAGCCAGCCGGTGTCGCCCGCCTGGCCGCCGCCCAGCGGGTAGCAGACGGTGCGGTCCAGCAGCACGCCGCCATCGACCTGGGCGATGACCTCGGCGTCGCAGGCCAGCAACGTGGCGTCCTCGCGGAACAGGTCGTCGGTTCTCACAGCCGCACCTGCCCGTGGATCAGCGGAGTCACGTCGCCACCGATCCAGGTCGCTTCGGCATCGCGCGTCACATGCACGCGGCCAGCACGGCCCAGCGCGGCGCCTTGCGCGGCGACGTAGCGGTCGCCAGCCAGGCCGGCCTGCTGCAGCCACAGGGCCAGGCCGGCGTTGAGGCTGCCGGTGACGGGGTCTTCCGGTATGCCCAGGTCGGGCACGAAGGCGCGCACCTCGAACTGGCACTCGCTGCCTTCGGGATAGGCACCGACGACGCCGACCTTCAGCGGCAGCATCGCCGTGAAGTCGGGCTGCAGCGCGAGCACGCTGGCGGCATCGGGCAGGCGGGCGGCCAGCCAGCCGGGGCCGTTGTCGCACCAGACGAGATCCAGCAGCGCCTCGGGCGCGATGCGCAGCGATGCCAGCACCTGGGCGCGCGTCGCGTCGTCCACCGGGCCGCTGCGCTTCAGTGGCGGCGCCGCAAACGCCAGCCGCGCGCCGTCGCGCTTCACGCGCACCAGGCCGATGGCGCATTGCTGCACCACCTCGCCGGGCTTCTTCGCATCGCCACCGCTGGCGAGGAACGCGTGCGCGCTGCCCAGCGTCGGGTGGCCCGCGAACGGCAGTTCGCCGCCGGGCGTGAAGATGCGCACGCGGTAGTCGGCGGCCGGGTCGGTCGGCGGCAGCAGGAAGGTGGTCTCGGACAGGTTGGTCCAGCGCGCGAACGCGGCCATCTCGTCGTCGGACAGGCCGGCGCCGTCGATGACGACGGCCAGCGCATTGCCCTTCAGCGGCGTGGCGGTGAAGACGTCGACCTGGGCAAAGCGGCGCAATTCAGTCATGGCGAGGGCGTGGGTTGAAGGTAGAGGCCGGGCCGCACGATCTCCATGCCGCGCTGCGGCGTGGCCAGCGGCACGAAGCCGTGGCCGGTGTAGACCGCGTGGGCATCGCGGGTGAACAGCATGAAGCGGCGCAGGCCCTGCAGGTCGGCGTGGGCGAACAGCGCCTCCAGCATCCACGTGGCGAGGCCGCGGCCGCGGTGGGCGTCCAGCACGTAGACGTCGCACAGGTAGGCGAAGGTGGCGCGGTCGGTCACGACGCGGGCGAAGCCGACCTGGCCCTCGCCGTCAGCGTGCAGCGCGATGCACAGCGAGTTCGCGATGGCACGCTCGACGACGGCCAGCGGGATGCCCTCGCACCAGTAGGCACCGCGCAGGAAGGCATGGGCCGCCCGCGCGTCGATGTCCTGCGGCGCGAAGCTGAGCCGGTAGCCGTCGCGGGCGGTCATCAGGGCGCGTGCTCCGCCACGGGCTCCAGCGCCTCGTGCAGCACGCGGCCCAGCTTTTCCACGCCCTCGTGGATGAGCTCGGGCGTCAGCGTGACGAAGGACAGCCGCAGCGTGCGCGGGTCGGGCTGGTGGGCGTAGAACGCCGCGCCGGGCACGAAGGCGACGCCGGCGTCCACCGCCTGCGGCAGCAGCGCCATCGCGTCCAGGCCCGCGGGCAGGCGGATCCAGAAGAACATGCCGCCCTGCGGGCTCTGCCACTCGCAGCCGGCCGGCAGGTGCGCGCGCAGCGCGGCGGCCATCGCGTCGCGGTTGGCCTTGTAGCGGGCGCGGATCACCGGGATGTGCTGGTCCAGGAAACCGTCCTTGACGACCTCGTAGACGACGCGCTGGTTGAAGCCCGGCGTGTGCAGGTCGGCCGCCTGCTTGGCCTGCAGCAGCTTGGGGTAGAGCTCGGTCGGCGCGATCACGTAGCCGAGGCGGAAGCCCGGCGTCAGCACCTTGGAGAACGAGCCCATGTACAGCGAGCCCTCGGGCCACAGGCTGGACAGCGCGGCCGGCGGCGGCGCGTCGAACCACAGGTCGCCGTAGGGGTTGTCCTCGACGATGGGCACGCCGGCGCGCCGCGAGGCCTCGACGACGTCCTGCCGGCGCTGAGCACCCATGACGCGGCCGGTCGGGTTCTGGTAGTTGGGCAGCAGGTAGCTGAAGCGCGTGCCGGGGGCGTCATGCGGCAAAGCGCCAATGGCCTCCGGGCGCGGGCCTTCCTCGTCGCTGGCGAGGCTGGCGAACAGCGGCTCGAACGGCGTGAAGGCCTGCAGCGCGCCAAGGTAGGTGGGCGTCTCGACCGCCACCGGCGCGCCGGCGTCGCAGAGGATCTTGCCGACCAGGTCCAGCCCCTGCTGGGAGCCGCTGGTGATCAGCACCTGATCGGGCTTCACCTGCATGCCGAGCGCGGCGACCCGCGCCGCCACCCACTCGCGCAGCGGCGCGAAGCCCTCGCTGGCCGCGTACTGCAGCGCCTCGCGCGGCGCCTGCGTCAGCACGCGGTCGCAGGCGGCCTTCAGCGCGTCGACGGGGAAGGTGTCCGCGCTCGGCAGGCCGCCGGCCATGGACAGGATGCCCGGCTTCTCGGTGACCTTGAGGATCTCGCGAATGATGGACGGGTTCATGCGCGCAGCGCGGCGCGCCTGGGTCCAGACGTGGCTCATGATGGAGTTACGTTGAATTTCAAGACGATCAGCCTAGCATCCAGCCGACCGCGGCGCGGGCCTGCAGGTCGGTGGAGTCGAACAGCGGCAACGCGGCGGGCGCACCGGCCGGCAACAGCAGGCCCAGCTCCGTGCAGCCCAGGATGGCGGCCTGCGCGCCGCGGTCGGCCAGCGCCGCGACCTGGCCGCGCAAGGCCTCGCGCGAGTCGGGCTCGAAGCGGCCGCGGCACAGCTCCTCGTAGATGATGCGGTGCACCTCGGCCCGGCCGGGCTCGTCGGGCGTGACGACCTCGATGCCGAAGCGCTGCCACATGCGCTCGCGGTAGAAGCCCTGCTCCATCGTGAAGCGCGTGGCCAGCAGGCCGGCGCGGCGCACGCCGGCGGCGCGCAGCGCCTCCGCCGTCGCATCGACGATGTGCAGCACCGGCAGGCCGGCGGCGCGCTCGACGTCGTTGGCGACGAGGTGCATCGTGTTGCTGGCAATCAGCAGGGCCTCGGCGCCCGCACGGCGCAGGCCGGTGCCGGCGGCGCCCAGCACGGCCGCCGCCCCGGCCCAGTCGCCGGCCGTCTGCAGCGCGGCGATGGGCGCGAAGTCGACGCTGCGCAGCAGCAGGTCGGCGCTGTGCAGCCCGCCCAGCCGCGCGGCCACGCCGCGGTTGATGAGGGCGTACAGATGCTGGGTGGACTCCCAGCTCATGCCGCCGAGGATGCCCAGCGTCTTCATGCCGGGGCCAGCAGGTTCATGCGCCGGCCCCGCGCCGGCTTCGCCACGGCCTGCTGCTGCGCAGCGGGCTGCAGCAGCTGGAAGCTCGCCTCAGGCCAGGCCTCGACGACGACCTCCTGCCCGGCCGCCAGCGTGATGCCGTCGCCGGTGCGCAGCCAGTGGTCGTCGCTGCCGCCGGACACCGTCAGCCACAGCCGGCCGGCCGTGACGACGAGGCAGCGCGGCGCGCGCGCGGCGGCCAGCGTCAGCGCCTGGCCGGGGGCGAGTCGGGTCGTGAATCGGTCGTTCATCGGCATCTCCTTCAGTGAACCCGCTGGCGCTTGCCCACCCACACCACGGCCAGCACGGCCACGGCGAAGACCAGCGTCATCGCGTCCAGCCGCTCGCCCAGCAAGGGCACCGCGAGCAGCATGGACAGAAAAGGTTGCAGCACCTGCACCTGGCTCACGCGCAGCGTGCCGCCCAGCGCCAGGCCGCGGTACCAGGCAAAGAAGCCGATCCACATCGAGAACAGCGACACATAGGCAAAGCCCACCCAGGCCGACGGCGCCACCGGCGCGGCGGGCCGTGTCATGACCGCCAGCGGCACCGTGACGGGCAGGCTGAGCACCAGCACCCAGCAGATCACCTGTTCGGCCGTCATGACCGAGGACAGCCGGGCGCCGCTGACATAACCCGCCGACGCGCAGACCACCGCCCCGAGCAACAGCCCGTCGGCCATCTCCAGCCCGCCCGCGCCGCGCCAGGCCGCGAAGCCGACGACCAGCGCCAGGCCCGCCAGCGCGCAGCCCCAGAACGCCGGGCTGGGCCGCTGGCGCAGCACCAGCGCCGCGATGACTGCCGTGGCCAGCGGCAGCACGCCGGAGATGACCGCCGCATGCACGGCGTCCACGTATCGCACGGCCAGGCCGGACAGCAGCGGCCAGCCGAACACCACGCCGCCCGCCGTGAACGCCAGCAGCCGCCACTCGCCGCCGCGCGGCCGGCGCGCGCCGGTGAGCGCGAGGTAGGCCAGCGACAACACGCCCGCCACCGCGGCGCGGCCGAAGGCGACGAAGGCTGGGTCCAGCTGCGGCGCGGCAACGCTGCCGCCGGCCAGCCGCGTCATCGGCAGGCTCAGCGCGAACATGACGACACCCGCCAACCCCAGCAGCAGGCCGCGCGTCGCGTCGGACGATGTGGTGGTGGACGTGGAAAACCCTGGCATGGGCTCAGTCTAGGCACAGCAACCGGTACAGAGCCAGTACAGTCATTCAATCAATCATTGAATCTGTACTGCCATGCCCACCGGTACACACCCGCCGCTGCAGCGCGATGCCAGCCAGCCGCTGGCCGGCCAACTGGCCGAGCGCTACGCCCAGCGCATCCGCGAGCGGCTGCTGCTGCCGGGCGCGCGCCTGCCTTCGGTGCGCGACTGTGCGCGCCAGCACGGCGTGAGCCCGCACACCGTCGTGGCCGCCTACGACCAGCTGCAGGCGGCCGGCCTGCTGGAGGCGCGCCGCCAGCGCGGCTTCTTTGTGCGCGAGACCCGCCCCGCGCCCGCCACCGCCCGCCACGCCAAGGCGGCTGCCGCCCCTCGCCAGGCGCCGGTGGACGCGACGGCGCTGATCCGCGGCATGTTCGAGGCCGATGCCGCACGCGCGCCGGGGCTGGGCACGCTGCCGGCGGACTGGCTGGACGCGGCGCTGCTGCAGTCGGCGCTGCGCCGGCTCGGCAGCGACGAGACGGTGCAGGTCAGCTACGGCGACCCCAGCGGCGACGAGCGGCTGCGCGTCGCGCTGGCGCAGCGGCTGGCCGACCTGGGCATCCACGCCGGCCCCGCGCAGATCCTGGCGACCAACGGCGCCACGCATGCGCTGGACCTGCTGATCCGCACCCACTTGCAGCCCGGCGACGCCGTGCTGGTGGACGACCCGGGCTGGTCCGTGCTGTTCGCGCGGCTGACGCAGGCGGGCATCCGGCTGCTGCCCGTGCCGCGCGGCGCGCAGGGGCCGGACCTCGGCGTGCTGGCCGCGCTGGCCGCGCAGCACGCGCCGCGCGCCTACCTGACCGTCTCGGTGCTTCACAACCCCACCGGCCACAGCCTGGACCTGGCCACCGCGCACCGGCTGCTGCGGCTGGCGGACGAGCACGACCTGCTCATCGTCGAAGACGACAGCTACGGCTTCCTCGCCCCCGAGCACCTGCCGCGGCTGGCCGCGCTGGACGGACTGCGCTGCGTCGTCTACGTCGGCGGCTTCTCCAAGGTGCTGACGCCGGCCTGGCGCGTGGGCTACCTCGCCGCCGCCCCGGAGAAGCTGGCCGCGCTGACCGACACCAAGCTGCTGGACGGCCTGACCAGCTCGCCGGTACTGGAGCGTGCCGTCGCGCTGTGCCTGGAGCAGGGCCGGCTGCGCCGCCACGCACAGCGGCTGCGCGAACGGCTGACCGACGCCCGCCAGCGCGTAGCGGCGCTGGCAGCCCGGCAGGGCTTCCAGTGGGCGGCCCCGCCCGACGGCCTGTTCGGCTGGCTGGACGTCGGCGTGGACACGGAGCGCCTGGCGCAGCCACTGCTGGACGCCGGCTGGCTCACCGCGCCGGGCGCCCTGTTCAGCGCCACGCGCTGCCCCGGCCCGCTGATGCGCGTCAACATGGCCACGTCGCAAGACCCGGCGTTCTGGCGTCAGCTGCGCGCCTGTGTGGACGACATCCGGGGGCGCTCAGCGACTCCCTAAGTTCTGCCCATCGCCGCCCCCCTCAGTCGAGGGGAAAGCCACTGGCGAAGGCCCTGTAAGGCGAGTCAACTTCCTGACGGCCCATTCACAGGGAGGCTCCATGCGACTCGTTTCGTCCCCCATCCGCAGCCTGCTCGGCGCCGCCGCGCTGACGCTGTGTTCGCTGTCGGCCCAGGCCGGTTTCGTCAGCGACGTCAGCATCACGCTGATCGCCCCTGGCGGCTTCACAGACGGCACCATCCTCGACACGACACCGATCACCGCGCAGCAGACCGTCCCGCTGGCCGGTCTCGTCAACGGCATCCAGGTCGGTGACCCCGGCGTCATCAGCGGGGTCTGGATGGTGGCCCACGAAAAGATCTTCTTCGAAGACGACAGCATCAAGCTGCGCATCGGCGTCGGCGACGACACCACGGGCGGCCTCTACACCACCGGCTACCTCGGCTCCGGCGGCAACCGCGCCCGCTACCAGTTCGATGGCCTGGGCATCACCGGCAAGACCATCATCGGCGTGGCCCTGTACGCCTGGGACGGCTTCGGCACCACAGACGGCGGCACGGGCAGCGGCCTGGCCAACCCGGCGGTGCTGAGCAGCCTGGCCCATTTCATCGACTCCGACACGGTCACCTTTGACCTCGACACGCTGGCGATCGCCAAGCGGATCGCCGGCAGCAGCAACAACTACGCCGACTTCCGCATCCAGCTCCTCACGCAGGACAACGGCACTGGCCCCGGCCCCGGTCCCACCGACCCCGGCAACCAGTTGCCCGAACCCGCCTCGCTCGCGCTGTTCATGGTGGCGGCCCTGGGAGCTGCTGCGGTGCGCCGCCGTGCCTGACGGCGTGGTCACGCTGGCGCAGTTCGAACCCCTCGTTGGCAGCGACTTCACGCTGCAACTCGGCGAGGCGGGCTGCCTGACCGCGCGGCTCATCGAAGCCTGCCCGGGGCCATGGGCGCCGCCAGAAGGGCGCGCACCTTTCTGCCTCACGTTCGAAGCCCCCGAGCCGGCACTGCCGCAGCGCATCTACCGGCTTGAGCACGCGCAGATGGGCGGCATGGACATCTTCCTGGTGCCCGTCGCCCGCACCGCGGCGGGCCTGAATTACGAAGCCGTGTTCGGCTAGGAGACCCTCATGTCCGACCAGTTCCTCGGCGAGCTCCGTCTGATGAGCTTCAACTACGCACCCAAGGGGTGGGCGCTGTGCAATGGGCAAGTTCTGGCCATCCAGCAGAACCAGGCCCTCTTCTCGCTGCTAGGCACCACCTACGGCGGCAACGGCGTGACCACGTTCCAGTTACCCGACCTGCGCAGCCGTTCGCCGCTCCACAGCAGCGCACAGCTGCCGCTCGGCGCCTCGGGCGGACAGGAGGCCGTCACGCTGAGCACCAGCCAGATCCCGCCCCACACCCACACGCTGGTCGCCAGCGGCGACCTGGCCAACGCCAGCGTCCCGGGCAATGCCGTGCCGGCAGCCAAAGGGCGCGGCGGCATCAGCCTCTATGCGCCGGACGGCAACGCCGCTGCGATGGACCCCGGCACCATCGCCAACAACGCGGGCGGCCAGCCTCACCCCAACATGCAGCCCTTTCAGGTGCTCAGCTGGGCGATCGCGCTGGTCGGCATCTTCCCCAGCCGCGACTAACTCCAGGAGACTGACATGTCGGACCCATACGTCGGCGAGATCCGCCTCTTTGCCGGCAACTTCGCGCCCGTCGGCTGGGCCCTGTGCCAGGGGCAGCTGGTCGCGATTGCCGAGAACGACACGCTGTACAACCTGATCGGCACCACCTACGGCGGCGATGGCCAGAGCACGTTCGCGTTGCCGGACCTGCGCGGCCGCGTCCCCGTGCACCAGGGCCAGGGCCCCGGCCTGTCACCCCGCACGATGGGCCAGACCGGCGGCACCGAGACCGTGACGCTGCAATCCGGCCAGACCGCCTTGCACAGCCATCCGGCGCTTGCCAGCACCGCGGCGGCCAGCCTCGCGACGCCCGCCGGCAACCTGCTCGCGACCACGGCAGTCGCCACCTACGGCAGCGCCCCGGTCACGACGGCGATGGCCAGCGGCGCCATCACCAGCGTCTGGGGCAACCCGCAGCCCCACGAAAACATGGCGCCGACGCTGACCGTCAGCTACATCATCTCGCTGTACGGCATCTACCCGTCGCCCACCTGAGGAGCGTGACATGTCCAACCCCTTCGTCGCCGAAATCCGCGTCATGCCCTACAACTTCGCACCCAGGGGCTGGGCGCGTTGCGATGGCCAGTTGCTGCCCATCAGCCAGAACACGGCTCTCTTCTCGCTGATCGGCACCTACTACGGGGGCAACGGCCAGTCCAACTTCGCGCTGCCCAACCTGGGCGGCAGCTTCGCGATGGGCCAGGGCCAGGGCCCGGGCCTTTCCGACCGCGTGCTCGGCGAGACGGCCGGCGCGCCCTCGGTGACCTTGCTGCCCCAGAACATGCCGAGCCACGACCACGCGCTGATGGCCGGCCTCACGCCGTCGGCCACCAGCCCCGCCGGGGCGCTGATGACTCCGACCGCCGGCGGCAATGCCTACCACGCCCCCGGCGCCGCTGCGCCGATGGCTGCGTCGGCCATCAGCGCGTCCGGCGGCGGCCAGGCACACGAGAACCGGCAGCCCTACCAGGCGCTGAGCTTCTGCATCGCGCTGCAGGGCATCTTCCCGCCGCGTAGCTGACCCAATGAGGGGCGCCCGCCATGGACTACCGACTGCGCCCCACCACGCCTGCCGATGACGCCTGGCAACTCGCCATCTATGCGAGCACACGCACCGACGAGCTGGCGCTGACCGGCTGGCCCCGCGCGCAGTGCGAGGCCTTCATCGCCCAGCAGCACCAGGCGCAGCAACGGCATTACCTGCAGCATTTCCCTCAGTCGCTCTGCCAGCTCATCCTGGTGGACGATGCGGTGGCCGGCCGGCTCTGGGTCGACGCCCGCCCCGACCGGCTGCACGTACTGGACATCACATTGCTGCCCGCCTGGCGCAGCCAGGGGCTGGGAACCCGCTGCCTGCGCACGTTGATGGATGACGCGGCGGCTGCGGGCCGGCACCTGGGCATCCAGGTCGAGATCCACAACCCCGCCCGGCGGCTGTACGAGCGGCTCGGCTTCCTCCCCGAAAGCGAGCCGCAGGGGCTGTACCAGCCCATGCTCAGACCGCCCCCGACCCAGCAGCCCGAGGAGTGCCTGCCATGATGAACAAACGCCAATTCCTGAAGGGCGGCGCGAGCGCACTGGCCGCTGCCGCCGCAGCCCCCGCGGCGCTGGCCGCCACGCGCTCTGGCCTCGGTGCCGTGGCGGGCCAGGCCAGCTGGCAGGCGCGCCTGGGCGAGATCTTCCACGTGGACGGCCACGCGGTCACGCTGGCCTCGGTCGACACGCGGCCCGGCAGCCGGCCGGGCGAGCAGTTCAGCGTGGGCTTCCAGGGCCGGCTGCCCGACAGCCTCGGCGACGGCTTGTGTCTGCTGAGCGGCCCCTCGGGTGAACCCGTAGTGCTCTACCTCGCCCGCACGCCGGGCGGCCTGCGCGCCGATTTCTGTCGACTGCAAGGCTGACAAAAAGTTCTCGCCCGGCAAGGGGTTTGTCGCTGGACCGGTTCACGCCGGCCGGCACAATTGGTCACATCTGGCGCCGCCGTCGGCCGCGGCGCCCGAAGTGACATGAGCAGCCCCTTGAAATTCCTCGTTGTAGATCCGTTGGCCGGCGTCCAGACCTTTGCACGCCAGCTGCTGCAGAGCCGCGGCTTCACGGCCGACCAGATCCTCTGCTGCGCCGACACCGACACGGCGCTGGCGCAGGGGCTGGTCTTCAAGCCCCACTTCCTCATCACCGACTGGTTCGCCAAGTCGCCGCTGACCGGCATCCAGCTGTTCCAGCGCCTGCGCGACGCGCAGCCGGCGCTGCACCTGTCGCTGATGAGCTTCGACGTGACGCCCGAGCACCAGTTCGAGGCCGAGGCGCATGGCGCCTATTTCCTGCTGAAGAAGCCGTTCACGGCCGAGCAGCTCAAGGCCGAGGTGACGCGCTCGCTGGAGGCGCTGGCCAAGACGTCACCGAGCCTGCACGGCCAGCTGCGCGACACGATGCGCACCGCTCGCCCGGCGGCACGCCCGCCGCTGCCACCCATGCCGCCGCAGCCCGTCATCAAGCCGGGCGACAAGGTGCGCTACCAAGGGGCCGTGCATGTGGCCCAGCACATCGTGCATCGCCACAGCGAGACGGTGGTGCAGCTCAAGGGGCAGCCGGGGTTCGTGTCGGTGGACAAGCTGCAGCCGGTGTAGCGGCTTGAGGCCCCTCGTCCGGTGCGCCACGCTGGACGCGGGCGCCCCGGACGGGACCGCTCTGCGGCCATGGGCCGCAGAGCTTCGGCAGGCAAAGGCCGTCCGCTGGACGCCCTGTGTCCGGCCTCAGCCCCCGAGGGGACAGCGATTGACCGGGCATCGAGCCCGGTCAACATCGCCTGACGGGCCGGCTTGGGAACGGCCCGGCGCTCGGCCCGAGAAGGCACGACGACCACCGCGGGTTCTGCGGTCAGAGCCCGATGACCAGCGCCATCAGCAGCGGATAGGGCAGCGCCACGGTGGGGCGCAGCGCGCTCTTCAGGTACTCGACGGCCAGGCCGGCGCCGCGCGGGCGCGTGGCCAGCCAGGCGCTGTGCAACTGCATGGGGGCAAGCTCGGCACCTGACTTCAGCCCCTGCTCCACCGCCAGCAGGCGCTCGCCCAGCCGGGCCTGGAAGGTCTTGAGCACCGCCTCCTGCAGCCACAGCAGTGCCAGCAACGCGAGGGCCAGCGTGTTGTCGGAGACCACGACGGTGGCGACGAAGGCCACCAGCTTCACGCCCAGCGCCAGCGCCTCGTAGCGTTCATGCTGGCCTTGCAGCGCCAGCCATTCGTGGTGCAGCGCGTTCACTTGGCTTCCAGCACTTCCCAGCGCTCCATCAACGTCAGCAGCTCACCGTCGATGTCAGCAGCACGCTCGGTCACTTCGGCAATGCGCTTGGCACCCTGCGTGTACAGCTCGGTGCCGTTGAGCAGCGCGTTCAGCTGCGTCTGCTCGGCCTCCAGCGCGGCGATCTGCTTGGGGATCTCGTCCAGCTCGCGCTGCTCCTTGTAGCTGAGCTTGCGCTTCGTCGCGACGACCGGGGCCGCCGAATCGGGCACAGGCGCAGACGGCGGCGATGCGACGGCCGCGGCGGGCGCGGCCTTGGCCTGCAGCGCCGCCGCACGCTTGGACTGGGTCAGCCAGTCCTGCACGCTGCCCTCGTACTCGCGCCAGCGCGCATCGCCCTCGTAGACCAGCGTCGACGTGACGACGTTGTCCAGGAAGCGCCTATCGTGGCTGACGAGGAAGACCGTGCCGTCGTACTCGGCCAGCAGCTCCTCCAGCAGCTCCAGCGTCTCGATGTCGAGGTCGTTGGTCGGCTCGTCCAGCACCAGCACATTGGCCGGCCGCGCGAACAGGCGCGCCAGCAGCAGGCGGTTGCGCTCGCCGCCCGACAGCGTGCGCACCGGCGAGTTGGCGCGCGCCGGCGAGAACAGGAAGTCGCCGAGGTAGCTCTTGACGTGCTTCTTCTGCGTGCCGATCTCGATCCACTCCGAGCCCGGGCTGATGGTGTCGGCCAGCGTCGCGTCGAGGTTCAGCGTGTCGCGCATCTGGTCGAAGTAGGCGACCGTCAGCCGCGAGCCCAGACGCACCGTGCCGCTGTCGGGCGGCAGTTCGCCGAGGATCATCTTCAGCAGCGTCGTCTTGCCGGCGCCGTTGGGGCCGATGAGTCCCACCTTGTCGCCGCGCAGGATGGTCGACGTGAAGCCGCGCACGATGGGGCGGTCACCGTAGCTCTTGGACACGTCCTCCAGCTCCGCGACGATCTTGCCGCTGGCACCGCCGGTGTCGATGTCCAGCTTGACCTTGCCCTGCACGTCACGCCGCGCGGCGTGCTCCAGGCGCATGGCCTCCAGGCGCTGGATGCGCGCGACCGAGCGCGTGCGGCGTGCCTCCACGCCCTTGCGAATCCACACCTCCTCCTGCGCCAGCAGCTTGTCGAAGCGCGCGTTGAACAGCGCCTCGTTCTCCAGCTCGTAGGCCTTGGCGGCCTGGAAGGCGGCGTAGTTGCCGGGGTAGCCGCGCAGCTGGCCGCGGTCCAGCTCGACGATCCGGTTGGCCACGTTGTCCAGGAACGCGCGATCGTGGGTGATCAGCAGCAACGAGCCCTTGAAATCGTTCAGCAGGCCTTCCAGCCAGGCGATGGCGTCCAGGTCCAGGTGGTTGGTGGGCTCGTCCAGCAGCAGCACGTCGGGCTGGGCCACCAGCGCGCGGCCCAGCGCCACGCGCTTCTTCAGGCCGCCGGACAGGCTGCCCACCAGCCGCGAGCCGTCCAGGCCCAGGCGGTGCAGCGTCTCGTCGACGCGCTGCTCCCAGTTCCACGCGCCGATGTGCTCGATGCGCTCCTGCACCCAGGCCAGGTCGTCGTTCTCGTCATGGCGCTCGTAGCGCTCGCGCAGCGCCTTGGCCTCGGCCACGCCCTCGCTGACGACGTCGAAGATGGTCGCGTCGCCGCGCAGCTCGGGCTCCTGCGGCACGTAGACGTTGGTCAGGCCCTGCTGTTGCTGCAGCAGGCCGTCGTCGAGCTTCTCGATGCCGGCGAGGATCTTCAGCAGCGACGACTTGCCGGTGCCGTTGCGGCCGATGAGGCCAACGCGCTCGCCGACTTCGAGGGAAAAGCCGGCGCCGTCGAGGAGCGCGACGTGCCCGAAGGCGAGATGAGCATTGGTGAGGGAGAGAACAGCCATCCGGCGATTGTCCCCCGGCAAGTCAGATCAGCCGTTCCGCGTGGTGGCGCAGGTGGTCGTCGATGAAGCTGGCGATGAAGTAGTAGCCGTGGTCGTAGCCGGCGTGGCGGCGGACGGTCAGCGGCTGGCCCGCGGCGGCGCAGGCGGCCTCGAAGGCCTCGGGGTGCAGCTGTTCGGCGAGGAATTTGTCGGCCAGCCCCTGGTCGATGAGGATGCCGCCTGGATACGGCGCGCTGCGCTGCAGCCGCATCAGCTCGCTGGCGTCGTGCGCGACCCAGGCGGCGCGGTCCTCGCCCAGGTAGCCGGTGAAGGCCTTGCGGCCCCAGGGGCACTGCATGGGCGCCGCGATGGGCGCGAAGGCCGACAGCGACTGGAACCGCCCCGGGTGCCGCAGCGCCAGCGTCAGCGCGCCGTGGCCGCCCATGGAGTGGCCGAACAGGCCGGTCCGGGTGAGGCCGGTCTCGCGCTGCACCAGCGGCAGCAGCTCGTCGAGCAGGTAGCTCTCCATGCGCCAGTGCGTCGCCCAGGGCGGCTGCGTCGCGTCGAGGTAGAAACCGGCGCCGACGCCGAAGTCCCAGCTGTCGGCCTCCCCGGGCACGTTGGCGCCACGCGGGCTGGTGTCGGGCATCAGCAGCGCCAGGCCCAGCTCGGCGGCCAGGCGCTGGGCACCGGCCTTGATCGTGAAGGTCTCCTCGGTGCAGGTCAGGCCGGCGAGAAAGACCAGCAGCGCCTTCGGTGCCGGCGGCACGTAGAGCGCAAAGCGCATGGGCAGGCCGATCTCGGCGGAGTCGTGCTGCAGAAAGCGCTGCGTGCCGCCGAAGGCGCGGTGTTCGCTGAGAAGGTTCATGGTGAGGTCTGGTTCAACGCCGCAGGAAGCGGACGTGTTTGGGGCGGTCGATGCGCAATTCCTGGCCGGTGGACGACAGCGTGCCGCGCTCGGCGTCGATGCGGAAGACAGTGAGGTTGCCACCATTCTGATTGGCCGCCACCAGGAAACGCCCGCCGGGCACGAGGCCGAAGCTGCGCGGCGTGCGGCCGCCGCTGGGCGTCGCGTCGACAAAGCGCAGCGCGCCGGTCTGCGGGTCGATGGCGAACACGGCAATGCTGTCGTGCCCGCGGTTGGAGACGTAGAGGAAGCGGCCGTCGGGATGGACGAGGATCTCGGCGGCCGTGTTGCCGTCGGCGCTGGCCCCGGCCGGCAGGCTGGACCGGGTGTCGACGTGCTGCAGCGCGCCGGTCGCGGCGTCAACGCGGTAGGACGCCACGCGGGACGTGAGCTCCAGCGCGACATAGGCATGGCGCCCGTCGGGATGGAAGGCCAGGTGGCGCGGGCCGCCGCCAGGCTCGGTGGCGGTGTAGGCGGGTTCGTTCGGCGAGAGCCGGCCGCTGGCCGCGTCGAGCCGGTAGATCATCACCTTGTCGATGCCCAGGTCGGGCACATAGGCGCGGGTGCGCGTCGGGTCGGGGTAGATCGCGTGCGGATGCGGCTGCTGCTGGCGCTGCGGGTGCACGCTGGCGCCCTGGTGCCGGACGGTGGAGGCCGCCGGCCCCAGGCTGCCGTCGTCGCGGATGGGGTAGGACACGACGTTGCCGCCGCTGTAGTTGGCCAGCAGCAGCACGCGCCCGCTGGCATCGATGGCGATATGGCAGGGGCCGCTGCCCTCGGACGGCCGGGTGTTGAGCAGCGCCAGGCGGCCATCCGGCTGCACCGAGAAAGCGGCCACCTCCTCCCGCCACGATCCGTCTGCCGCGCGGCTGCCGGCGACCGAGTAGATCAACGGCCTGGATGCATGGATGGCGAGAAAGCCCGGGTTGCCGATGGCCGCGGCCAGCCGTAGCACGGACAGCGCGCCGGTCGTCTCGTCAAGCGAGGCGACGTAGATGCCGTGGCTGTCACCGCCGGTGTCGGTGCCGACGTAGACCAGCGTCTCGGCGGCAAGGGCAAAGGGAAGCAGCGTGGCGGTCAAGGCAAGGGCGAGTCGGCGCATCGGACGGTGGGGTCGGAAGCCGAACCCTGGGTCGCGTCCGGCCGACGGAATTTAACCGCGGCCCTCGGGCGGCGAGCGCCTCAGCGCGGGCTGGGGGCCATGCGCTGATCCACCGTGTCGAGCACGGCCTCGGGCTCCTCGGCCTGCGCCTCGGTCTCGTTGTTCAGCACGGCCTGCATGCGGTCCACGTCCAGGTCGCCCGTCCACTTGCCGACGACGACCGTGGCCACGCCGTTGCCGACGAGGTTGGTCAGCGCGCGCGCCTCGGACATGAAGCGGTCGATGCCCAGGATCAGCGCGAGGCCCGCCACCGGCACGCCGCCCACGGCCGACAGCGTGGCCGCCAGCACGATGAAGCCGCTGCCCGTCACGCCGGCGGCACCCTTGCTCGTCAGCAGCAGCACGGCCAGCAGTGTGAGCTGCTGCATCAGCGTCATCGGCGTGTCGGTGGCCTGCGCGATGAACACGGCGGCCATCGTCAGGTAGATGGACGTGCCGTCGAGGTTGAACGAGTAGCCGGTGGGGATGACCAGGCCCACGGTGGACTTGCGCACGCCCAGGTTCTCCAGCTTGGCCATCATGCGCGGCAGCACCGACTCGCTGGACGACGTGCCCAGCACGATGAACAGCTCTTCCTTGATGTACTTGATGAACTTCCAGACCGAGAAGCCGTGCAGCCGCGCAATGGTGCCCAGCACGACGAAGATGAAGATCAGGCAGGTCGCGTAGAACGAGCCCATCAGCTTGGCGAGCTGCAGCAGCGAGCCGACGCCGTACTTGCCGATGGTGAAGGCCATGGCGCCGAACGCGCCGATGGGGGCCACCTTCATGATCATGCCGACGATGGCGAACAGCACGTGCGAGGTCTTCTCGATGCCGTCGAACACCAGCGTGCCGCGGCCGCCGAAGCGGTGCAGCGCAAAGCCGAACAGCAGCGAGAACAGCAGCACCTGCAGCATCTCGCCCTTGGCGAAGGCGTCCACGACGGTGGTCGGAATGATGGCCAGCAGGAAGTCCACCGTGCCCTGCATCTTGCCGGGCGCCGTGTAGGCGGCAATGCTCTTGGTGTCCAGCGTCTTGGGGTCCACGTGCATGCCGACGCCGGGCTCCAGCACGTTGACGACGACGAGGCCGACGATGAGGGCGATGGTGGAGACGATCTCGAAGTACAGCAGCGCGTAGCCGCCGGTCTTGCCGACGCGCTTCATGTCCTCCATGCCCGCGATGCCCACCACCACCGTGCAGAAGATGATGGGCGCGATGATCATCTTGATCAGCTTGATGAAGCCGTCACCCAGCGGCTTGAGCGCTTCGCCCGTCTGCGGGAAGAAGTGGCCCACCAGCACGCCGATGACGATGGCGGTGAGAACCTGGGCGTACAGCGACTTGTAGAGGGGCTGCCGGGCGGCGGTGGGGATGGTCTGCATGCGCGTCTCCGAACAGTTCTGCGGATGGAACTGGCTTCGGCGTCAGCTTAGGACTTGCGACCTCGGCGTGCGCTGTGGGTTCCCACATGAATTGCAAAGCTGCGGGGTGGGGGCTGGCGCTCGCGGTGCCGCTGGCGATGGATGCGCTTCGGAGCGGGCGCGACACCGTTGCATTGCCGGGAGTCCCGCCCGGCGGCGGGGTAACTTTCTTCTGCGGGGCCAGAAGAAAGTCACCAAAGAAGAGGCCCTGAACCGCACTCGAACGCGACGCCGCCTGGAGCGGCGCGCGAAAACAGCCAACCGCAATCTCCCAGATGCGAACCGCTGCGCTCTCGCGGCTGCCTTGTCACGTGCGCCATCCACCGCCCCAGCGGGCCGTCCGACGCGCGGCTGCACGCCGTGCTCACCAGAACAGCCGAATGCAGCGCCGCTCGGGCGGCGCGGCTGTTCGGTGTTCTCGGTGTTCTCGGTGTTGCTCGATCAGAACTCCACGACCGAGCGGATGCTCTCGCCGCGTCGCATCAGCTCGAAGCCCTCGTTGATCTGCTCCAGCTTCAGCTTGTGCGTGATCAGCTCGTCGATGTTGAGCTTGCCGTCCATGTACCAGTCGACGATCTTGGGCACGTCGGTGCGGCCGCGGGCGCCGCCGAAGGCCGAGCCTTCCCAGTGACGGCCGGTGACGAGCTGGAACGGCCGCGTCGAGATCTCGGCCCCGGCCGGCGCCACGCCGATGATGATGCTGCGGCCCCAGCCCTTGTGCGTGCACTCCAGCGCCTGGCGCATCAGCTGCACGTTGCCCACGCACTCGAACGAGTAGTCCGCGCCGCCATCGGTCAGCTGCACGATGTGGTCCACGAGGTTGGGCACATCCTTCGGGTTCACGAAGTCCGTCATGCCGAAGCGGCGCGCCATCGCCTCGCGGCCCGGGTTGATGTCCACGCCGATGATCTTGTTGGCGCCCACCATCTTGGCGCCCTGGATGACGTTCAGGCCGATGCCGCCGAGACCGAAGACGACGACGTTGGCGCCCGCCTCCACCTTGGCCGTGAACAGCACGGCGCCCACGCCGGTCGTCACGCCGCAGCCGATGTAGCAGACCTTGTCGAACGGCGCGTCCGGACGGATCTTGGCCAGCGCGATGCCGGGCACGACGATGTGGTTGGAGAACGTGCTGGTGCCCATGTAGTGAAAGATGGGCTCGCCATTCAGGCTGAAGCGCGACGTGCCGTTGGGCATCAGGCCCTTGCCCTGCGTGGCGCGGATGGACTGGCACAGGTTGGTCTTGCGGCTCAGGCAGAACTTGCACTCGCGGCACTCGGGCGTGTAGAGCGGGATCACGTGGTCGCCGGGCTTGAGCCACGGCACCTTGCTTTCCAGCACGACGCCCGCGCCCTCGTGGCCCAGCACGGCCGGGAACAGGCCCTCGGGATCGGCGCCGGACAGCGTGAAGTCGTCGGTGTGGCAGATGCCGGAGGCTTTCACTTCCACCAGCACCTCGCCGTCCGTCGGGCCTTCCAGGTCCAGCGTTTCGATGGTCAGCGGGGCGCCGGCCTTCCAGGCCACGGCGGCTCGGGTTTGGATGCTCATGTCTTGGGTACTCCTGTCGGTTGAAGTTGGTTCAGCGCGTCGACGAACTCGCGCGACTCGTGGCGGCACAGCCGCAATCGTCGCAGCAGCCACGGTGTCAGGTCCTGCTGGCCCAGATGTTCGGGCCATGCGCCGGCATCGGCGTCGGGGATCTCGGCGGGGTCGGTGCCGCTCATGGGGGCGCCGTTCAGCACGTCCACACAGGCGGTGCGGGCCAGCGGCAACGCGGTCTGCGCGCGGGCGTCGTCGAGCCGGTCGGTGCGGCGCTGCGTCAGCTGCTGCACGGCGCCCAGCAGCGCCATCAGCCGGTAGCCGTGGCTCAGCGCGGCCTCGATCTCGGCGTCGGGCAGGCGCACGCTCTCGGGCTCCACGCGGGTGCGCTGCGCCGCGGCGGCCAGTGCGGCCAGCGCGGTGTAGGCCTGCTGGCGCGACACGCGCTGCGCCAGCTGCGCCTCCGCGCTGGGCCGCCACTGCAGCATGTTGCCGGCATGCCGTGCCAGCGCGCCGCGCAGCTGCTGGCCCAGCCGCGGCACGGCGGCGCGCTCCCAGCTGGGCAGCACGAAGCTGAACAGCCACGCCAGGCCGGCGCCGATGAAGGTGTCGGCAATGCGCTCGACGACGGCGGGATTGCTGGTCGGGTCCAGCATCAGCGGCTGCAGCAGCGCCATCAGCGTGGCAGCCGTGGCCGCCGTGCGGTAGCGCCGGTTCACGTACGCATGCGCCGTGCCCACGGCGGCGATGAAGCACAGGCTCAGCGCCGCCACCGAATGCACATGCGCCAGGCCCATCACCAGCAGGCAGCCCAGCACCGTGCCGGCGATGCGGTCGTTGCGGCGCGACAGCGTCTGCTCCAGGTTGCCGCGCAGCACCACGGCCACGCTGATGACCAGCCAGAACGGGTGTGCCGCCCACGGCAGCGCGGCGCCCAGCGCGTAGGCCAGCGTCAGCGCCAGCGCCGAGCGCAGCGCATGCCGCATGACGCTGGACTGCAGCGTCAGGTGCGGCCGCAACGCCGCCAGCGGCCAGCCCTCGGGCGACACGAACGGCGCCAGCCGCTCCGGCGTCCAGGGGCTGTCGACGTCATCGGTGCGGCGCTGCCGCGCGACCATCGCGCAGACGTCGTCGATCATGTGCCCCAGCCGCGACTGCAGCGCCGACACCAGGTGGCCGCGCGAGTCACCGGTCGGCGCGTGCACGTCGGCCAGTTGCGCCGCCAGCCGCGCCCGCCAGGCCTCGGCAGACACCTCCGGCAGCGGCGCGCCGACCGCCAGCGTGTCGGCCAGCGCCGCGAGCGCGTCGGCCAGCTGGCGCAGCGTGTCGGCCAGCGCGGCGCGCCACTGGCGGCCCGGGAAGTCCTGGCCCAGCAGCTCGGTGTCCAGCCGGCTGGCCAGCAGCAGGTCGCGCACCTCGATGAGGCCCAGCAGCAGGTCGGTCTGCTGGCGGCTGCGCTTGGATCGGCGCGCGGCGAACACCTGGTCGCGCGCGGCCTGCAGCGCGTCGGCCAGCGCGACGTCGTCGGCGATGGACGCGCGGATGCGCGCCTCCTCGCCGCCCACGGCCAGCACGATGCGCTGCGCGCGCGAGCGCATGCGCCGCTCGGTGGCGCGCAGCGCCTGCACCAGCGCCAGCTCGCGCAGCCGGTGGCGCAGCACCACGGCGGCCGCGCGCGCCCAGCCGGCGTACAGGAAGCCGCCCACGGCCACCCACAGCGCGTGCTCCCACGGCGACGTGGCGCCGGCCGTGCGGTCCCAGGCCATCGCGAACACCAGCGCCAGCACCGGCGAGAACGACAGCGGCCCGGCGCGCAGCCCCCAGGCCAGCGTCATCAGCGACAGGAAGCTGACCGCCGCGACGACGGCCAGCGTCAGCGGCAGCGAGCCATGCGCCAGCCCCACCAGCAGCGTGACGAGGCCCGCGGCGAACGCGGCCGGCAGCACGCGCGGCAGCACGCGCTGCGGCGGGTTGGGCACGTCGGTCAGGCTGGCGCAGACGGCACCACCCACGGCCGCCAGGCCCGCCGTGTCGCCGAACAGGCCGTCGACACCGAGGTGCACCGCCGCCACGCCCAGCGCGACGCCCAGGCCGTTCAGATGCGCGGCTTCGAGCCGCTGGAAGAACGCTCTCACTTGACCAGCAGCTCCATCACGCGGCGCTCGCTGGCCGGCAGCTCATGCACCGAGACCCAGGCGGACTTGTCGGCGCGGTAGATGTAGCTCGGCGGCGCGTTCGTGGCGATGCGCTCGCGCAGCGGCGCGAGGGCCGTGCGGGCGGCGTCGCCCTGGCCCTGCGCCTGCAGCGCACCGGCCTGCACGATGACGGCCAGGTCGCTCCAGCCGCCCAGTGCCAGCGCCTGCTCGGCCCCGCGCTGCGCGGCGGCGGCGTCGCCGTCCAGCAGACGGCTCCAGGCCTGCAGCGCCAGCGTGTCGGGGTCGCGCGGGTCCAGCAGCAGCGCCTCCTTGAGCTGGGCGCGTGCGGCGTCCAGGCGGCCGGCGCGCAGCAGGTCCAGCGCGTAGTCGCGGCGCAGCGGCAGCAGGCCGGTGCGCAGGCGCAGCACCGCGTCGAACTGCGCAAAGGCCTCGTCCCAGCGGCCGCCCAGCGCCAGCGTAGCGGCGCGGCCCCACAGCGCTTCGGGCTGGTCGCCCTGGTAGGCCAGCACGGCGCCGTAGGCGGCCAGCGCCTGCGGCACATCGCCCAGGCGGCGGTGGTGGTCGGCCAGCGCGAGGTTCACGCGGAAGGCGTCCTCCCCCGTCAACCCGCCCGCGGCCTTCGCCAGCGCGGGCACCACGTCGGTGGCCAGCGGTGCGCCGCCATGCCACAGCGCATCGGCCGCGGCCACGTGCAGCGCACCGCTCATCGGGTGGCGGGCCAGCGCGCGGCCGGCCAGCTCGCGGGCCGCGTCGCCCTGCCCTTGCAGCGCCAGCACGTAGAGCCGCGCCGCCAGCGCGTCCTCGTCCGCGGGGGCCAGCGCCAGCGCGCGCTCGAACAGCGGCGCCGCGTCGGCCAGCTTGCCGTCCTCCAGCTTCTGCTGGCCGGCCTTGACGAGGGCCACCGGCAGGCTGGCGCGCGTGTCGCGCTGCGCGAAGAAGCGCCGCACCAGCGCGCGCAGCGCCGGGTCGGTTGCGATCAGGCGCTCGCGGACGATCTCGCGGCCGTCGAACGCGTCGCGCCGCGGCGACGCCTCGGCGTTGGCACCCTCGGCGAAGTACTCCCACACCGAGCCGCCCGCATAGCGCGACAGGAAGCCGTTCTTCGTCTTGGCATCGCGTGCCTTGGCCTGCTGATACAGCGCCTGGATCTGGCGCGACTGGTCGGCCGTCAGCACGCCGTGCACCTGGTGCGTCAGCTCGTGCAGCACGGTGTTGTACTTGTCGAAGATGCTGCGCTCCACGTCCTCGATGCCGGTCACGGTGAAGTGCCCGCCCATGCCGCGCACGTCGTCCCACAGCCGCGAGTCGTAGTCGATGCGCGCGTCCTTCAGCGCGTGCGCCTCGGGCGTCTCGGACAGCCGCATCCACATCGGCTTGATGAAGTGCGTGGCGCCGCCCTCCACCAGCACCGGGATGAAGGCCTTCCACGGCGCGACGGACAACGCGACGCGCTTCTGGTGGCGCGGCGACAGGTCTTTCCAGTTCAGCACATACCGCTCGATGCCCGGCACGACCGGCATGGGCGTGGCGGCAAAGCGGCGCTCGTAGTCGGCGCGGTGCACGTCGATGGCCAGCCGCTGCGACTCCAGCGCCTTGGCCGCAATGGCATGCGCGCGGCCCAGCTGCGGGCAGCGCTGCAGCACGGCCAGGCTGATGGCCAGCGCCTCGTCGAAGCGGCCCTGCTCGAACGCGTCGGACACGCGCCGCACGTCGGCCAGCAGCGGCGCGAAGGCATCGCCCAGCCGCGCGGCCAGCTGCGTGTAGTTCTCGCGCGAGTAGCCATTGCCCAGCAGGTAATGCGCGGCCTCGTGGTGCGGGTTCAGCGCGACGGCGGCCTCGGCCGCGGCGATGGCGTCCTCGGTGCGGGACAGGCGGATCAGCGTGTCGGCCAGCGCGCTCAGGCCGTCGGCGGTGCGCTCGGCGGCCAGGCTGCGCTCCAGCTGCGCCAGCGACGCGTCGAACTCGCGCAGCTGGTAGTGCCGCTGGCCCAGGCCGCGCAGCGCGTCGGCCTGCTCGCGCGGGCGCGTGGCCTGGCGCAGCGCGCGCTCGAAGCATTGCCGGGCGCGCTCGAAGTCGCGCAGGTCCAGCGCCAGCCGGCCGGCGGCCAGCAGGTCCACGGCCTCGGCCTTGGCATCGGTCAGCACGTGGCGCGTGCGGCGGGCGATGGCCGCGCCGTCGTCGCGGGCGAACAGCCATGGGTAGATGACGGCGCGCTCGGCCGCACCGGGCCGGGGCAGGTGCAGCAGCGCGTCGAGGTCGGCACGCGCGGCGGCGTACTGCTGCTCGGTCAGCAGCGTCTGCAGCCGCGCGATGTCGGCCGCATGCGCGGTGGTCAGGGTGAGACAGACAGCGAGGCCAACGGCCCATCGGCGCCAGGGCATGGCGGCTCCATGAAGTGCGGAGTCGGCATGCTAAACGTGCCACTCTCCCCCTGCCCGCATGCGACGATCACGCATGGCCTTGCCCACCCTGCTCCGCCCCCGCGCCTGCGTCGCCGCTGCCCTCGCGCTGCTGGCGCAGGTGGCGGCCGCGGCCGAGCCGGAGGTGCAGTGGCTGCGCTACGAGCTGCCACCGCTCTACATCACCCAGGGCCCCCTGCAGGACCGCGGCGTGCTGGACCAGGCGCTGGCCCGGCTGCTGCCGCGGCTGGCGGGCTACCAGCACCGCATCGTCACCGTGCCGCCCAAGCGGATGGAGGCCAGCCTGCGCAGCCTGCCCAATGCCTGCGCCTTCGGCATGCTGAAGAACGCGGAGCGCGAGTCCTTCCTGACCTTCTCGGCGCCCTTCCCCATCCAGGTGGCGCCGGGGCTGCTGGTGCGCCGGGCCGACCTGGCGCCGCTGGCCCCGCTGCGCGACGCCAAGGGCCGGCTGTCGCTGCAGGGCTGGCTGAACAACCCCGAGCTCAAGCTGGGCCTGGCCGAGGGCCGCGCCTACGGGGCGGCGGTGGACGACGTCGTCGCCGCGCTGCCGGCCCGCCGCGTAGAGCGCGTCAGCAGCCAGAACCCGGCCCTCAACCTGCTGCGCATGCTGGAGCTGGGCCGCGTGGACGGTGTGCTGATGCTGCCGTTCGAGCCCGCCGCGCTGGCCGCCGCGCACGGGCTGAAGCTGGACGAGCTGCGGCTGCTGCCGCTGGTGGAGCAGGCCACCGCGCGCCAGGGCCACGTGGCGTGTGCGCGCGGCGAGCTGGGCGCGGCGATCGTGCGGCGCGCCAACGCCGTGCTGGCGGAGCCAGCCTGGCAGAACGGGCTCAGCAGCGCGTCGGCGTCGCCGTGACGGCGCTCAGTCGTCCGACGAGAAGCCCGACGCCTTGACCACCGGCCCCCAGTACTCGCGCTCGGCGGCCAGGCGCTTCGCGTAGTCGGCCGGCGGCAGGCTCAGCGGCTCGAAGCCCAGCTTGGCCAGTGCCTCGATGACGACGGGCTCGCGCACCGCGGCGCGGGCCGCGTCGGCCAGCTTGTCGATGACAGCCTGTGGCGTCTTCGCCGGCACGAACAGGCCGTAGCTCTCCACGCCGACGATGCCCTTGAAGCCCTGCTCCTCGAATGTCGCCACGTCGGGCGCGAAGCGCGAACGGGCCTTGTCCGTCACGCCCAGCAGCCGCACGCGGCCGCTGGCCAGGTGGGGCAGGAAGTCGCCGATGGAGAAGCAGCCTGACGGGATCTGGCCGCCCATCAGGTCCTGCATGCCCGGTGCAGCGCCGCGGTAGGGCACGTGCGTGAGCTTGAGGCCGGCCGCGCGCTCGAACTGGTTGCCCAGGAAGTGCGGCATGGCGCCGGCGGCCGGCGACGCGTAGGCGGCCTTGTCGGCATTGGTCTTGGCCCAGTCGGCGAACTGCGCCAGCGTCTTCACGCCGGCCGGCACCATGGGGCCGACGCCGAAGCCGCAGGTCGACAGCGCCAGCGGCGCGACGGCGACGACGTCCACCGCCGGGTTGTAGGCCAGCTTGCGGTAGGCGTGCGGGTAGATCGTGAACATCGACGACGGGCTGATCAGCAGCGTCTGCCCGTCGGGCGCGGCGTCCTTCAGCCCGGCGATGGCGATGCGGCCGCCGGCGCCCACCTTCTGCTCGACGAGCACGGTGTCGGCGATCTTGCCGCGTGCGAAGTCGGCGAAGCGGCGCGCGGTGGCGTCCACCGAGCCGCCGGCCGGGAAGCCCACGAGGATGCGCGGCGGCTGGCCCTGCGCGCGGGCGGCCAGCGGCAGCGCCGCGAGAGAGGCCAGCAGGTGGCGGCGGTCGATCATGATTTCTGTCTCCTTGTCGTTGGTTTCTCGGGGGTGGTGCTTTGCGCGGTGGCCACCCAGGCGAGGCGGTCGAGTGCCGCCTTCAATGCAGGGCCCTGCTCGCCGAGCCCGGCCAGCAGCGCGCGGTCATGCGCGGCCACGGCGGCCTCCAGCTTCGCCACGCGGCGCTTGCCGGCCGCCGTGAGGTGCAGGCCCCAGGCGCGCGCGTCGTCGGGTGCGTCGCGGCGCTCGGCCCAGCCCTGCGCGGTGAGCCAGTCGGTCAGGCGCAGCGCGCCGCTACGGTGCAGGCCCATGGCCTGGCCCAGCAGGCCTTGGCGCATGCCGGGGTTGCGGGCGATGAGCACCAGCGCCGCGAAGCGCTGCGGGCTGACGTCCCACTCGGCCGCGGCGCGGTCGAAGTCCAGGTACAGCGCGTTCTGCGCGCGGCGCAGCGCGTAGCCCAGCAGGCCGTCCAGCAGCCCGTAGTCCACGCCGGGCACGGGCAGCATCAGCCCCTCGGGCGTGATGTCGGCAGGGGCGTCGGCTTTGCTCACGGAGTCAGGCTAGTTTTAGTTGCTTACTGCAACAATCTCGCTTACCCTGACTTGATGAAGATCATCATTGCAGGCGGCGGCATTGGCGGTTTGACGGCGGCGCTGGCGCTGCAGGCGCGGGGGCATGACGTCACCGTGCTGGAGGCCGTGCGCGAGCCCCGGCCGCTGGGCGTGGGCATCAACCTGCTGCCGCACGCGGTGGCCGTGCTGGCCGACCTGGGGCTGCTGCCAGCGCTGCGCGGCATGGCCGTCGAGACGGCGGCGCTCGTCTTCGCCAACAAGCATGGCCAGGCCATCTACCGCGACCCGCGCGGCCTGGCCGGCGGCTACAGCCACCCGCAGTTCAGCATCCACCGCGGCGAGCTGCAGATGACGCTGTGGCGCGAGGCGTCGGCCAGGCTGACGGTGCTCAGCGGCCAGCGCGTCACCGGCGTGCGCGACGGCAACGTGGCGCTCATCGACACGCCTGACGGCCCGCGCGAGCAGGCGGCCGACCTCATCGTCGGCGCCGACGGCATCCATTCCGCGCTGCGCAAGCGCCTCGCGCCCGACGAGGGCGCGCCGTGCTGGCGCGGCGTCATGATGTGGCGCGGCACGACGTGGGCGCCGCCCTTCCTGGACGGCCGCACGATGGTGCAGGCCGGCCACAGCCAGGCCAAGTTCGTCGTCTACCCCATCGGCGTGCCGCGCGAGGCCGACGGCCTGCAGCTCATCAACTGGATTGCCGACCGCCGCGTGCAGCCCCCCACGCCGGGCCTCACGGCGCCCGACCGCGCCGACTGGAGCCGCGCGGGCCGGCTGGACGACCTGCTGCCCACCTTCGGCCGCTGGCACTTCGACTGGCTGGACGTGCCGGGCCTCATCACGCGCGCCGAGCAGATGCTGGAGTGGCCCATGGTGGACCGCGACCCGCTGCCGCGCTGGCGGCTGGGGCCGACGACGCTGCTGGGCGACGCGGCGCACCCGATGTACCCCATCGGCTCCAACGGCGCGACGCAGGCCATCATGGACGCACAGGCGCTGGCCGACGCGCTGACCCGCCACGCCGACCTGGACACGGCGCTGGCCGCCTATGAGGACGAGCGCCGGCCGTTCTGCGCCCGCATCGTCGAGATGAACCGCCGGGAAGGCCTGGACGCCATCCTGGACCGCGTCGAGGCGCTGGCACCTGACGGCTTCGCGCGGCTGGAAGACGTCATCGCGCCCGCCGAGGTGGCCGCCGAGATCAACGCCTACAAGGCGGCCGCCGGGCACCAGGTGCGGCACTAGGCGTCTGCACGGCGGAGCTACTCCGGCGTGCTGGGGTCGCCATCGGCCCCCGGGTGCTCCAGCGCCTGCCGGGCCAGTTCCTCGTCCGACAGCGGCGCGGCGGATTCGAGCGCATTGATCTCCTCCAGCAACGCCGGTCTCGGCTCCTCACCGTTGATGAGCACGTCGTCGAGGGTCTGCTCCGCGGCGTGCGGCTCCGGCGGCGCGGGCGCCACGGCGGCTGCGCCGGCCACCAGCGCGTCGGCAACCTTGCGCTCAAGGAACGCGGCGAAGTCGCCGTCTTTCGGCGTGTCGGGGTGGGTCATGCGGGGGCTCCGGGTGGTGCAAGGCACCGCAAGGGTAGCGCGCCTGGCGCCGGTGGGAGTTGACGCCGCCGCGCGGGCGACGATCATCGCGCTCCATGTCCCGCCAAAAGCTCGGCCGCACCCAGCCGCCCCACGAACGCCACCCGGTCGCCTGGTACCAGCCCGACGTGCTGTGGACCGCGGCGCAGCAGGTGCTGTCGTCGCTGGACCAGCTGCGCAACCGCGACGGCCGCGAGAGCCAGCCGACGCCGATGAAGGTCATCGACCGCAGCCAGCCCGAGGCGGCGGGCGACTTCACGGGTGAGTGCTGGTTCGACTTCATCGCCGACACGGGCGACGGCGGCAACGCCTGCTACGCCGTCGCCAGCGCCGCGCTGGCCGATGAGCTGACGCTGGGCGGCGAGCGGCTGCCGCGCGCCTCGCTGCTGCTGTTCGGCGGCGACCTGGCCTACCCGGCCGCCAGCACGCAGGACTACCGCTACCGCTTCGTCGAGATGTTCGAGGCGGTGCGCAACAGCCACGAACCCACGCTCGTGCGCGGCCGGCGGCTGACGCTGGCCGCCATTCCGCAGAACCACGACTGGATGGACTCGGTGTCCACCTTCAGCCGCTACTTCACGCGCCGCAACGACTCGGCGCCGCTGCTGGGCGCCAAGATCCCGCAGCGGCAGACCTACTTCTGCGTGAAGCTGCCCGGCGGCTGGTGGGCGCTGGGGCTGGATTTCGCGCTGGACCACGACATCGACCGCGACCAGTACGAGCAGTTCGAGGCGCTGCTCAGCGAGCGCGGCCTCGTCACCGACGACGGCCACGAGTACCGCATCGCCGACGACGACCGCGTGCTGCTGATCTACCCCGAGCCCTACTGGACCCGCCCCATCGGCGACGGCGCCGACGACAGCCACCCCAAGCGCTACCAGCGGCTGGAGGGCCTGCTGCGCGGGCGCATCAAGCTGCGGCTGGCCGGCGACCTGCACCACTACCTGCGCTGGGACTCGGTGTCGTGGGGGCGCCTCGTGATCTGCGGCACCGGCGGCGCGTTCACGCACCCCACGCACACCAAACCGACGACGCGGCCGGTGCGGCTGCAGGAATTCGACACGCAGGACTGCATCCCGCCGGAGCCGTTCACGTCACGCCCGGCGCTGGCCATCGGCCTGACCGAGCAGGACCACCCCGGCTGCGAGTTCGAGCGCCAGGAGGCCACGGCCTTCCCGAGCGCCGACGCCTCGCGCGACGGCTGCAAGGGCAACCTGCTGGCGCTGTTCCGCCGCGACGCCAGCGGCGGTGGCGGCAACGCGTGGTTCGCCGTGCTGCTGGGCGCGCTGTACTGGTTCAACGCCTACCTGAACTCCACGCCCTTCGTCGACTCGTTCGAGCCTGACGGCTTCCGCGCGATGTGGCGCTTCGGCATGGGCGAGTACGGCCACGTCTTCCTGCTGTGGCTCAAGGCGATGGTGTTCAGCCCGCTGGGCTTCCTGATCAACCTGCTGATGGCCTTCGGCTGCATGGTCATGGGCCGCGAGACGGTGCACGAGCTGCCGCCCACGGTGAACGCGGTGTGCCGCTGGATCATCATGTGGGGCGTGGGCGCGCTGCACGCCGCGGTGCACGTGCTGGCCGTCTACAGCCTGGAGTTCTGGGGCCACCAGCTCGTCGGCGAGCTGGGCTGGATCGCCGACCGCACGACGCCCGCCGGCCTCATCGTGCACTCCTGCCTCGTGGGGCTGTGGGTGTTCAGCCTGGGCGGGCTGGCGGGCGCGTTCATCTTCGGCGCCTACCTGGCCGGCATGTCGTGGCTGGGCTACCTGACCAACAACGGCTACTCGGCGCTGGACGGGCAGGACCACAAGGGCTTCCTGCGCTTTCGCATCGATGCGAAGGGCGAGCTGACGGCGTGGTTCATCGCGCTGGACCGGGTGCCACGGCAGTGGCGGCGCAATGACCAGGCGGGGCCGGTGTGGGTGGCGGATGATGAGGAGGCGTCGCCACCGAGGGTGCATGACAGGTTTGGCCTTTGATCATGAACATTGAGTCCGCCATCAGCAGCCTGAAGAACTCACTTTGCCAACAAGTAGATGTTGGCGGCCTTTTCGCGCGCAGCAAGCTTGCGCACAAGTGGAAGGCGCCGTGGCGCTCCTTGCTGCTGCGTGAAGCTGTCGCATGGCGAATCCAAGAGCTTCTTGAGCAGTCTTTGCTGCTTTCAAAGAACCAAGGCCTGCTTGGCGCGCGGATTCTCCTTCGATCCGCTTTCGAGACATTGGCGGTCCTTGTCTACCTCAACAAAGCTATGCGCTCGGTGGTTGCAGGCAACCTGAGCTTCCATGACTTTTCCCAGAAGACCTCTCGCTTGCTTATCGGGTCTCGGGACAATTCGACCTCTCATGAGGCAATTGGAGTCCTCGTCGTTCTGGACTCCGCAAATAAGCGCTACCCCGGGCTGCGCTCTTGGTACGACGGGCTCTGCGAGAGCGCACATCCCAATTGCGAAGGCGTGCTTGGCGGCTATTCAAGCTCAGACGAGCGGAACCACATCACCACCTTTGCCAGTCGTTGGGCTGATGTTCATGGGGGAAGTCATGAAGAAGCGCTCCGTGCTTGCTTGGTTGTGTTCGAGGTTGAGTACAACCACGAGTGGGCAGATGCATGGACCGCGCTAGAACATTGGATTGAAAAGAATGATGAGGAGCTAGAAGCGACAAGGCCTCACAACACGGATGAATAGCAGCGCGGCATAAAACGACGAGCATGCGATTCCAGGCACCTCAGCTCCGCATCTAAAGCGTCACCGTGCCCGGCACGCAGGCCGAGCGCCGGGCGGCCCCAAGCCGGCCTGCGGGCGATGTGCTTGCGGCTCAATGCCGCAAGCATCGCCGTCCCCTCGGGGGACCGATCAGGCTTGCCGCGTTCAGCAGGCAAGACTGAGCGAGGGGCTCACATTTCGGCCGCAATCAACCGCACCGGCGCGCTGCCATAGCTCAGGAACTTCTCATGGAAGGCCTTGAGCTGGAAGCCCGGCCGGGCCTTCAGCTGCTCGCGCAGCGCGTGGATCTCGCTGAAGCCGCTGAAGTAGCTCGTCAGCTGCACCGACGTCAGCTGCACGCGGCGCCACTTCTCGGCGGCCTCGCGCTCGGTCTGGAAGGCCTGGCGGGTCAGCAGGTCCAGCGCGGCCTGGCGTTCCATGCCCAGCACGTGCACGCTGTAGTCGAGGATGGTGTTGGTGACCGAGCGCAGGTGCCACTTGCCCCACATCAGCGTCATCTCGGGTGATGCGCCGTAGCCGCTCTCCAGCATCATCAGCTCGCCGTAGACGGCCCAGCCCTCCACCATGGCGCCATTGCCGAACAGCGCCTTGACCTTGCTGGGCACCTGGTTGGCGTAGACCAGCTGCGTGTAGTGCCCCGGAACGGCCTCGTGGATGTTGAGGATCTGCAGGATCCAGTGGTTGTACTCGCGCAGCGTGCTCTCGGCCTGCTCGGGCGTCAGCTCGTCCAGCGGCGTGACGTTGTAGTAGGTGCTGTCCTGCGGCCGGTAGGGGCCGGGCGCCTCGATGCTGGCGCCGGCGATGCCGCGCTGGTAGACCGGCGTCTCGCGCACCTTCAGCGGCTTGGCCGGGTCCAGCGTCAGCAGGTCGTGCTGGCGTATCCAGGCTTCCAGCTGCGGGATCTGCGCACGGATCTCGTCGACGAAGCGCTCGCGCGCCACATGCTTCTCGCTGAGCTTGGCGATGACGCGGCCGATCAGCGCGAAGCGGTCGGCCGGCGGTGCCTCGGTGCCGATGACGGCGGGCCACAGCGCGCGGGCCTGCGTCAGCATGCCGTCCAGCACCGCCTCGCGGCGCGCCAGCGCCAGCTCGTAGGTCTCGCGGGCGCTGCGGGCGGACTGCACGTCGTGCCGGAACTTGGGCTCGTACAGCGCCGCGCCGAGGCGGAAGCTGCGCTTGGCACCCGGCAGCAGCGTCTTCAGGTGCGCCTGGTAGCCGGCCACGGCGCGGCGGGCCTTGTCCAGGTCGGGCTGCATCAGCGCACCCAGGCCCTGCTGCTGCGCGTGGGACTCCAGGTCTTCCAGCACCGACAGCACGCCCGGCGCCTGCTGCAGCGCCAGCTCGGTGTGCTCGCGCGTGACGCCCGACAGGCTCTTGCGCGCCTCGGCGTAGAAGGCCGGCAGCTGCCGCAGGCGCGGCTGCAGCGCCTTGACGCGCTCCTGCACCGGCGCCCAGTCGGTGTTCAGCACCAGGTCGATGGGCGAGGCGGGGTTGTGCTCCGACGGGTTCCAGGCCCATTCGCGCAGCGTGTCCAGCCGCCACAGGTCGCTCTCGATCTTGGCGAGCAGCATCGCGCGGTCCATGCGCTGGGCGGTGCCGAGGCTGGCCTCGGGCACGGCCTGGAAGCGCTTCAGCCAGCCCGCCAGGAAGCCACGCATTGCGGCCCGCTGCGCGGCGCCGGGCAGGCGCAGGCGGCCGGCGAACTCGAAGCGGCCCGCGGCCACGGCGGCATCGGGGTCCTGCTGCCACAGCGCTTCGAGGAAGGACTCGGCCAGCGTGTCGAACGCGCGGTCTTCGGCCAACGCGGGCAGGGCGGGCACGGCCAGGCCCAGGGCCACGAAGTCGCGGCGCTTCATGCCAGGGCCTCTTCCAGCGCGTCGATGAACATCTTCGCGACGTCGAAGCCGCTCTGGTCGGTGATCTCCTGGAAGCAGGTCGGGCTGGTCACGTTGATCTCGGTGACGTTCTCGCCGATGACGTCCAGGCCCACCAGCAGCAGGCCGCGCGCGGCGAGGATGGGGCCCAGGTACTCGGCGATCTCGCGGTCCCGCGCCGTCAGCGGCCGGGCCACGCCCTTGCCGCCGGCCGCCAGGTTGCCACGCACCTCGCCGCCCTGCGGGATGCGCGCCAGGCAGTGCGGCACCGGCTTGCCGCCGATGATGAGGATGCGCTTGTCGCCCTCGGCGATGGCGGGGATGAAGCGCTGCACCATCACGGTCTGCGCGCCGTCCTTGTTCAGCGTCTCGATGATGCCGCCCAGGTTCAGGCCGTCGTCCTTCACGCGGAAGATGCCCATGCCGCCCATGCCGTCCAGCGGCTTCAGGATGATGTCGCGGTGCTCGGCGTGGAAGGCGCGGATCTCGGCCGCGGAGCGCGTGACGAGCGTCGGCGAGATGAACTCGGGGAACTCGAGGATGGCCAGCTTCTCGGGGTGCTCGCGCAGTGCGCTGGCACGGTTGAACACGCGGGCGCCTTCGCGCTCGGCCTGGCTGAGCAGGTGGGTCGTGTAGAAGAACTCGCTGTCGAACGGCGGGTCCTTGCGCATCAGCACGGCGTCGACGTCGGCGAGCGCCACGTCGGCGGTGGCCGCGACCGTGTACCAGTCGTCAGCATCACCGGTCAGCGCGATCTGCACGGCGCCGCGCGCCGTCACGCGGCCGCCGCGCAGCCACACGAGTTGCTGCGGCTCGCAGGCCAGCAGCGTGTGGCCGCGCCTGGCGGCCTCGCGCATCATCGCGAAGGTGGAATCCTTGTAGGTCTTGAAGGTGGCCAGCGGGTCGGCAACGAACAGCAGCTTCATGGTCGGGCGCTCGGGGGTTTCAGCGCCGGCCAGTGTTGCACAGGGGCGCCGTCAGCCGCGCAGGTAGGGCTTCATCCCGGCCTCCGCGGCCGCGGCGATGCCGCACCAGTGCTCGCGCCGCTGACGCGCCCGCGCGCGGTGCCTGGCGGGCAGCTCGTGCAGCGGCGTCAGGGCCACCGGCACCGGCATCTGCAGGCCGTGGGCGCCGAAGGTCCGGCCGCCGAAGCCTGCCCAGAAGTCGTCGTAGGAGCGCTGGAAGCCGGCCCGGTACCCGGGTTCGAAGGCGATCTGGCAGGCGCCGCGCACGCCGACGATGCGCGCCAGCCCCAGCGCCTGCGCCACGCCGTTCAGCGCGGCCAGCGCGAAATAGGCCGGCGAGTTCTGCGGGAACGCGGCGCGAAAGCGCGCCAGCGCGGGCGCATCGGAGCGGCTCGACTGGCTGCGTGTCGCGAACAGCACCGGCGCGCGCCCGGCCCCGCCGCACAGCCGCTGTGCATCGACGCAGCCAAACGACAGCTCATGCACCATCTGGCCGCCCTCGCACAGCACCAGGCTGAGCGGGCCTTCGTGGCGGGTGGCGGCGTTGGAGCGCAGGCGTATCTCCCAGCCTTCGGCGCCGCGCCACAGCCGCAGGCCCTCGGCATGCAGCAGGGGCAGCAGCGCCGGCATGAAGCGCGCCTGCTCGAAGCGGAAGTGGTCCAGCGCGCAGCCCAGCCGCTGGGCAGTGCCGAAGCCGCGCGACAGGAAGTGCCGGTGGCTGATGAAAAACAGCGCGTCCGCCCGGGGCTGGGCGGCCATCAGCTGCGCGTAGGCGGGGATGGCGAACAGCTCGCCCAGCCTGTCGCGCTCGCCGAGCAGGCGGCCGGCGCCCAGCAGCACGCGCAGCCCGTCGGCCAGGCCCTCGGCGCGGGCCTGCTGCCAGGCATGGCCCGCCATGCGCTGCAGCCACTGCAGGCCGCGGGGTGGCGGCAGGTCGTCGTCGGCGTCGGAGGCGGCGGCGTGGTTCAAGGCCATCCCGTGCGGCTGCGCTGGCCGCGTCATTGCGGCAGCTCGGCATAACCAAGCAATCCACGAGCCAGTCGCACGCGTGGCCGCCCCTCGATCCGAGGGGCATGCCGTCCAGAAAAAGAGCTAGCCGCGGGGCGCGCGCCGCCAGTTCGCCACCACCGTCGCCACGCCGCCGGCCACGACGCCCCAGAACGCGGCGCCGATGCCCAGCAGACTCAGGCCCGACAGGCAGACGAGGAAGGTCAGCAGCGCCGCATCGCGGTGCGCCTCGTCCTTCAGCGCCGCGGCCAGCGCACCGGCGATGGTGCCCAGCAGCGCCAGGCCGGCGATGGCCTTCACGAGTTCGGGCGGGAAGGCCGCCAGCAGCAGCGCCACGGCGCCGCCGGCCAGGCCCAGCAGCACGTAGAACAGGCCGGCCGCGATGGCCGCCGTGTAGCGCCGCGCCGGGTCCTCATGCGCTTCGCGACCCATGCAGATGGCCGCCGTGATGGCGGCGAGGTTGAGCGCATAGCCGCCGAACGGCGCCAGCAGCGTGGTGGCCGCGCCGGTGACGGCGATGGATGCGGACACCGGCGTCTGGTAGCCGCTGGCGCGCTGGGCTGCCACGCCGGGCAGGTTCTGCGAGGCCATGGTGACGATGAACAGCGGCAGCGCGACGCCGATGGCGGCATGCCACGTGAACGTCGGCGAGGTCCACACCGGCAGCGCCCACAGCTGCGACGTGTCCAGCCCCGCAAAGCTGAGCCGCCCCTCGCCCAGCGCATAGGCCACGCCCACCAGCAGCACGCCGGGCACCGCGTAGCGCGGCCACCAGCGCCGGCCCAGCAGATAGGCGGAGGCCATCGCCAGCACGAGTCCGGGGTCGGTCTTCACGCTGCCGACGGCATCCAGCCCGAAGCGCGCCAGCACGCCGGCCAGCAGCGCGGAGGCTATTGATACGGGGATGCGGTCCATCAGCTTCTCGAACCAGCCGCTGGCGCCGGCCCAGACCATCAGCAGCCCGCAGACGATGAAGGCGCCGATGGCCTCGGGCATCTCCACGCCGGACGTGGACGCCAGCAGCGCCGCACCGGGGGTGGACCAGGCCGTCAGCACCGGCTGGCGCGTCCACAGGCTCAGGGCCAGGCTGGTCAGCCCCATGCCCAGGCCCAGCGCCCACAGCCACGAGGCCGTCTGCGCCGGCGTGGCGCCCAAGGCGACGGTGGCCTGGAAGATGATGGCGACGGAACTGGTGTAGCCCACCAGCACGGCAACGAAGCCGGCGACGACGGTGGAGGGGGAGAAGTCTTTCAGCAGCGGGCGCATGCGGCCCAGCATAGCGGCGGGGTCAGCGCGAGCGCCGGCCGTGCCCCCACAGCAGCAGCGCACCGACGGCCAGCACCACCACGCCGACGACCGCGCCGGCCTTCACGTAGACGACGCTGGACCACAGCACGTAGGCGCTGGTGCCGGCGAACAGCAGCGGCAGCCACGGGTACAGCGGCACGCGCACGGGGCGCGGCCGGTCGGGCTCGCGCCGGCGCAGCACGATGACGGCCAGCGCGCTCAGCGTCATGAAGAACCAGTACACCGGCGACAGGTAGTCCACCATCGTCGAGAAACCGCCGCGCGTGAACGCGCCGAAGGCCACCAGCGCCAGCGCCACGCCGGCCGTGGCCAGCACGGCGCCGGTGGGCGTGCCGCGGGCATGGTTCCAGCGGGCGAGGTGCCATTCGGTGGCCAGGTCGCGCGCGGCGGCGTAGGTGGTGCGCGGGCCGGCGATCAGCAGCGCGTTCATCACCGACAGCGCGGTCAGCGTGACGACGCCCACCATCAGCAGCTCCGCGCCGCGGCCGAAGGCGATGCGCATCAGGTCGGCCGCGGGCGCGTCGCTGGCGGCCAGGCCGGCCACGCCCAGCACGCGCAGATAGGCCCAGTTGGCCAGCAGGTACAGGCCCATCACCAGCGCCAGGCCCAGCAGCAGCGCACGCTGGATGCCACGCTGCGGGTCGCGCATCTCGGCGGACAGCGTGGCCGCGTCGCTCCAGCCGCCGTAGGCCAGGAACACGAACACCAGCGCCAGCCCCCAGTCCGTGCCCGGTGCGGCCGGCGGCGGCGTGGCGGGCGCGTGGCCGGCCAGCACCTGCGCGCCGGCGCCCAGGCCCAGCAACACCAGGCCCAGCAGCACGGCGGCGCTCAGGCCCAGCTGCGTGCCCAGGCCCACCCGCACGCCCAGCAGGTTCAGTGCCGTGAGGCCCACGATCAGCCCCCCGGCCATCAGCGCGCTGGCATGCGGGCCCAGCCACGGTGTCAGGTCCACCACCTGCGCGAGGTAGTCGCCGAAGACGAAACCCAGCAGCGCCATCGACCCCGTGTGGATGACGGCGAAGCGCGACCACGCGAACAGGAAGCCCAGCCGGTGGCCGTAGGCGCGGCGCAGGAAGTGGTAGTCGCCGCCGGTGTCGGGGAAGGCCGCGGCCAGCTCGGCGAAGCACAGGCCGCCGATGAGCGACAGCACGCCGCCCAGCGCCCAGGCCAGCAGCAGCTGCGTCGGGTCGCCCAGCGCCTGCGCGGCCATGGGCGAGGTCTTGAAGATGCCGGCGCCGATGACCATGCCCACGCACAGCGCGCCGGCATGCCGCACATCGAGGCGGCGTTCGGGCGGGGCGTGGGGGGTGGCGGTCATGGGCGGCGGCGCGTGGCAAAGCCGGCGATGCTAGCGGCGCGCCGCCCGGCATGTGCATATGCGCAACTTGTCTGAAGCGACGGGGCTAACTGGCCCTAGGCTCTCGGCCCCGTTCCGCTGTACCGCTGCCCGCATGCCCACCCTCCGCCACATCGCCCTCGCCGCCTCGCAGGCCCTGCTTGCCAGCGCCGCCTTCGCCCAGGCCTCGCCCACCGCGCTGGACGCCGTCGTCGTGACCGGCACCCGCGCCAAGGACCGCACGCTGGCCGACACCGCCGTGCCGGTGGACGTGCTGAGCCGCGACGACGTGCTGCGCGCCGCCGGTGCCGACGGCAACCTCGCCGCCGCGCTGCAGGCGCTGCTGCCGTCGTTCAACTTCCCGCGCCAGTCCAACTCCGGCGGCGGCGACCATGTGCGCGCCGCGCAGCTGCGCGGGCTGTCGCCCGACCAGGTGCTGGTGCTCGTCAACGGCAAGCGCCGCCACACGTCGGCCGTCGTCAACCTGGAGTCCAAGACCGGCAAGGGCACCAACCCGGTGGACTTCAACACCATCCCGCTGTCGGCCGTGGCGCGCATCGAGGTGCTGCGCGACGGCGCGGGCGCGCAGTACGGCTCGGACGCGATTGCGGGCGTCGTCAACATCATCCTGGACGAGCGCAAGGCGGGCGGCGAGCTGACCACCGAGCTGGGCGCCTTCCACACCAAGTTCGAGCCCATCGGCCGCACGCTGACCGACGGGCAGACGCAGTCCGCCCGCGTCGCGCAGGGTTGGGCGCTGGGCGGCAACGGCTTCCTGCGCGCCGGCCTGGAAGGCCTGCACCGCAACGCCACCAACCGCGCCGGCCTGGACGAGCTGCCGCCGTGGGAAGACCAGAGCGCCGCCAACCTCGCCACCGTCGGCCAGCGCAACTACGCGCCCGGCGAGCCGCAAACCCACCAGTGGCAGGCCTGGTTCAACGGCGCAGCGGACGTGGCCCCGGGCACGCGCGCCTATGCCTTCGGCACCTGGCAGCAGCGCCGCTCGCTGGGCGCGGCCTACTTCCGCTACCCGGACAGCAGCGCCAACGTGGGTGCCGTCTACCCCGACGGCTACCGCCCGCAGACCACCGGCGACAACCGCGACCTGCAGCTGGTGGCCGGCCTGAAGACGAGCTGGGCCGACTGGGACGTGGACGTGGCGCTGAACCACGGTCGCAACGATTTCGACTACGGCGTGCGCCGCACGATCAACGCGTCGCTGGGCGCCGCCAGCCCGCGCGAGTTCCACCTGGCCGACTTCGGCAGCCGGCTCACCGGCGTCACGCTGGACCTGAGCCGCGAACTGGCCGTGGCCGGCCTCGCCCGGCCGCTGACGCTGGCCGCGGGGCTGGACCTGCGCCGCGACGGCTTCGTGACCGGCGCGGGCGACGCGGCGTCGTATGCGGTCGGCACCTTCGACGCGCCGGCCGGCGCGCAGGCCGGCCCGGGCCTGCAGGCCGGCGACGCGACGACGCGCCACCGCAACGTGGCCGGCGCGTACCTGGACCTCAGCGCCGACCTGACGCGCGACTGGCAGGCCAACCTCGCGCTGCGGCACGACCACTACAGCGACTTCGGCGGTGCGACGACCGCCAAGCTGTCCACGCGCCTGGCCCTGGACCGCACGCTGGCGCTGCGCGGCGCGGTATCGAGCAACTTCCGCGCGCCGTCGCTGGCACAGCAGGGCTTCGCGTTCACGGTGACCGACCGCGGCGACGGCGGCACGCTGAGCCAGGTGCGCACGCTGCCGGTGGACCATCCGATCGCCCGCTACCTCGGCGCGCAGGACCTGAAGGCCGAGACCTCGCGCAACGCGAGCCTGGGCCTGAGCTGGCAGCCGGGCAAGGCCTGGTCCACCACGCTGGACGCCTACGCCATCCGCGTGAAGAACCGCATCACGCTGTCGCAGCGCATCAGCCGCGACGGCCTGGCCGACGAGCTGGCCGCCAAGTTCGGCGCGAGCGGCATCGACGGCGTCAACTTCTTCACCAACGCGCTGGACACCCGCACCCGCGGCGCCGACCTCGTCACGCAGTGGCGCGGCGCCGCGCTGGGCGGCGAGCTGAGCCTGGGCTGGACGGCCTCCGTCAACCGCACCACCGTGCGCGGCGGCGGCAGCGTCGGGCTGGAGGAGATCAACACGCTGACCGACGCGTCACCGCGCCAGCGCCACATCCTCAGCGCCAACTGGCAGGGCGGCATCTGGGCCGTGCAGGCCCGCGCCACGCGCCACGGCAGCACCACGCGGGTGTTCGATTTCGGCGATGGCTTCGTGCCCACGCAGACCTACGCGGCCGTCTGGCAGCTGGACCTGGAGGGCCAGGTGCAGGTCACGAGGACGCTGGCGCTGAGCCTGGGCGCCGTCAACGCGACGGACAAATACCCGACGCGCTCCATCGCCGACATCAGCTACTTCGGCAACTTCCCGTACGACGTGCTGTCGCCGGTGGGCTTCAACGGTGCGTACTACTACGCCCGCGCCCGGCTGAGCTTCTAACGGGCGCGCGTCGACGAGTCCCGCACGACCAGCTCGTGCGGCAGCACCTTGTGCAGCTCGGTCTCGTCGACCGGTGCGCTCGGGTCGGCCTTGTGGCCGAACACCAGCATCTCGACGGCCGTGCGCGCCATCTCGGCGACGGGCTGGCGCACGGTGGTCAGCGGCGGCCACACCAGCGCGGCGGTGGGCGAATCGTCGAAGCCGACGACCGACAGCTCGCCCGGCACCGACAGGCCCAGCCGCTGCGCTGCGGCCAGCACGCCCAGCGCCATGTCGTCGTTGGACGCGAACACGGCCGTGGGCCGCTGGCGGCGGCTCAGCAGCTGGTGGGCGGCGTCGCGGCCGCTCGCGAACGTGAACGCGCCGGGCTGCACCAGCTCCGGGTCCAGCGCCACGTCATGCGTGCGCAGCGCGTGCGTGAAGCCCTCGAAGCGCGCGGCGCTGGCGGACTGGTCCGGCGGCCCCTTGATGAAGGCGATGCGCCGGTGCCCCAGGCTGAGCAGCAGGTTGGTGATCTCCTCGGCCGCGTGGACGTCGTCCATGCGCACGGAGGGCACGCCGCGGATGTCGCGCTCCGGGGACATCAGCACGCAGGGCGTGCCGCTCTCGCGCAGCGCGGCGAGCACCTCGGGGTTGTCGCACAGCGGCGGCGTCAGGATCATGCCGTCGGGCCGCAGCGCCATCACCATGCGGTCGATCTGCTGGCGCAGGTCGGGCGCATCGTTGTGCAGCGACTCGACGACGAGGTGATACCCCAGCTCGCGGCAGCGCAGCGTGGCGCCTTGCTGCACGCTGCCGACGAACAGCGCGCTGGGGTCGTAATAGAGCAGGCCGATCAAGAACGACCGCCCTCCCGCGAGGCTGCGCGCCGACTGCTTGGGCCGGTAGCGCAGTGCCTCCACCACCTTGAGCACCTGATCCCGGGTGCTTTCATGCACACCGGGCTCATGGTTGAGCACGCGCGAAACGGTCTTGATCGACACGCCCGCCTCGCGGGCGACGTCGACGATGGTGGGGCTGCCGCCGCGCGTGGTCATGGGGCCCCTCGTCCGGTCTCGCCCCGGCTGAACGCCGGCGAGTCCAGCCGGTCCCCCGAGGGGACGGCGATGCTCGCGGCATCGAGCCGCTCGCACATCGCCAGACGGGCCGGCTTGGGAGCGGCCCGGCGCTCGGCCCAACGGTCGCTCCACATGCGCGTCACCTTACTTCTTCTTGGCCTTGGCGGCCGGCTTGGCTGCGGGCTTGGCGGCCGGCTTGGCAGCAGCCTTCTTGGCAGCGGCCTTGGGGTCCACGGCGGCCTTGAAGCCGGCGCCCGGGGTGAACTTGGGCAGCTTGGCGGCGGCGATCTTGATCTTGGCGCCGGTGCTGGGGTTCACGCCGTTGCGGGCAGCGCGGGCATGCTGCTTGAAGGAGCCGAAGCCGGGGATCGACACGGCGCCACCCTTCTTGACGGTGGTGACGACGGCGTCCAGCAGCGTCTCGAGGATGCGGCCGGCTTCAGCCTTGCTCAGCTCGTGCTTGGCGGCCAGGTGTTCGATCAGATCGGTCTTGTTCATGCGGGGGGTCTCGTTCAAAAACGCGCCCGAACGACTCGGGCGGGCGGGATTGTGGCGCATACAGTCGGGGCAGAGCCCAGTGTTCATCGCCAATGCCCCCGCCCGTGCACTTTGCCTCGCTGCTGGACGCCCTGCCGCAACAGGTCTGGAAGGCCGACGCGCAAGGTCGCCTGCTGTGGATGAACGCGCGCCTGGCTGAAGCGCTGAACCGCCCCGCGCTGCCGCTGCCGCTCACGGGCTGCCTGCACGAGGACGACCGCGCCGCCTTCACCGCCGCCTGGGCCACGGCACAGCAGACAGGCCGCTTCGAGATGGAGTACCGGCTGGGCCACACCTGGGTGCGCGCCCAGGCGCAGCGCCTGCCGGACTCGCCGCTGTGGCTGGGCACGCACACCGACGTCGCGGCGCGGCGCGCGGCCGAGCTGCGGCTGAACGAGGCCGACGCCGTCTGGAAGCTGGCGCTGGAGAGCAGCGGCGACGGCGTGTGGGACTGGCATGTGCAGGCCGGCGTCGAGTATTTTTCAGATCGTTACCTGCGGCTGTACGGTTTCGAGCCCAGCGACGTGGAGGCCACGCCCGAGGCCTTCGATGCGCGCACCCATCCCGACGACCTGGCGCAGATGGCGCGCGACCGCGAGGACCATTTCGCCGGCCGCACGCCCGTCTACCGCAACGAGCACCGCGTGCAGGCCAAGGACGGCACGTGGAAATGGGTGCTGAGCCGCGGCATGGTCATCACCCGCGACGCGGACGGGCAGCCGCTGCGCATGGTGGGCACGCACACGGACATCACCGACCGCAAGCGCCAGGAGGCGCTGGTGTGGCAGCAGGCCCGCCTCGACACGCTGACCGGCCTGCCCAACCGCCGCTCGCTGCGAGAGCGCATCGAGCGGGCGCTGGCGCAGCGCGCGATGCGCGGCGAGGAACTGGCCGTCATGTTCGTGGACCTGGACCACTTCAAGGAGGTCAACGACTCGCTGGGCCATGACGTGGGGGATGCGCTGCTGGTGCAGGTGGCGCAGCGGTTGCAGGCCTGCATGCCGGCGGGCAGCGTCGTGGCGCGCATGGGCGGCGACGAATTCACCGTGCTGCTGGCCGCGGCCGATGCCGGCACCGAGGCGCAGCGCGTGGGCCACGAGCTGCTGCACACGCTGTCGGAGGCCTTCGAGGTGGCGGGCGAGCGCGTGTACGTGTCGGCCAGCGTCGGCGTGAGCCTGGCGCCGCGCGACGGGCTGGAGATCGAGGCGCTGTTCAAGCATGCCGACCTGGCGCTGTACGAGGCCAAGGGCGCGGGCCGCAACCGCATGAGCCTGTTCACGCCGGCGCTGCACGAGGCGGCGCAGCGGCGCACACGGCTGGCGGCCGAGTTGCGCGAGGCGCTGCGGCTGGGCCAGCTCAGCCTGGTCTACCAGCCCATGCTGTCGCTGCGCGACCCGGCCGCGCCGCCGCGCAAGGCCGAGGCGCTGCTGCGCTGGCGGCACCCGCAGCTGGGCGACGTGAGCCCGGCGCAGTTCATCCCCATCGCCGAGGCCACCGGCCTCATCGTCGACATCGGCGACTGGGTGTTCCGCGAGGCCGCGGCACAGGCGCTGGCCTGGCGGGCGGCCGGGCAGGCGGGCTTCCAGATCAGCATCAACAAGTCGCCGGTGCAGTTCCTTGGCGAGCGCAGCCACCGCGTGCAGCCGGACTGGGCCCGCCATCTGCGCGACATGGGCCTGACCGGCGATGCGCTGGCCGTGGAGATCACCGAGGGGCTGCTGCTGGAACGCGACGAGGCCGTCGCCGACCGGCTGCGCGCGCTGCGAGCGGCCGGGCTGTCGATCTCGCTGGACGACTTCGGCACAGGCTACTCATCGCTGAGCTATCTGCAGCACCACGAGATCGACACGGTGAAGATCGACCGCAGCTTCGTCGCCGGGCTGGCAGATGGCGGCAAGGCGCTGGCGCTGTGCCGGGCCATCGTGACGATGGCGCATGAGCTCGGCATGGAGGTCGTTGCCGAAGGGGTGGAGACGGAGGCGCAGATGCTGGCCCTGCGGGCAATGGGGTGCGACTGGGGGCAGGGGTGGTGGTTTGGGAAGGGCGTGCCGGCGGGGGAGTTTGAGGAGAGGTGGTTTTCTGCCAACCCTGCAGATTCGGTTGCCGCCACCACACGCTGAACGGCCCATCGAGGGCCATTCAGCGGGGACTCGGTCACCTCCGGCGACCCCGGCAGACGGTTCGCGCCAGGAGGCGCGAACCTTCACCGAGGCGGCGGACAAGCCGCAGGGCTTGTCCTCGGTCCCCGGTGACGTGCCCTTCGAGTCCTCTCCTGGGCCCCAAAACGCAAAAGGCCAGCACTTGCGTGCTGGCCTTTCTTGTTTGGTGCCCAGGAGAGGACTCGAACCTCCACGGAGTTACCCGCTAGTACCTGAAACTAGTGCGTCTACCAATTCCGCCACCTGGGCTTTCAGGAGCCTCGCAGTATAGCCCGGTTTTTCGGGCTCACAAGGAATTTCTTCAAATATCGAACTTGACGCCCTGGGCCAGCGGCAACTCGCTGGAGTAGTTCACCGTGTTGGTGGTGCGGCGCATGTAGGCCTTCCACGCGTCCGAACCGCTCTCGCGGCCGCCGCCGGTTTCCTTCTCGCCACCGAACGCGCCGCCGATCTCCGCACCGGACGTGCCGATGTTGACGTTGGCGATGCCGCAGTCGCTGCCCGCGGCACTCATGAAGGCCTCGGCCTCGCGGAGGTCCGTCGTGAAGATGGCCGACGACAGGCCTTGCGGCACGCCGTTCTGCAGCGCGATGGCTTCATCCAGCGTCGAGTACTTCAGCGTATAGAGGATGGGCGCGAAGGTCTCGTGGCAGACGACCTCGGTCTGCGACGGCATGCGCACCAGCGCCGGCTGGGCGTAGTACGCGTCGGGGAAACGGTCGGCCAGCGCACGCTCGCCGCCGGACACCTGGCCGCCCTGCTCGCGGGCCGCCTTCAGCGCGGCCTGCATCGCGTCGAACGCCTGCGCGTCGATCAGCGGGCCGATCAGCGTGCCCTGCTCCACCGGCGAGCCGATGGGCAGCTGCGCACGGGCGCGGTCCAGGCGCTCGACGAGGGCGTCGTGGATGCTCTCGTGCGCGATGACGCGGCGCGTCGTCGTGCAGCGCTGGCCGGCCGTGCCGTAGGCACCGAACAGGATGCCGCGCACGGCCAGCTCGAGGTCGGCGCTGGGCGTCACGATGATGGCGTTGTTGCCACCCAGTTCCAGCAGGCAGCGGCCGAAGCGCGCCGCCACGCGCGGGCCGACGGCGCGGCCCATGCGGGTGGAGCCGGTGGCACTGACGAGCGCGACGCGAGCGTCGTCCACCATCGCCTCACCGGCATCGGCGCGGCCGATGACCAGCTCGGACAGGCCGTCCGGCGCGGCGTGGCCCGCGGCGCGGTAGGCCTTCACGGCGCGCTCGAACAAGGCTTGCGTGGCCAGCGCGGTCAGCGGCGTCTTCTCGCTGGGCTTCCACACGCAGGCATCACCGGCGACCAGCGCCAGGGCCGAGTTCCAGGCCCACACGGCCACGGGGAAGTTGAACGCCGAGATGATGCCGACGACACCCAGCGGCAGCCACTGCTCCATCATGCGGTGGCCCGGGCGCTCGCTGGCGATGGTCAGGCCATGCAGCTGGCGGCTCAGGCCGACGGCGAACTCGCAGATGTCGATCATTTCCTGGACTTCGCCCAGGCCTTCGCTCGTCACCTTGCCGGCTTCGATGGACACCAGCTGCGCCAGCTGCGCCTTGTGCGCGCGCAGCTCCTCGCCGAACAGGCGCACGAGCTCGCCGCGCTTCGGGGCGGGCACGACGCGCCAGGCCTTGAACGCTTCATGAGCACGGCCCACGGCCGCCTGCATGTCGGCGGCGCTGGCGGTGGGCAGCTGAGCGAGCACGCTGCCATCGATGGGCGAGCGCACGGTCAGGTCGCCGGACGCCGGCAGGTGGACGCCGAGGGCGTCGAGAACGGAAAGGGTTTGTTGCTTCATGGTCGGCATTCTGCTCAGGAGATGGACTCGACCTGACGCGACTGCTGATACGCCGAGCCAAAGCGGTTGGCCAGGAAGTCGGGCAGCGCCACCTGCTCCTGGCGCACGAAGCCGCTCTGCGGCAGCGCTCCGGAGCGGAACAGGTCCACCGCGGCGCAGATGCCGGCGGCCGTCGTGATCTGGATGGCGGACAGCGGTTGCGCACCGTCGCGCGTGGCGAAGATCTTTCGCGCGAACACCTCCTGCAGCAGCACGCCGTTCTTCATGCCCGACACGGTGACGAAGACGAGCACCACGTCCTGCATCGTCGCCGGCATGCTCTTGCGCATGATGTCCTTCAGGTTGCCCTGGTCGCTCTTCAGGCCCAGGTCCCCGAGCAGGAACTGCATCAGGTCGCGGTGGCCGGGGTAGCGCACGGTCTTGTAGTCGAGGTTGCGCACCTTGCCCGCCCAGGTCTCGCACAGCGTGCCCAGGCCGCCTGAGGTGTTGAAGGCCTCGTACTCGGTGCCGTCCAGGCTGAAGTGCTCCAGGCCCTCCAGCGGCAGCGCGGCGATGGTCTCGCCCTCGTGGATGGCCTCGCAGGGGTGGCAGTACTCGTTGATGAGGCCGTCGACCGACCACGTCAGGTTGTACTTCAGCGCATTGGTCGGGAAGGCCGGCAGTGCGCCGACGCGCATCTGCACGTCGCGCACCGAGTCGAAGCCGCTGGCCAGGTGGTGGGCCACGATGCCGATGAAGCCCGGTGCCAGGCCGCACTGCGGCATGAAGGCGGTCTTGGCACCCACGGCCATCTTCTTGATGGCCTGGGTGGCGGCCACGTCTTCGGTCAGGTCGAAATAGTGGCAGCCGCACTCCAGCGCCAGCTCGGCGGCGGTGATGGCCAGGTGATAGGGCAGCGCGTTGACGACGGCGTCCTTGCCGCGCAGCTGGGCGGCCAGCGCGCCGCGGTTGTCGCTGTCCACCTCGGCCGTGGCGATGCCCTCGGCGGCCAGCACCTTCAGGTAGCCGGCGTTCTTGTCGAGCACGGTGACCTGGTAGTCGCCGGTGGCGTGCAGCAGGCGGGCGATGGTCTGGCCGATGTGGCCGGCGCCGAGCAGGGCGATCTTCATGAGGGGCTCCAGGCTGTGTTTGCGTTGGGCCGCACTCTAGGCAGAGGCGATGACGAAAGAAAGCGATGTTCCGACGAAAGCAATTGCGGATTCGTCGGATCGTCGCGATGATTCGCCGTTATGGATGAATTACGGGTAAATCCGCCCTCCTCGACCGACGACCTGGACCGCCGGCTGATCCTGCTGCTGCAGGCCAATGCGCGCGACAGCACGGCCACGCTGGCGCGCCGGCTGGGCGTGGCGCGCACCACCGTCGTCGCGCGGCTGGCGCGGCTGGAGGCCAGCGGCCGCATCGTCGGCTACACGGCGCGGCTGGGCGGCGACGAGGCGGGGCGCAGCGTGCAGGCCTTCGTCGGCATCACCGTCAGCCCCAAGGCCGGGCGCGAAGTCGTCAAGCGCCTGTCGGAACTGCCGGAGCTGCGCCAGCTCGCGTCCGTCAGCGGTGAATTCGACTACATGGCGCTGCTGCGCGCCGACACTACGGCCCGGCTCGACGCGCTGCTCGACGAGATCGGCGACATCGACGGCGTGCTGCGCACCAACAGTTCGGTGGTGCTGGCGCTGCGCGTGGACCGACAAACCTAGCCTCACGGAGATTCCCAACATGACCTGGTTGGCCCTCGGCCTCGCCCTCTTCCTCGGCATCCACCTGACCCGCGCCGTCGCGCCGCGCTGGCGCGAAGCCCGCATCGCCCGGCTGGGCGCAATGGGCTGGAAGGGCTTCTACACGGTGGTCTCGCTGACCGGCTTCGTGCTGATCCTGTGGGGCTACTCGCTGGCGCGCCAGCAGCCCGTCGTGCTGTGGCCGGCCATCCGCGGCATGAACCACGGCGCTGCCGCGCTGATGCTGGTGGCCATGGTGCTGATGGCCGCGGCCTACGTGCCGCGCAACCACTTCAAGGCCAAGCTGCAGCACCCGATGACGCTGTCGGTGAAGGTCTGGGCGTTCGCCCACCTGATCGCCAACAACACGCTGGCCGACGTGATGCTGTTCGGCAGCTTCCTGGTCTGGTCCATCCTCGTGTTCCGCGCCGCGCGGCGCCGGCCGGCGCCGGCCGTCGCGGCGCCGACGGCCGCGGGCACCGCAGCCACGGTCGTCGTCGGTGCCGCGCTGTGGGCCGTCATCGCGTTCTGGGCGCACGCGGCCTGGCTGGGCATCGCGCCGCTGGGGCGCTGAGCGCGGCTATTTGCAGCTGACGTCTTCGCCGCCCGCCAGCACCTGCGCGTCGGCCAGCACGAGCTGGTAAATGGCGTGCGGCCAGTGCTCGAACAGCTTTTTGCCGGCCAGCACCGGACAGCTTGACGTGCGCAGCAGCCGGTCTGAATCCGGGCGCATGAAGCCCATGCGGAACCGCACCGCCACCGGCAGCGGATTGCTGACCGTCAGCATCATGTCGGGCTTGCCCGGCAGTTGCTCGAACTTCAGTTCCAGCGTGGCCTCGGGCTTCTCGGGTCTGGCCACCGGGCGCAGCGTGAGCTTGGCGCCGTCGACTCTGGCCTCGACGTAGATCGTCTCGCCGCCGTAGACAGTCAACCAGCCATTGGGCAGCAGCACCGGCATGGGCGCCCCTCCGCGCTGCTCGAAGCCGTGCTGTGCGTCGACACGTAGCTGCACATCGGGCACGCGGCACAAGACCCTTTCACAGTACTCGGCCAGCCCAGGTGGATCGCCATCGGCAGCTGCCTGCACGGCGGCCAGGACGGGCAGAAGCGATGTCAGCAGGCGGAGATTCATCAGGCCGGCTTGTACCACCCGGCCCGCGTCCTTCAACATGGGGATCACTCTGGCCAAACACCTTGTCCCGGCTCCGGTCGGCGGTCCATCATCCGCCGCTCACCAGGAGATTCTCATGGCCACCGCGACCCGCAAGCCCGCTGCCAAGACCACCGCCCGCAAGGCCGCCGCCAACGCTGCCCCCACCCCCAAGCTCGACGCCCGCCCCGACCGGCTGGACCTGCGCGACCTCATGTACCGCGCGCCGCTGCGCTCGCTGCCGGCGCGCTGGCCGCTGGACGCCGACCTGAAGAAGCTGCTGCCGGCCTACGTCAAGTCGGGCCGCATCCTCAACCAGGGCAACGAAGGCGCCTGCACCGGCTTCGGCCTGGCCTGCGTGACCAACTACCTGTACTGGCTGCGCCACCTCGGCGCGCCGCGCAGCCAGATGCCCGCCCCGGTGAGCCCGCGCATGTTCTACGAGCTGGCCAAGCTGTACGACGAGTGGCCCGGCCAGGACTACGAAGGCTCCTCCTGCCGCGGCGCGCTGAAGGGCTGGCACAAGCACGGCGTGTGCTCGTCCACGCTGTGGCCCTACCCGCTGGACGACAACGGCGCCGGGGTCTTCCAGCGGCCGCTGGCCGGCTGGGACGAGGACGCCACGCGCCGCCCGCTGGGCGTGTACTACCGCGTCGAGAAGAAGAGCGTCGTCGACATGCAGTCGGCCATCTACGAGATCGGCGCCGTCTACGTGTCGGCCGACGTGCACGACGGCTGGGCGCTGGACGCCACGCCGCTGCCGGGCAGCCACGACAAGCTGCCCCGCATCGCACGCATGACGCAGAAGACCGGCGGCCACGCGTTCGCGCTGGTGGGCTTCAACGAACGCGGCTTCGTCGTGCAGAACAGCTGGGGCACCGACTGGGGTGCCAGCGGCTTCGCCGTGCTGCCGTATGAAGACTGGGTCACCAACGGCACCGATGCCTGGGCCGTGGCCCTGGGCGTGCCGCAGGACCTGTCGGACCTGACCTCGCGCCCGGCCCCGCCCGCGAAGGGGGCGAAGGGCGCCAAGGCCGCCGCCCGTGCCGCGGCCAGCGGCTTCCGCGTGATGGCCGGCCGCGGCCTGGCTGACGTGGCCGGCACGCTGCGCCAGGGCGACAACCCGCGCGACGACCCCTGGCCCGTCAACCACACGTTCACGCACAAGCCCTACCAGCCACTGCGCACCGACGAGGCCTACACACACACGCTGGTGTCGGGCAATGACGGCCAGCTGATGTCCACCGACTTCACGCGGGCCCGCAACGACCGCACGGGGCTGGCGCGCGAGATCGTCGTCGAGCGCCCGGCGGCCTGGTTCAAGGCCGGCAAGGACAAGACCGTCAAGCTCGCGATCTACGCCCACGGCGGGCTGAACTCCGAGCCGGCCTCCATCCAGCGCATCCGCGTGATGGCGCCCTACTTCCTGGCCAACGGCATCTACCCGCTGTTCTTCACGTGGAAGACCGGCCCGGTGGAGACGCTGAAGGACATGCTGGAAGACCTGAAGCACCGCGTCATCGCCGGCGACCGCAGCGAGGGCTGGCTGGACCGCCTGCGCGAGGCCGCCGCCGAGGCCAAGGACCGCGCCATCGAGGCCGTGGGCCGCCAGTTCGCGCGTGGCATCTGGAGCGAGATGCGCGAGAACGCGGCCGGCGGCGCCGCCGACGACCACGTGCTGGACCTCGCCGCCGACATGCTGCGCGAACTGCGCGACACGCTGGCCAAGAGCGGCAAGACGCTGGAGGTGCACCTCATCGGCCACTCGGCCGGCTCCATCCTGCTGGGCCACCTGCTGGGCCGCATGGCCGGCCCGACGCCGGTGCAGGCAGCCAGCTGCGAGCTGTACGCCGCGGCCTGCTCCAGCGGCTTTGCCGTGCAGCACTACGGCGCCGCGCACCAGGCCGGCGTGCTGTCGCTGCAGGCCCTGCGCCTGCATGTGCTGACGGACGCCAACGAACGCGCCGACGGCCTGCCCGACGCCGAGCGCGACATCTACGGCAAGTCGCTGCTGTACCTCGTGTCGCGCGCGCTGGACGACATCCGCAAGCAGCCGCTGCTGGGCATGGAGCGGGCGCTGGTGCCGGCCGACCCGGCCTGGTCCGGCGACCAGTGGGCCACGCAAGCGCAGCAGGACGTGCAGGCCTGGCTCAAGCTGTGGCCGGCCGGCGCGCTGCTGAACCGCGTGACGACGCCCAAGGTGCGCACGACCAAGACCGGCGACCAGATCGCCGCCAGCCACGGCAGCTTCGACAACAACATCGACGTGCTGACCGGCACGCTGGAGCGCATCCGCGGCGCCGCGCTGGTGGCGCCGATGGAGTGGCTGGACTATTGAAGGTATCGGCATACTGCGCGGCCATGCCTCCCCCCCCCGCCTAACGCCAACCTGCTGCGGATGGCCGCCCTCGCGGCCGCACTGCTCGTCAGCGGCTGCAGCAGCGTCGACAAGCCCGCCGCGCCCGAGCCCGAGTTCGTCGTGCACGAGAACCTGCTCGCGGCCGGCCGGGTCGACGCGCAGGCGCTGGCCCGCATGACGGCGCACGTGGGGCCGGACGGCCAGATCGTCTACCTGCACATGGCCCTGTGCTGCGACCAGTTCAACAAGGCCTACGACGCCGACGGCCGCTACCTGTGCGCGCCGTCCGGCGGTTTCACGGGCCAGGGCGACGGCCGCTGCCCGGCGTGGGTGCACCGGCTCAGGCCGCGCCCGCCGGACACGGCCGCCAGCAACCCCTGGCGTGTGCAGGACACGCTGTAGCGGGACAATCCGGCGCATGAAATACCTGCACACCATGGTCCGCGTCCATGACCTGGACGCCTCGATGAAGTTCTACCGCGACGCGCTCGGCCTCGTCGAGGTCAAGCGCTCCGAGCACGAGGCCGGCCGCTTCACGCTGGTCTACCTGGCAGCCCCGGGCGACGAGGACGCCCAGGTCGAGCTGACCTACAACTGGCCCGACGCCGACGGCAAGGCCGAGGTCTACACCGGTGGTCGCAACTTCGGCCACCTGGCCTACGCGGTGGACGACATCTACGCCGCCTGCCAGAAGTTCGTCGACCACGGCGTGCTCATCAACCGCCCGCCGCGCGACGGCCGCATGGCCTTCGTGCGCTCGCCCGACGGCATCTCCATCGAGCTGCTGCAGCGCGGCCCCGCGCTGGCACCGGCCGAGCCGTGGGCGTCGATGCCCAACACCGGCGCCTGGTAAGTCACAACGCGAGGGTGTCGGCCCAGATGTTCTCGGCCCAGCCCAGCGCGAACGCGGCCTCCTGAGCGCTGGCCGCGGCCGACACGCCGCCCGCGCCGGGCACCGGCTTCATCGTCTTCTCGGCGGCGTCGTACTGGTGCACCGACGCCACGTGCATGGCCTCGGTCGGCGTCGTGAAGCTGTAGCAGGTGTTCATCACCACGGGCGCCGGGTTCACCGCCTCGCCCTTCAGCAGCGCCAGCACGGCCGCCGCGGCCACCTTGGCCTGCTGGTTGGCGAGGTGGCCCGACTTGGGCATGCCGGGCGCGGACATCAGCGCGTCACCCACCACGTGCACGCCCGGCGCCACCTGCGCCTGCATCGTCAGCCAGTCCACGCCCACCCAGCGGCGGTTCACGTTGGCGAAGTCTTTCGCCAGATCACCCGCGCGCTGCGGCGGGATCAGGTTCAGCACGTCGGCCTTCACATCCTCGAACTCGAAGCGCGCGACGCTGCCGGCGACCTCCTTCAGCTCGGCATTGGGCCGGTACTCCAGCACGCCGGCGTGCGCTTGAGCGAACGCGCGCTCGAACAGCGCCTTCTTGCTCTGCACCTCGGGGTTGGCGTCCAGCAGCAGCAGCTTGGCCCGCGGCTTGGCACGGCGCAGGAAGGACGCGATCAGGCAGGCGCGCTCGTACGGCCCGGGCGGGCAGCGGTACGGCGCCTTGGGGATGCTCATCAGCACGACGCCGCCGTCCGGCAGGTCGGCCAGCTGGCGGCGCAGCGCCAGCGTCTGCGCGCCGGCCTGCCACGCGTGCACGGCGCGGCCGCTGTCGTAGGCCGCGGCGAGGCCGGGGATGCCGTCCAGCGTGAAGGCGATGCCCGGCGCCAGCACGAGGCGGTCCCAGTGCAGTGTGTCGCCGCTGGCCAGGCGCACGGTCCTGCCCGCGGGGTCGATGGCGACGACGTCGCCGCGCACGCGCTGCACGCCCTGCGCCTCCAGGCCCGCGTAGCCGTGCGCGATGCTGAGCGGCTCGCGCACGCCGGCGACGACGAGGTTGGACATCGGGCAGGAGATGAAGCCCTCGTGGCGCTCCACCAGCGTCACGTCGACGTCGGCACCGCCCCACAGCTTCAGGTAGCGCGCCGCCGTCGCGCCGCCGAAGCCGCCGCCCACGACGACGACGCGGCCCAGCCGCGCCGTGCTGCGGGTCGTCGCGCAGCCCGCCAGCGCAAGGCCGCCTGCCGCCACGAGGTGACGGCGCCCGATCATGGCTTGGCCTGCGCGGCAGGGAGTGACGAGAAATAGGCCGCCACGAGGCGCAGCTGCGCTTCCGTGTAGCCCTTGGTGATCTGCGGCATCACGGTGCCCGGCTGGCGGCCGCTGCGGTAGTCGTCCAGCAGTTCCAGCATCACGTCGGCCTTCATGCCGGCCAGCGGCGGCAGCGCGGTGCCGCGCGGGCGGCCGTGGGTGCCGTGGCAGTTGGCGCAGGTGGCGGCCAGTTGCCGGCCGGCGTTCAGGTCTTGCGCCAGCGCCGGCGCACACAGCAGCAGCAACCACCAGGCCTTCATGCCCGCACTCCTTCAGAGTTTGTGGGACCGGTCTCCGCGTTCAAAACCGATGGCGTCGAACGGCGCATTCAGCGGCGCGAAGCCCACCACCTTGAACAGCTCGCCCATCTCGTGCTCGGCCAGCAGGCGGTGCGCCATCGCGCGCTCGCCGAGGCTGGCGCCCTGCAGCAGCTCGGCGATGCCACAGTTGAGCAGGAAATTGGCCTGGCTGGTGTAGCCCAGCACGACGAGGCCGGCGTCCTGCCCGGCCAGCGCGATGCCGGTGAAGTTGACGTGCGCCGTGATGTCCTTGTCGCCCACGGCCACCAGCGGGTCGGCGTCGGCCAGGTGGCCCTGGTGGCACATCAGCGTGCCGCCGCGGCGCTGCGGGTGGTAGTACTCGGCCTCGGGGAAGCCGTAGTCGATGAAGAAGGCCGCGCCGCGCCGCAGCTTGCGCGCCAGCGTGCGCGTGAAGGCCTCGGCCTGCGGATGGATCTCGGTGACGGTGTCGGGTACGAAGCCCGTCTCCAGCGGCGGGCGCAGCATGCTGTCGCGGTCCGCGAACGCGAAACCCTCGCCGGCCGCGACGACACCGCGCTCGCGCCAGGTCTGGCCGTCGAACGCGATCAGCTGCACGGGCATCGCGTCCAGCACCTCGTTGCCGACGAGGACGGCGTCGATGTGCTCGGGCAGCGCGTCCAGCCACTCGACGCGGTCGGCCCACGCGGCCAGCCGCTCGCGCTGGCGCTCGCGCAGCTCGGCCGACAGCTCGACGATGCGGTAGCGCGCCAGGCCGGCGCCCAGCGCATCCAGCTCGGCAATCAGGTGCGCGGCCAGCGCGCCGGAGCCGGCGCCGAACTCCATCACGTCGGTGCAGCCGCTGGCGCGCAGCGCCTGCGCCACCTGGCGGGCCAGCGCGCGGCCGAACAGCGGCGACATCTCGGGCGCGGTGACGAAGTCGGAGCCCTGCGACGGCAACAGGCCGAACTTGCGCCGGCCGCCGGTGTAGTAGCCCAGGCCGGGCTCGTACAAAGCCATGGCCATGAAGCAGTCGAAGGGCAGCCAGCCGTCGGCGTTGGCGATGGCCTGCCGGATCAGGGCCGGCAGCGACGAGGACGGATCAGGCGCGGACATGGGCCATTCTCGCCGGCCACCTCAACGGGCCTTGACCCAGGCCTCGAAGTCACCGGCCGACATGGGGGAACCCACCAGCTCGCCCTGGAACTGCTGGCAGCCCCAGGCAGCCAGCAGCTGCCACTGCGCGGCGCTGCGCACGCCCTCGGCGGTGACGGTCAGGCCCAGGCCCACGGCCATCTGCACGATGGCGCGCGTGATGGCCTGCGCGCCGACGTCGTCGGGCAGGCGGGCGGTGAAGCTCTGGTCGATCTTGAGCTTGTCCAGCGGCAGCTCGGTCAGGTGGGCCAGCGAGGTGTAGCCGGTGCCGAAGTCGTCCACCGACACGGTCAGGCCCATCGCGCGCAGCTGCGCCAGCGTGGCGGGCGCGTGCTCGATGTCCTCGATCAGCATGCGCTCCGTCAGCTCCAGCTCCAGCCACTGGCCCTGCGCACCGGACTCCTCCAGCACGTGCTTCACCGTGTCGGCAAAGCCGTCCAGGTTGAACTGCATGCGCGACAGGTTGACGGCGATGCGCATCGGCCCGTGGCCCTGCGTGATGCCCTGCTCGCGCCAGCGCCGCGCGGTGGCCGCGGCCTCGCGCATGACCCACTCGCCCAGCGCCAGCATCAGCCGGTGTCGCTCAGCGACGAAGATGAACGCGTCGGGGCTGAGCAGCCCGCGCTGCGGGTGGCGCCAGCGCAGCAGCGCCTCGGCGCCGGAGAGCTGGCCCGTCGTCGCCTCCACCTGCGGCTGGAAGAACAGCTCGAACTCGTTGCGCGTCAGCCCCTGCGCCAGCTCGGCCTCCAGCACGAGGTCGGCATAGGCCGTCTCGGCCAGCGCCGGTTCGAAGAACTGGTAGGTCGCACGGCCCCGGGCCTTGGCACGGTACATGGCCGTGTCGGCATGCTGGATGAGCTCGTCGGCCTGGCGGCCGTCGTCCGGGAACACGGCCACGCCGATGGACGGCGTGACGGACAGCGCGCGGCCGTCGGCCTTCACCGGCACCTCGACGACGGACAGCAGCGCCTCCAGCACGACGATGATGTCGGCGCGCGTCGTCAGGTCGGTCAGCAGCACGACGAACTCGTCGCCGCCGAAGCGCCCCACCAGGTCGCTGCCGCGCAGCGCGCCGATGATGCGTTCGGACACGGTCGTCAGCACCTGGTCGCCTTCGAGGTGACCCAGCGAGTCGTTGACGCGCTTGAAGTTGTCCAGGTCGATGAACAGCAGCGCCAGCATCTCGCCGTGGCGCTGCGCGCGCTTCAGGAAGCCGCCCATGCGCTCCATGAAGGCGGCGCGGTTGAGCAGGCCGGTCAGCGAATCGTGGTGGGCGAGGTGCTGGATGCGGGCCTCGCTGTCCAGCCGGTCGCTGATGTCGCGGACGACGGCCATGCGCAGCTTCTCGCCGTCATGCTCGATGGTGCGCATGATGAGCTCCACCGGGACGCGCGAGCCGTCGCGGTGCTTGATGGCCGTCTCGTAGCGCAGCTCCTGCGCCTGCATCATCACCTCGCGCACCTTGGCCAGCTCGTCGTCGACGACGTAGGACAGCACATGCTGGCCGATCAGCGCCTCGGCCGGCCAGCCCGTCATCGCGCACAGCCGCTGGTTCACGTCGGTCATGTAGCCGTCGCGGTGGAACAGGATGCCCTCCACGGTGGCCTGCATGAACTTGTGCAGCCGCGCCTCGGACTCGCGCAGGCGCCGCTCGGCCAGGCGGTGGCGGGTGATGTCGTAGACCAGCACCCAGCTGCCCATCAGCACGCCGGCCTCGTCGAACTGCGGGATCAGGTGGATCTCCAGGCAGGCCCATTCGCCGCCCGGCTGCACCAGCTCGCGCTCGTAAACGACGGGCCGCAGCTCGCGCACCAGCTGGTCCACCCAGTGCCGCACCTGCTCGTAGGCGGCCGCACCGACGATGTCGCTGAAGTGCAGGCCGATGATGGAGTCCTGCGTCAGCCCGAACGCCTCGGCATAGCCGCGGTTGGCGAACAGGCAGTGGTGGTCCGCCGCGCCGTACAGCGCGATCCAGGCCGGCACGTGGTCGGCCAGCATGCGGAAACGCGCGGCGTCCAGCGCCTGGCGTTCGAGGTCGGCGTTGTCGAGCACGCTCACGACGTCGTCCGCATCGCCAGGCGCAGGTCGTCCCAGGCACCGGCCTTGTCGGCGGGCGAGCGCAGCAGGTAGGCCGGCGGGTAGGTCACCACCACCGGCAGCCCCTGCCACTGGTGCACGCGGCCGCGCAGCCTGCCCAGCGGCTCAGCCAGGCCCGTGAGCCGGCGCGCGGCCTGCAGGCCCATGGCCAGCACGAGCCGGGGCTGCAGCAGCGCCACCTGACGGGCCAGCACGGCCTCGCAGGCGTCCAGCTCGGCCGGCTGCGGCGCGCGGCCGCGGGGCGGGCGGCACTTGACGATGGGCGTCACGAACGCGGTGGCGGCCTCGCCCTGGCGGGTGTGACCGGCGGCCAGCAGCATGCGGTCCAGCAGCCGGCCGGCGTCACCGCCCAGCGCCTCGCCGGAGGCGTCGTCGGCCTCGTCGGGCGGATCCATGACGACCAGCCACTGCGCCTGCTGCACGGCACCGTTGCCGTAGACGGCGTGGCGGCGCTGCTCGCACAGGCCGCAGGCACGGCAGGTGGCGACGGCCTCGCGCAGCGCGGCACCGTCCAGGTCTGCGAAGCTGGCAGGCACGGGCGCGGCCACGCGCGGCGACGCGACCGGTGCGGCAACTGGCGCCGCAACAGGTGCAGCGATCGGTGCGGCCGCCGGCGCGGCCACCGGTGCGCGCGCCACCACCGGCGCGGGCGACGGGGCGCGTTCGGCGACGGCGACGTCGCTGCCCTCGGGCTCATCGGCCGCGGCGGCCTCGACCGCGCGCGGCGGCAGCCGGAAGCCCATCTCGGCCAGCATGGCCCGTTGGCGCTCGTCCCAGGTCATGCCAGCCCCTCGCCCGTCATGCCGCCACCATCAGGCTCATCAGCACCGCATCCTCGCGCGGCCCCTCGGTCACCGGGTAGTACGCGCGGCGCTTGCCGACCTCGGCGAAGCCGTAGCGGCGGTAGACCTCGCGCGCCCGCTCGTTGCCGACGCGCACCTCCAGCCACAGCTGCATGAGGCCACGCTGGCGGCAGGCGGCGACGAGGCGGTCCAGCATGGCCACGGCCAGGCCGCGCCCCTGCCAGGCCGGCGCCACGGTGATGTTGAGCAGGTGCAACTCGTCCACGCCCGGCATCGCCACCCAGTAGCCCAGCAGTTCCGAATGCCCCCAGGGCCGGGCTACACCCGGCCCGCCCCCCGAGGGGGTCAAGCCCACTTGGGGCGGCCCGGCGTGGGCTCGGGCCCGCGGGCCGCGCAGCACCTCGGCCGGATAGCCGGCGGCCAGCGAGTCGACGAAGTTGCCGTGCGTCCACGGCACCGGATAGGCCTGGCGCTCGACGGCCAGGACCTCGGTCAGGTCGGGCACGCGCATGCCGTCGGCTTCCCAGGGCGGCTGGGCGCAGTCCAGTTGGGCACTCATGACGCCAGGGCCTTCTGCTCGCGCTCGGCCGTCGTCAGCGCCACCTTGTCGCGCACGTAGACGGGCAGCGCGTCGGCGGCGTCCAGCGTCTCGCCGCGTTGCCAGGCCGCCTGCGCCAGCGCGGCCAGCGCGGCAGCGCGGGAGCGGGCCTGCGGCCACGCGTTGGCCAGCGTGCCCAGCACCGCGGCGTACTCGGTCAGCGCGGTGCCGGCCACGGCGGCCGGCTGGCCCCAGTGGGCGGCCAGCGCGTCGGGCGCATAGAGCGCCGGTGCTTCGATCACCTGCCAGGCGCCGCCGGCCCAACGGTAGCGGGCCGCGTAGATCTCGCCGATGCGGGCGTCCATCGCCACCCAGACGTCGTCGCCGGCGCCCTGCGCGCGGGCGTCCTCGGCCACCAGCATCAGGCTGTCGACGGCCAGCACGGGCTTGCCCAGCCCGAAGGCCAGGCCCTGGGCGACGGCACAGGCGGTGCGCAGGCCGGTGAACGCGCCGGGCCCCTGGCCGAAGGCGATGGCGTCCAGGTCATCCATGGCCACGCCGGCACCGGCCAGCAAGGCCCGGATCTCGGGCAGCAGGCGCGCCGAGGCCTGGGCGCCGCCGGCCGCCTCGAACACCTTCGTCTGCTCCGGCGTCACGAGGGCCAGGGCCATCGTGTCGGTGGAGCTGTCGAGGGCGAGCAAAAAGGGCATCGAGGGAGTTTACCGTCGGGGTCCCCGGCGGCGCCCCATCCGGCGCCTACAGCAGGCCGGGGTTGCGCTGCCAGACGGCCCAGGTCAACGCCGAGGCGAAACTGACCCACGCCAGGTAAGGCAGCAACAGCAGCGCCGCGCCGCGGTGTAGGCGCCAGAACGCGGCGCCGGTGGCGGCGATCATCAGCCACAGCAGCAGCACCTCGGCAAACGCCAGCGCCCCCTGGTGCCAGCCGAAGAACAGCCACGACCACAGCGCGTTGGCCACCAGTTGCGCGACGTACAGCGCCAACGCGCCACCCACACGCCGCGACGGCCGCTCCCGCCACACCAGCCAGGCCGCCATGCCGATCAGCGTGTACAGGACCGACCAGACCGGCCCGAACACCCAGGCCGGCGGCGCCCAGCCGGGCTTGTCCAACTGGCCGTAGAAGACCGGCGCGTCCAGGGACGCCACCGCCCCGGCAGCGGCGGCCACGAACGTGACCGCGAGCCACCCGGCCAGCCCGAGGCCCTGGGACAGCCGGGAATGGCGGGATGAGGCGGCGGGGTTCACGTCGGCATTTCTCCTGATGGGGTCGCCACGATAAGCCCGCGGCCGCACGCCCCATCCGCCATTCGCACGGCCCGGGCTGCCATTCGCCCGCCGGCAGGGCCGCAGCCACGCGCCGGCATGGACCATGGCGACATGAAACCTCTGCTGCACACCCTCAAGGCCCACCGCGGCTTTCTCCTCTTCATGCTGGGCCTGGCGGTGTTCCGCACCGCCGTGGCGGACTGGAACCCCATCCCGTCGGCGTCCATGCGGCCCACGCTGCTGGAGGGCGACGTGGTGCTCGTCAACCGGCTGGCCTACGACCTCAAGCTGCCGCTGACCGACGTGGTGCTACTGCCGCTGGCTGAGCCGCGCCGCGGCGACGTCGTCACGTTCAGCTCGCCCAAGGACGGCACGCGGCTCATCAAGCGCATCGTGGGCCTGCCGGGTGACCGTGTCGCGATGCAGGGTGACGTCGTCGTGCTGAACGGCCAGCCGCTGGGCTACGCCGGCGCGCGCACGCACGGCGAGACGGTGGCCCCCGGCTGGGTGGTGGACGCCGTGCGCCAGACCGAAGACCTCGCCGGCCACCCACACGCCGTGCAGTGGCTGCCGGCGCTGGCCGCGCGGCGCGACATGGCCGAGTTCACCGTGCCGCCGGGCCGCTACTTCATGCTGGGCGACAACCGCGACAACAGCGAGGACTCGCGCTTCATCGGCACCGTGCCGCGCGAGCGCCTCATCGGCCGAGCCCACCATGTGCTGGTGGCGGCCGACTGGCTGGGCGAGGACGGCTGGCGCCTGGCGCCGCGCTTCGGCCGCTGGGCGTCGGCCATCCAGTGAGGCGGGGCGGCCATGCTGTGCTTCCACCATCCCCGCCCGGTCATCGACCGCCGGCCGGTGGCCGAGCTGACGGTGCGCTGCCCGCAGCCGGCACCGGCCGCCACGCAGACGCTGCGCGAACGCCCGCCGGCGCAGCCCCTCAGACCGGCTGCCGGTAGCGCTGCCCCCTGAAGCGCAGCACCAGCTCGCGCGGGCCGATCTTCTCCAGCACCAGGTCGGCGCCGGGCTTGCCGCCCTCGCGCATGACCTCGCCGTTGATGATGACGAAGCGGCTGGCCGGGTCGTCCGAATAGACCGCGCCGCTGATGACCAGCCTGGGCAGCTCGCGGCGCAGGTTCTCGGGCAGCTCGGCCACCCGCGGAATGGGCGCCTCGGCGGCCGGCACCGGCGGCGGGGCCTGCGGCGCGGGTGCCGGCGCGGTAGCCACGGGCACCGGCACTGGCGGCGGTGCGGGCGGCAGATAGGGCGAAGCGGACGCCGGCGGGGCCGACGGCACCGGGGCGGGCGCGGGTGCGGGCTGAGTGACCGGCGCGGGCGCCGGTGCCGCGGGCAACGGCGCCGCGGGGGCCGGTGGCGGCACGGCGGCATCGCGCGCAGCGCCGGCCCACCAGCTGCCGGCGCCGATGCCGGCCAGCAGCAGCAGGCCGGCGCCCGCCCAGGGCCCCCAGCGGCGCGGGCTGGTGCCGCGCGCGGCCGCGGTGCCGGGCGGCGCGGTGTGCAGGCCCGGCACCTGGCCGCGCTCGCGTTCGCGGTCGGCTTCGGCACGGCGCAGGGCGTCGAGGATGTAGGACATGGTGGTCTCTCGCGTTCAGCGCGCCGCGTCGAGATGCGGCTCGGGCACGCCGGCGGCGCGGTTGATCTGCATCAGCGTGACGGGGCCCACGCGGCCGTCCGGCTGCAGGCCCTGGCTGGCCTGGAAGGCCTGCACCTGGCGGGTCAGCTCGGCCAGGCCGGGCCGCTGCGCCGGCGCGGACGCGCCCGCGACGCCGGCCAGCTGCGCCGCCATCCAGTCGCGCAGCGGGCCCATGCTCTCGCCCCGGCTGGCATAGCCCGGCGGCACGCGCCAGAAGGTCGTGAACTCGCCGCGCCAGGCCGGTGCCAGCTCGGCCAGCGCGACGCGGCGCGGCCGGCCTTCCACCAGCAGCGTGGCGTGCGGGCCGTCCAGCCCCACCAGCGCGGCCAGCGCGGCGGGCTGGCCCGGGCGCTGCAGCGTCAGCAGCACGGGGCGGTCCATCAGGCGGATCAGCGACAGGCTGCCGTTGCCGCTGCGGTAGCACTGCAGGCCGCGCTGCGCGGCGGTGGCACAGGGGTCGGCCTGGGGCGGCAGCGGCAGGCCCCAGCGCTGCGCCAGCGCGGCCCAGGCGTCGCCGTCGCGCGGCGCCCAGTCGGCCAGCTGCAGCGGCTCGGGCGCGCTCGCGGCGGGCGCAGGCTGGGAAGCCGCACTGGCGGCAGGCGCGGCGGCCGAGGCCGCGCTGGCCGGCGCTGAAGCGGCGGAGGCCGCTGCCGCGACGGCGGCCGCCTTCTGCGCCCGACCGGCCTGCCAATGCTTCTGCAGCGCCCAGGTCAGCCCCGCGCCGGCAATGGCCGCGGACGCCACGGCCACGCCGATGGCCGCCGGCCGCCACCCGCGCCGGCGACGCCGCACGGGCCGGGTGTCGAACACCTCGGCCGCGGCCTGGCGCACGATGGCAGCGCCCACCTGTGCCTGCCCGCCCGCGTAGCCGCCCAGCAGCGCACGGTCGCACAGCAGGTTGATGCGGCGCGGCACGCCGCGCGTGAGCTGGTGGATGAGGCGCAGCGCCCGGCCGTCGAACGGCAGCGCGCCGGTGAGGCCGGCCACGGTGAGGCGGTGGCGGATGTACTGCGCCGTCTCGGCCTCGGACAGCGCGCCGAGGTGGAAGCGCGCGATGACGCGCTGCGCCAGTTGCTCCAGCTCGGGCCGCGCCAGCATGTCGCGCAGCTCCGGCTGGCCGATCAGCACCACCTGCAGCAGCTTGCGTTCGGCCGTCTCCAGGTTGGTCAGCAGGCGCAACTGCTCCAGCACGTCGGCCGACAGGTTCTGCGCCTCGTCGATGATGAGCACGTTGTTGCGCCCGGCCGCGTGCTGGGCCAGCAGGAAGGCGTTCAGCGGGTCGACGTAGTCCTTCACCGTCAGCGCGCCGGCCGGCACGGCCACGTGGAATTCGTCGCAGATCGCCTGCAGCAGCTCGTGGACGGTGAGCTTGGGGTTGAAGATGTAGGCGACGTTGCAGTTCGCCGGGATCTGCTCCAGGAAGCAGCGGCACACGGTGGTCTTGCCGGCGCCGATCTCGCCGGTCAGCAGCACGAAGCCGCCGCCGCCGTCCAGGCCGTACAGCAGGTGGGCCAGCGCCTCGCGGTGGCGCTCGCTCATGAACAGGTAATGCGGGTCCGGCGCGATCGAGAACGGCGCTTGCCGCAGGCCGAAGAAGGTCGCGTACATGGGGCGGCAGGATAACCAGGGCCGCGAGCATCCATACTGGGCGCATGAAAGCACGCATCGGCATCATCGGCACGGGCTGGGTCGGCACCAGCGTCGCCTTCTCCACGCTGCTGGCCGGCCACGCCGGCGAACTCTGGCTGAACGACCAGCGCGGCGACGTCGCCGAGGGTGAGGCCATGGACCTGGCCGACGGCGCCGCCTTCTACCCGGCCTGCGACGTGCGCGCCGTGCCGCTGGCGCAGATGCGCGAGGCCGACATCGTCGTGCTGGCCGCGGGCCGCAACGGCCGGCCGGACGAAAGCCGGTTGGACCTGCTGCGCGACAACGCACGCATCGCCGCCGGCGTCGGCCGCGCGCTGGCGGGCTTCCCCGGCATCGTGCTCGTCGTCACCAACCCGGTGGATGTGCTGACCCGCGTCGTGCAGGCGGCCAGCGGGCTGCCGCCGGAGCGCGTCATCGGCACCGGCACGCTGCTGGACACGGCGCGGCTGCGCGAGCGGCTGGCGGTGAAGCTGGGCGTGTCGCCGCAGTCCGTGCATGCGCTGGTGGTGGGCGAGCATGGCGACTCGTCGGTGCCGCTGTGGTCGGCCGCGCGGGTGGGCGGCGTGGCGCTGCGCGACTGGCCCGGCTGGCGCGTGGACGAGGAGCCGGCGCTGGCCCAGGCGGTGCGCCGCGCGGCCTACGAGGTCATCCGCCGCAAGGGCGCCACCAACCACGCCATCGGTCTCGTGACGGCGGAGCTGATCGGCTGCATCGTCAACGACGAGCAGCGGCTGCTGCCGGTCAGCCGCGTGCAGGACGACGGCATCGCGCTGTCGCTGCCGGCGCTGGTGGGCGCGGGCGGCGCCCGGCCCGTCACGGCGCCGGCGATGGACCGCGCCGAGCGCGAGGCGCTGGTGGCGTCCAGCGAGGTGCTGGACCGCGCGTTCGGCTCGCTCAGCGGGTCCTGAAGCGGCCCACCAGCTCGTTGAGCCGGCCGGCCTGGGACTTCAGGCTCTCGGCCGCGGCGGCGCCCTCCTCCACCAGCGCGGCGTTCTGCTGCATGGACTGGTCCAGCCGGTCCACCGAGTCGGCGATCTCGCGCAGCCCGGCGCTCTGCGTGCGGGCCAGCTCGGTGGCGTCCTTGATGAGGTGGGCCACCCGCTCCACGTTGGCGACGACGTCCTGCATCTGCGTGCCGGCGTCGTTGACGAGGCGCGAGCCGGCATCCACCTGCTCCACGCTGGCGCCGATCAGCGTCTTGATCTCCTTGGCCGCCTCGGCGCTGCGCTGCGCCAGGTGCCGCACCTCGCTCGCGACGACGGCGAAGCCACGGCCCTGCTCGCCGGCACGCGCCGCCTCGACGGCCGCGTTCAGCGCCAGGATGTTGGTCTGGAACGCGATGCCGTCGATGACACCGATGATGTCGGCGATCTTGCGGCTGCTCTGGCTGACGCCATTCATCGCGTCCACCGCATTCAGCACCACGCCACCGCTCTCGCGCGCCTGGAGCGACGTGCTCTGCGCCAGCGCGCTGGCCTCGTCCATCGCCTCGCTGCTGTGGCGCGCGGCCTCGGTCATCTGCCGCATGGAGCTGGCGGCCTGCTGCAGGTCGGCGCTGCCCTGCTCGGTGCGCTGCGACAGGTCGAGGTTGCCGGCCGCGATCTCGGTGGCCGCCGTGTTGACCTGCTCGGCGCCGTCGCGCAGCGTGCTCATCATGTTGCGCAGCGTGTCCTGCAGCTTCACGAGCGCCGACATGCCGGCCCGCGCGCTGGAGTTGCCGCGCAGCGGGATGTCCTCGCGCAGGTCGCCGTCGCTCATGCGGTGGGCGCCACTGAGCAGGTCGGTCAGGAAGGTGCCGACGCTCTTGGCGCCGTCCAGATAGACGAAGGCGATCAGCCCGCCCAGCACCAGGCAGCCGCCGATGAGCCAGCCGGCCGGCATGCCATACAGCACGCCGGCGATGACGTAGACCTGCAGCGCGACGGACAGCCCCAGGTAGAGAGCCAGGCGCTGGGCGATCGAGAGGTTGGCGAACATCGAGACGGTCTCCTTCGGCTGAGGGGAAGACCCAATTTAGCGCGGCGTGGGCGGCCGCCGCGTGGAAGTTTCACGACATCGGAACCGCCCTTGATCCAGCTCAGGCCAGCGCCCGCCCGATCAGGATCTTCTGCACCTCGCTCGTGCCCTCGTAGATCTGGCACACGCGCACGTCGCGGTAGATGCGCTCGACGGGGAAGTCGCTGAGGTAGCCGTAGCCGCCGTGGATCTGGATGGCGTCGGAGCAGACGCGCTCGGCCATCTCGCTGGCGAACAGCTTGGCCATGGCCGCTTCCTTCAGGCAGGGCCGGCCGGCGTCCTTCAGGCTGGCGGCATGCCAGATCAGCTGGCGCGCGGCCTCGATCTGCGTCGCCATGTCGGCCAGCTTGAACTGCACCGCCTGGTGCTGAAAGATGGGCTGGCCGAAGGTGACGCGGTCCTGGCTGTAGCGCAGCGCCGCCTCGAAGGCCGCGCGGGCCATGCCCACCGCTTGCGACGCGATGCCGATGCGCCCGCCCTCCAGGCCCGACAGCGCGATCTTCAGGCCCTGGCCCTCGTCGCCCAGCCGGTTGGCGGCGGGCACGCGGCAGTTCTCGAACAGGATCTGCGCCGTGTCGCTGCTGTGCTGGCCCATCTTCTCCTCGATGCGCGCCACCGTGTAGCCGGGTGTGGCGGTGGGCACGAGGAAGGCGCTGATGCCCTTCTTGCCGGCGGCCTTGTCGGTGACGGCCATGACGATGGCCACGTCGCCGTGCTTGCCGCTGGTGATGAACTGCTTGACGCCGTTGAGCACGTAGGCGTCGCCCTGTTCGTCAGTGACTCGCGTGGCGGTGGTCTTCAGGCCGCCGGCCTCGGAGCCGACGTGCGGCTCGGTCAGGCAGAACGCGCCCAGCATGTCGCCGCGCGCCAGCGGCTTGAGGAAGCGCTCTTTCTGGTCGGCATTGCCGAAGCTCATCAGGATGGAGCAGACCGGGCAGTTGTTGACGCTGACGACCGTGCTGGTGCCACCGTCGCCGGCGGCGATTTCTTCCAGGATGACGGCCAGCGCCAGGTAGTCCAGCCCGGCGCCGTCCCACTCGGTGGGCACGGCCACGCCGTAGCAGCCCAGCGCGGCGAGGCCCTTCAGCTGCTCGACGGGGAAATGGTGTTGCTTGTCCCAGGCCGCGGCATGGGGGGCGATCTCGGCCAGCACGTAGGCGCGGATGGCGTCCTGCACGGCGAGGTGGTCTTCGGAGAGAAGCATGGGTGTTGCTTTCCGTGTTGCGGGGGTGCGGTATTGTCCGGCGCCGCCCTGGCTGGTCTGAACGGAAGGTCCATGACGCAATCCCTGACGCTTCGCTCGCTGACACTGCTGCTCGCGCTCGCCGGCCCGGCGGCGCATGCCCTGAGCCCGGCGCTGCCGCCACAGCCACGCCTCCTCGTGCCCGACGCCGGCCAGCCGCTGACGCTGCAGCGCGTGGACGTGCAGGCGCTGCTGGCCGGCTCGCAGGCGCAGACGCGCATCGAGCTGGTCGTGCGCAACCCCAACCCGCGGCAGCTGGAGGCCACGCTGGAGTTCCCGCTGGCCGACGGCCAGAGCGTCACCGGCTTCGCATTGGACGTGCGCGGCGAAATGGTGGGCGCCGTGCCGGTGCCCAAGGACAAGGGCCGCCAGGTGTTCGACGACATCTCGCGCCGCCGCGTCGACCCGGCGCTGCTGGAGCGCACCGCCGGCAACAACTTCAAGCTGCGCATCTACCCCGTGCCGGCCGGCGGCGAGCGCCGCGTGCAGCTGCAGATTGCCGAGACGCTGCAGCCCGGCGCGCAGGGCCGCGTGCAGTACCGGCTGCCGCTGGACTTCGGCCAGCCGGTGGCGCAGTTCGACGCCCGGCTGGACCTGCGCGGCGCCACCCGCCCGCAGCCCGCCGGCGCGCTGGCCGGTGCCGAGACCTTCACGCGCGGCGACGAGGCCTCGCTGCGCGTGCAGCGCCGCGACTGGCGGCCCCGCGAGCCGCTGGCGCTGAGCTGGGCAGCGACGGACGGCGAGCCGGTCGTCGTGCAGACGCACGACGACCGTGCCTATGCCTACGCCGAGATCGCCGCGGCCGACACGCGGGCCACGCCGCGGCTGCCGCGCGAGCTGCAGATCGCGTGGGACGCCTCCGGCTCCGGCGCCAGCCGCGACCACGCCCGCGAGTTCGCGCTACTGGACGCCCTCTTCGCCGCGGCGCGCGACGTGCGCGTGCGGCTGGTCGTCGCCCGCGACGTGGCCGAGCCCGCGCAGGCCTTCGACGTGCGCGGTGGCGACTGGGCCGCGCTGCGCCGCACGCTGGAAAAGCTGGCCTACGACGGCGCCAGCAGCCCGGCCGCCTGGGCCGCCGGCCTGGCGGACGCGCGCAGCGGCGGCCAGAGCTTGAGCCTGCTGTTCAGCGACGGCCTGGCCAACTGGCCGGGCGACGGCGCCACGCCTCCGGCAGGGCCGGTGTTCGCCATCAACGCCGCGCAGCGCGCCGACCTGGCGCGGCTGCGCCGGCTGGCCGAGGCCGGCGGCGGCCGGCTCGTCGACCTGAACGCGCTGGACACCACCGCGGCGCTGGCCGCGCTGACGCGGCCCGGGCTGCGCCTCGCGGACCTCAGCGCCGTGGGTGCCGACGAGCTGGTGGCCCAGTCCATCCACCCCGAGAACGGCCGCCTCGTCATCGCCGCGCGGCTGACGGCACCCGAGGCCCGCGTCACGCTGACGCTTGTGGACGCCCAGGGCCGGCGCAGCCAGCGCCAGCTGCTGCTGAAAGCCCCCTCACCGGCCACAGCCGCGGCCGACGACGCCACGCTGCCGCTGGCCGCCCGCCGCTGGGCCGAGCTGCGCGTGGCCGAGCTGGAGGCCGACCGCCAGCGCCACCGCGCACAGATCCGCCGGTTGGGCGAGCAGTTCCGGCTGCTCAGCGCCGAGACCTCGCTGATCGTGCTGGACGAACTGGCCGACTACGTGCGCTACGAGATCGTGCCGCCCACCGCCGCGATGCGCGCGGCCTACCAGCAGCAGCTGGCCCAGCTCGGCACGCGCCGCCAGGCCGGCCGCGACCAGCAGCTGGAGTCGCTGGTGCGCCGCTTCGCCGACCGCGAGGCCTGGTGGGCGCGCGACTTCCCCAAGACAGCTCCTGCACCCAAGCCGCCCACGCCTGCGGTGGCCGCCGTGGCCGAGGCCCGCGTCGCCGCACCGCCACCCACGCGGCCGGTCAGCATCGTGCCCCCGGCAGCCGTGGCAGCGCCCCCGGCGGTTGACGCCAGGCCGGCCCCGCCGCCCCCGGCGCCGGCCATCGCCGCCGCGTTCGCCCCGCCGCCGATGCTGGAGTCGGTGGCCGTGACCAGCTCGCGCGCCAGCCGCAACGACACCGCCCCCGGTGCGGGCACCGCCAGCATCGCGCTGCGCGCCTGGGAGCCCGACGCGCCCTACGTGCGCCGCCTGCGCGAGGCCGGTGACGCCGACCGCTACGCCGTCTACCTGGACGAGCGCCCCGGCTATGTCGCCAGCACCGCCTTCTTCATCGACGCGGCCGAGATCTTCTTCGCCAAGGGCCAGCGCGAGCTGGCCGTGCGCGTGCTGTCCAACCTGGCCGAGATGGAGCTGGAGAACCGCCACATCCTGCGCATCCTGGCCTACCGGCTGCTGCAGGCCGAGCTGCCGGCGCTGGCCGTGCCGCTGCTGGAGCGGGTGCGCGAGCTGGCGCCCGACGAGCCGCAGTCGCACCGCGACCTCGCGCTGGCGCTCGCGCCCACGCAGCCGCAGCGTGCCGTGGATCTGCTGTGGGACGTGGCCAGCGGCCGCTGGGACGGCCGCTTCGCCGACATCGACCTGATCGCGCTGGCCGAGCTGAACGCGCTGGCGGCCCGCACGCCGGGGCTGGACCTGTCGCGCGTGGACCCGCGGCTGCGCCACAACCTGCCGCTGGACCTGCGCGCCGTGCTGAGCTGGGACGCCGACAACACCGACATCGACCTGTGGGTGACCGACCCCGACGGCGAGAAGGCCTTCTACGGCCACCGGCTGACGCGCCAGGGCGGTGCCATGACGCGCGACTTCACCGGCGGCTACGGCCCCGAGGAGTTCTCGCTGCGCCAGGCCAAGCCGGGCCGCTACGAGGTGCGCGCGCAGTTCTTCGGCCACCGCCAGCAGCTGGTGTCGCCCTACACCACGCTGATGCTGTGGCTGGCCACCGGCTTCGGCACCGACGCGCAGAAGGACCAGCGCGTCGTGCTGCGCCTGTCGGGCCGCGGCGAGCAGGTGCTGGTGGGCACGTTCGACGTGGCGCCGCCGGCGGACGGCACGGCGAAGTAGCGCCGCCACATCGCCGGGTTCCCCGGGGAGCCGCCGCTGGGCATACTCGGCCGTGGTGAGCCCCCCCTCCGCCTCCGCCCCGCCCCCCGTGCTGCCGCACGGCGCGCGGCGCGTGGCGTGGCTGCTGATGGGCATGGCCGTGCTGCTGGGGGCCCTGGCGCTGCTGGCGGTGGCGGCGCTGTCGGCCGCGCGGGCCTATGTGGCGGGCGAGAGCCAGTGGTCGCGCGCGCAGAAGAGCGCCACGCTGGCGCTGGTGCAGTACCTGCAGACGGGCGACGAGGCGCAGTACCAGCGCTTCGAGCGCGAGCTCGCCGTGCCGCTGGCCGACCGGCGCGCCCGCGAGGCGATGGACCGTGGCAGCGCGCACGACGCCGAGGCGCTGCAAGGCTTCATCGACGGCCGCAACCATGCCGACGACGTGACCGGCATGGTGTGGCTGTACCGCTGCTGCCGCGCGCTGCCCCACATGGCCGATTCGGTCGCCATCTGGCGCGAGGCGGATGCGCTCATCGCCGAGCTGGCCGCGCTGGCGCGGCAGGCCCGCGCACTGCCCGCCGCAGAACGCGCGGCGCTGCAGGCCCCCGTGCTCGCGCTGGACGCGCGCCTCACGCCGCTGGAGCAGCGCTTCTCGGACAGCCTGGGCGTGGCGTCACGCATCACGGCGGTCGCGCTGGTGGCGGCGCTGGTCGTCAGCGCGCTGCTGTTCGGCCTGGCCGCCGCGCGGCTGGTGATGCGCCGCGCCCGCGAGGACCTGGCCACCCACCAGGCGGTGCGGCGCAGCGAGGCGCTGTTCCGATCCGTCTGGGAAACCAGCATCGACGGCGCCGTCATCATCGACGCCGGCAGCACCATCCGCTTCGCGAACCCGGCGCTGCACGCGCTGCTGGGGCATGCGCCGGGCAGCCTCACCGGGCAGCCGCTGGCCGTCATGCAGCCCGAGGCGCTGCAGAACCCGCACGCGACCGGCCTGGCCCGCCACGTGGCCACGGGCAAGAAGCGGCAGGACTGGCGCGGCGTGCAGACGCTGGCCCGCCATGCCGATGGCCGCGAGCTGTCGGTGGAGATCCGCTTCTCGCGCTTCGAGCTCGATGGCGAGACGCTGTTCGTCGGCTTCGTGCACGACCTCACCGAGCGCCGCGCCGCCGAGCGCGTGGCCGCCGAGCACCGCCGGCTGCAGGAGGTGGACCGCGCCCGGTCCGAGTTCCTGGCGCGCATGAGCCACGAGCTGCGCACGCCGCTGAACGCCATCCTGGGCTTCACCGACCTGCTGCGCAGCGGCCACAGCGGCGCGGTCAGCCCCGAGCAGGTGCGCCAGCTGGGCTTCGTGTCCAGCGCGGGCCGCCACCTGCTGGCGCTCATCAACGACCTGCTGGACCTGTCCAAGATCGAGTCCGGCCGCATGGACCTGAGCGTGCAGCCGCTGGACCTGGCGGCACTTGCCGCCGAGGTGGCGGGGCAGTTGCGCCCGCTGGCCGACGCACGCGGGCTGGTGCTGAAGCTGTCCATGCCGGCGCCGCTGCCCTGGCTGGGCGACCGCCGCAAGCTGGTGCAGGTGTTGATGAACCTGATCGGCAACGCCATCAAGTTCTCCGCGGACGGCGAGGTCGAGATCAGCGGCCGGCTGGACGGCACCAGCCTCGTGCTGGCCGTGCGCGACCACGGCCCCGGCGTGCCCGAGGCGCACCGGGCGCTGCTGTTCCAGCCGTTCCGGCAGCTGGAAGGCGGCATCGCCCGCGCGCAGGAAGGCACGGGCCTGGGCCTGTACCTCAGCGCCCAGCTGCTGGGCCTGATGAACGGCAGCGTGCACCACGAGGCGCCCGAGGACGGCGGCTCGCGCTTCGTCGTCGAGCTGGAACCGCTGTGACGGCGCGGCTCAGGCCTGCCCGGTCTTGACCAGCAGCGTGCCGCGCCCGATGACGCAGGGGTGGGCGTGGCGCACCGTCGCGCGGCCGTCGGCATGGAACAGCCAGCCGCCCAGCGAGGTGTTCCATTCCACGCTGGACACGCGCCAGTGCAGCACCAGCTCCTGCTCGGCGAACACCGGCGCCTTGAACGCGAAGTTGAAGTTCAGGCACAGCAGCTCGCGAGCCCGGCCGTCGTCGCTGCGCGAGAAATGGCTGGCGACGAGGCCGATCAGCTGCGCCGTCGTCTGCTGGCCGCTGGCGATGATCTCGCCGTGGCGGGCGCGCTGCGCGGCCTGCACGTCGTGGTGCAGCGGGTTGGTGTCGCCGGTGAGGCGGGCGAAGGTGGCGATGTCTTCCCGCGAGAAGCGCACGATGCGCTCGCAGGTTTCACCCACGCTGACCAGCGGGGTGGATTCGACGTCGGCGGCAAGGGTGTCCATTGAAATCTCCAAGGGGGCGCCCTGCAGTGGGGCGGGGGCAGCGGCGCGACCGGCCGGCCCGCACCGGGGCCAAGCAATCGCAGTGCCAAGACCGTGACGTTAGCGCATGCCGCATGACGGCCGCGCCGCCGCCCTTCACCAGGGCAGGCGTTGGCCGTCGTGATTGAAGAAGCCGCCGGAGTCCGCCGGCGTCAGGCCGGCCAGCAGCGCGCGCATGCCGGCCACGCTGGTAGCAGCCTCCAGGTCGGCGCCGTCACCGCCCATGTCGGTGCGCACCCAGCCCGGGTGCAGGCTGACGACGGTGGCCCGGCCGGCCAGCGCGTGGGCAGCGTCCTTCATGACCGAGTTGACCGCCGCCTTGGACGCCCGGTACAGCCAGGCCACGTTGCTGCTGCGCTGCGCGATGGAGCCCATCAGCGACGACAGCACCGCCACGCGGGCGCCCGGCGCCAGCGCCTCGGCCACCTGCGGCAGCAGCCGCATGGGGCCCAGCACGTTGGTGCGCATGACGAGGTCGAAGTCCGCCTCGGTGGGCGCTTGCAGCCCTTCGGTGCGCGGGCCGAACACGCCGGCGTTGATGACCACCTGGTCGAAGCGCTCGCCGTCGACCAGCCAGGCCAGGCCCGACACGCTGGCGGCCTGCGCCACGTCCAGCTTCAGCGCGCGGGCGCCCAGCTGCTGCAGCCGGGCCAGGCCCGCGTCGTCGCGTGCGGTGGCCGTCACGCGGGCGCCGTCGGCGCGGTACTGGCGCACGAACTCCAGGCCCAGGCCGCGGGAGGCGCCGATGATGAGGACGTTCATGGCTTGGTCACCGCCAGCTTGGCGGCCAGCAACGTGAAGAGGCCGGCGCCGCCCAGGTTCAGCGTGCGCCCCAGCCAGGGCCGCGGCGCAGTGCGGCGCAGCGGCGCGACGGCCGCCACCAGCACCAGCATGAACAGCAGCCCCTGCACGATGAACCAGCCGCCGAGGAACAGGAAGGCCAGCGTCTTGTCCGGCGCATCGGCGTCGATGAACTGCGGCAGCAGCGCGAGGAAGAACAGCGCCACCTTGGGGTTCAGCGCGTTCGTGAAGAAGCCCTGCCGCACCGTGCGCCACAGCGACTGCGGCGCGGCCACTTGCGCCGCGGCCGCGGGCCGCAGCCCGGCCTTCGCCATGCCCCAGGCGACGTAGAGCAGGTAGGCCGCGCCGACGTACTTGACGACGGCGAACGCCTCGGCCGACGTGGCCAGCAGCGCGGCGAGGCCGAAGGCCGCGGCCAGCGTGTGCACCACGCAGCCGGCCATGATGCCCACCGCCGCGGCGACGCCCTGGCGCCAGCCGCCGCGCAGCGTGCTGGCGATGGCCAGCGCCATGTCGACACCGGGCGTCGCGTTCAGCACGAGCACGGTGGCGGAGAACAGGGCAAGGTCGTGGGTACCCAGCATGGCGATCTCTACTTTCCGACGTTGATGAGCGGCTGCGCGCCACCGCCCAGCAGCACGGTGTTGCCGGCCTTGTTGGCGATAGCCAGCGCCGCGTCGCGCTGCAGCTCGGCGAGCTTGATCTCCTTGAGCGCCGGCGTCAGCGACGCGCTGAGGATCTGGTTGGCACGCGCCTGGCCCTCGGCCTCGACGACGAGGCGCTCCGCCTCCGCCTTGGCCAGCTCGACCTCCTTGCGCTTGCGCTCGATGGCCTGGTCGGTCTCGGCGCGCTGGCGGATGGCGGCCTCGATGGCCGGGTCGGTCAGCAGGTTGCGCACGTTGACGGCCGTCACGACGAACGCGCCCTTGTCGGTCGCGTCCAGCTCGGCCTGCAGCCCGGCGCGCACGCGCTCGGACAGCTCGGCGCGCTTGGTGTGCATGGTCGTCGCGTCCATCTCGGCGATGGCCTTGTAGACCGCCTCGCGGGCCTCGCGCGACACGCGGCTGTAGGCGATGACGAGGTCCTTGCTGCCGTCACGCACGACGTCGGCATGGCGCACGACGTCGCCCTGGTACTTGGTGAACAGCGTCGGGATGGCCGCCGGCATGACCTTGAAGTAGACGTCGATGTCGACGTCCTTCATCGTCAGGTTGTCGCGGCTCTTGGGCGTCATGTCGGCCAGCTGGAAGCTGATCTCCTTGGCCGTGAACTCGTCCACCGACTTGAACAGCGTCAGGTAGATGCCGGGCGGCAGCGCCTCGGTGCTGACCTTGCCCAGCGTGCGCTCCACGCCGACGTTGCCGGTGTCGATCTGGGTGCAGCCGGCAAGCAGTGCGGCGAGGGTCAGCAGCAGGGGTTTGAGGGTCATAGCAGCTTCAGGGCGGTGGAGTGATAGGCGACCACCAGCGCGGCCAGCAGCACCGCAAGGATGGCCGCCAGGCGCACGCCGTGGCGCGCCCAGCGGTGCAGGCTGCGGCGGCCGCCCAGCTGCCACAGGCCGTAGGCCGCCAGCGCGGCGACGAAGAGGAGGATCAGGTGTCGCACGGGGCGGAGTATCTAGCGAGGTGCGGGCGCACGTCCGAGCGCGGCCTCGAGTTGCGGGATCAGCAGTTCCTCCTGCTCGCGCGGGTCTCGCGACCCGGGCACCAGCCTCGACACCGGCCATTCGTAGCAGTTCCGCAATTCGATCGCGCCGAGCGCGGGAAAGTCGAAGTCCGGCCGCGGCAGCCCCTCGGAGCAGCTGCCTTCGCGCTGCACGTGGCACGCAACGTGTTGGTAGTGCTGCTGATCCAGCCGCCTCGTCACCAGCCGGATGCGCTCGCCGTCCGACAACGGATGCGCGAACACCAGCAGGCGCTGGCCGGGCTCGGCGCTGGTGGGCAGCACCAGCCGCACCTGCCCGGCCAGCTCACCGCGGAAGCACCGCTCGACCATCACGCGGCCGATGGTGAACGCCAGCCGGTCCGGCGGCGCGTCTTCGACGTCCACCACCCAGCCGAGCAAGATGGCCGAGGCGTCCGCCAGCAACTCCTGCGGCCAGGGCGGCCGTGCAAAGCAGACCAGCGACCGGGCCTCGACGGCAACGCCGGCCAGCGCCAGTCCCGCGAGGAATCGGCGCCGGCCGCGCGTCATCGGGTCAGAGCATCTCGACGGCCAGCGCCGTCGCTTCGCCGCCGCCGATGCACAGCGCCGCCAGGCCCTTCTTGAGGCCGCGGGCCTTCAGCGCGCCCAGCAGCGTGACGACGATGCGCGCGCCGCTGGCGCCGATGGGGTGGCCCAGCGCCACCGCGCCGCCGTTCACGTTGACGATGTCGTGCGGCAGCTTGAACTCGGCCATCGCGGCCATCGTGACGGCGGCGAAGGCTTCGTTGACTTCCCACAGGTCCACGTCGCCGGCCTGCCAGCCGGCCTTGGCCAGCGCCTTCTGGATGGCGCCGACCGGGGCGGTCGTGAACCAGTCCGGTGCCTGCGCGTGCACCGCGTGGCTGACGATGCGGGCGATGGGCTTGAGGCCGCGTGCCTGCGCGGTGCTCTCGCGCATCAGCACCAGCGCGGCGGCGCCGTCGGAGATGCTGGACGACGTGGCGGCCGTGATTGCGCCGTCCTTCTTGAACGCGGGCTTCAGCGTGGGGATCTTGTCGAGCTTGGCCTTGAAGGGCTGCTCGTCGAACTTGACGACGGTGTCGCCCTTGGGCGAGCTGAGCGTGACGGGCGCCATCTCCCAGTCGAACGCGCCGCTCTCGTTGGCAGCCTTTGCGCGCTGCGTGGACGCGATCGCGTACTGGTCCATCGCCTCGCGGCTGAAGCTGTACTTGCTGACGCACTGTTCGGCGAACACGCCCATGGCCTTGCCGCGCTCGTAGGCGTCCTCCAGGCCGTCCAGCGCCATGTGGTCGTAGACAGCGGACGCGCCGTACTTGATGCCCTTGCGCGCGAACATCAGGTGCGGCGCGTTGGTCATGCTCTCCATGCCGCCGGCCACCATGACCTCGGCGGAGCCGGCCTTGAGCATGTCGTGGGCCAGCATCATCGTGCGCATGCCGGAGCCGCACATCTTGCTCAGCGTGACGGCGCCGGCGGAGTCGGGCAGGCCCGCCTTGCGCACGGCCTGGCGGGCGGGCGCCTGGCCCTGGCCAGCCATCAGGCAGCAGCCCATCAGCACCTCGTCGACGGCGTCGCCCGGCACGCCGGCGCGCTCCACCGCGGCCTTGATGGCCACGGCACCCAGTTCCCAGCCGGCGAGGCCGGCGAAATCACCCAGCAGGCCGCCGATGGGGGTGCGGGCGGCGGACACGATGACGATGGCATCGGACATTTCTAGTCTCCGTTGATGAACGAAACCGCCATTGTGGCGCGCGGCTTCAGCGGATTACGGCGCCGGGCGCGATGCCGCACTCCGCCGGGCGGACATCCGGCTGCTGCCGGCGCACGGCGCGGCAGAACTCGTTCCAGAAGCTGCGCGCCCAGCCCGGGTGGCGCCGCACGAAGTCCGGCGAGGCGGGCATGAAGTAGGCCAGCCGCGCCACCGGCGGCGTCCACTCGACGAGGCCCGCGCGCTGCCCGGGCGTCAGCGACTCGCGCGTCGTCAGCAGCAGGTCGAAGCGCTGCGCCTGCAGCATGCCCAGCTCACCGTCCGCGCCGGCCACAGGCTCCAGCGCCCAGCCGCGCTCACGGGCGACCATCTCCTGCACCGAACCGGCGATGACGCCCACGCGCCAACGCGGCGCCAGGCGCTGGCCGTCCCAGCCCGGCTCGGGCCGCGTGCCGGCCGGGCCGAACAGCGCCAGGTGGCCGAACACCGGCGCCCAGGCCACGTCGGGCCGGCCGCCGGCGTCCAGCGGAAAGCGCAGGGCCTGCTGCCGCTCGGGCGTCACGCCGTACAGCAGCGCGAAGTCGACGTCGCCGCGGGCCAGCGACGCGCTGAGCCGGCGGCTGGGCAGCCGCACCAGCGCCGCCTCGCAGCCCAGCCGCGCGAGCGCCTCGCGCACGGTCGTGACTTCCCAGCCCGGCGGGTCGGCGAAGCGCGCGCCCTGGCCCAGCAGGCCGGGCGGCGCCGCGGTGTCGTTGAAGCCGATGCGCAGCGGCTGCGGGCAGTCGGGCGCGGCCATCGCGCCGACCCAGCCGCACAGCAGACCCGCCATGAGATGGCGCGACAACTTTGCGGGCCGAGCGCCGGGCCGCTCCCAAGCTGGCCCGTCGGGCGATGTGCGAGCGGGGCACGCCCCGCGAGCATCGCCGTCCCCTCGGGGGACCGACCGGACACGTCCGCGTTCAGCGGGGCGGGTCTGGGCGAGGGGCGTCCTCACGCCACCCACAGCCGGTAGGCCCAGAAGGCCTCCTCCGTCTGCATGCGGCGGCGCAGGTCCTCGGGGCTGAAGCCGGTGAGGCGGCGCGTCTCGCGGCACAGGTGGGACTGGTCGGCGTAGTCGGTCTCGGCGGCGATGTCGGCCCAGTTGAAGCCGGGCTGGCCGTCGGCCGCGGCCACCGCATAGAAGGCCCGCTCGGCGCGCGACACGGCGCGCAGCTCGCGCAGCGGCAGGCCGGCCCAGGCCTTGATGCGCCGCTCCAGCTGGCGCAGGCTGCGGCCGGCGGCGCTGGTGGCCGCGCGCACGGCCAGCGCCTCGCTCCAGGCGGCGTAGCGGTGGCCCGGCTGCTGCGCGCCCAGCGCCTGCCAGCGCGGCACGAGGAAGGCTTCCAGCAGCTGCAGCCGCGCGGCATCGTCCGGCGCGGCGGACATGGCGTCCAGCCACTCGCGCCAGTCGGCCGGCAGCAGCCCGCGCGGGTCGACGATGCGGTTCACGTGGCGGTCCAGCGCGATGCCCGTCAGCGCCATGAACGCGTCGGGCAGCATCAGCAGCTTGAAGGCCCACATCTCGCCGGGGTTGCGCGTGTGCGAGGGCAGCGTGAACGGGCCGCCGAACAGTACCGGCGCGTCCGCGTAGTCCGGCGTCGGCGCCGAGAAGCCCGGCGTGGGCAGCCAGTCGCTGCGGCCTTGGGCCCACCAGAACAGGCTGACCAGCGGCGTCGCGGGGAAGTAGTTCTCGCGCTGCGCACCGTCCAGTGCGCGGCCACGCGTGTCGCGCAGCATGACGGCCCGCACGCAGCCCGCGAGCGACAGCGGGGGGAGCCAGAGCCGGGTGCCGACGTCGTCCATGCGGCCAGTGTCGCATTCGTTCAAGACCCCGCCGGGGCGGCCGGCGCACGATGCGACCATGACTTCACTGACCTGGAACGACCTGCCCCGCCACCCCAGCCGCTGGTGGGGCTTTCCCGTGCTGATGGCCATGCGGCGCGACTACCTGGCCGTCATCGCGCGGCAGCAGGCGCTGGGCGACCTGGCCGCGCAGGACATCCTCGGCGAGCGCGGCGTGGACGTGTTCGACCCCGAGCTGCTGCGCGCCATCATGGTCGACCACGCCGACGCGCTGGTGCGCTGGGAGCGCGGCCCCGAAGTGTTCTCCGACCTGATGGGGCAGTCCGTGCTCGTCACCGAGGGCGCCACCTGGCAGCGCCAGCGCCGCATGCTGATGCCGGCCTTCACCCCGAAGCGCGTGGCCGGCTACGCGGCGCTGATGACCGAGGCCGCCACCGCGGGGCTGGACGCGGTGCACCCGGGCGACGTGGGCATGGACGCGCTGTTCAGCCACCTGACGATGGACGTCATCTCGCGCACGCTGTTCAGCACGCCCATCGGCAGCGACACGGCCGCCGCGGCCCACGCGGTGCAGGTGCTCAGCGAGACGGCGCTGCAGGAGATGTTCTGGCCCGTCACGCTGCCCGACTGGCTGCCGCTGCCCGGCAAGGCCGCCAAGCGCCGCGCCAGCCGACTGCTGCACGGGCTGCTGGGCGGCCACATCGCCGCGCGCCGCGCCAGCGGCGAGGCCGGCGACAGCGGCCAGACCGACCTGCTGGGCCGGCTGATGGCGCTGCGGGACGACGAGACCGGCCAGGCGCTGTCGCCCCGCGAGGTGTACGACCAGTGCATGGTGAGCTTCCAGGCCGGCCACGAGACCAGCGCGACGGCGCTGGTGTGGTGGAGCTGGCTGATGGCCGCCCACCCCGACGCGCAGGCCCGCGCCCGCGACGAGGTGGACGCGCTGCTGGCCGGCCGCGCGCCCACGGCGGACGACGCCGGCGCGCTGCCCTTCCTGTCGGCCACGCTGAAGGAGGCGATGCGGCTGTACCCGCCGGTGGCCGCGATGATGACGCGGCGGCTGACGCGCGCCATCACCGTGGGCGGCGTGACGCTGCCGGCCCGCACGCTGGTGCGCGTGACGCCGTGGCTGCTGCACCGCGACCCGCGCTGGTGGCCCGACGCGCCGCTGGCGTTCAAGCCGGAGCGATTCCTCGCCGGAGCCCCGCACGAGATCCCGCGCGGCGCCTACATCCCCTTCGGCCTGGGGCCGCGCGTGTGCCTGGGCCAGCACTTCGCCGTGCTGGAAATGACGCTGATCGCGGCGCTGGTGCTGCAGCGCTTCACGCTGACACCGCTGGGCACCGAGCCCCCGAAGCCGCGCATGGGCGTCACGCTGCGCCCCGAAGGCGGGCTGACGCTGCGACTAGCTGTGACGTTCCGATAGGTTGTTCATCCGTCCCTGATTTGGGAAGCTGGGGTTGTCGAGACCTCCCGCAACCC